>CAMPKU010000127.1 GCA_946887385.1 uncultured Gammaproteobacteria bacterium
TACCAGCAGTTCGCAGCGTCGCTGCCGGTGGCCGTGCGAATCCCCTGCGCCGTGATCGAGAACGTCGTGCACTGCGTGTCGCCGCGCATGTCCACGGCGCCGCCGGCGACGGGCGTGGCCGTGGCGGTATACGTGGTCGCGTCCGCGGCCGCGATGGTGATTCGATACGCGCCGCGCTCGGATTTTTCGTCGGCCGGCAAGAGATTGGCATCGACGAGCTGTGCCACCGTGCCGTAGGTCCGATTGGCGAGGTAGTAGCGCTCCTGGTTCGTGGCCAGGCGTAGCAGCGCCGATTTCGCCTCGGTGCGCTGCGCCCGCAGCACGTATTGGCGGTAGCTCGGCAGCGCCACGATGCTCAGGATGCCGATTACCACGACGACGGCCATGAGCTCGAGCAACGTGACGCCTCGCACGCGCTGAATCGTTCCGCGCTTCACGGGATCGATGCCTAGTCGAAGCTCTGGAGCCAATACGTGCGCACCGGGCTGTTCGTGAGCTCGAGCGGTACGCAGATCCGGTCCGTGCACACCCAGGCCCGATCGCCGGCCGGCTCGTCGACGCTCGAGCCGTCGTCGTCGTCGTCGGCGTCGTCCGGGATGCCGTCGTTGTCGCCATCGCGGGAGACGAAGAGCACCTGCGGCGTCGACGGGATCGTGCCCGTGTGCTCGACGAACAGGTCCGACAGCGTCAGAGCATCGTCATCCGCGGAGCCGTCTAGGTTCGCGACCGGCGCGCCGTTGAAGAGGCTCATTCGGTAGAGCCGATTGAGCCCCGGTTGCGGCCGGCAACCGCCGGTTACGTTGCCGGGCCGGAAGGTGGTGAAAAATACTTCGTTGTTAATCGTCCGCGCTTCCGCGAGCACCTTCTCTCCCGGCATGAGATCGAGGCGCCAGCCCAAGTCCGTAGCCAACATCGTCGTGTCGGCCGACGTGATGGGCCTCAAGTCTGCGTCGCGGACGATCGTGAGGGCGTCGAGCTGGCTTTGATCCAGCGGGCCAACGTTCTTGTCGCGGATGGCGTAGAACCGATCCGCGTTGACGGCGCCGAGCGGGTGCGCGCGATGACCGGAGCCGATGCCGAGGTGGATGAAGCTCGCAAGCCGCGTGTTCACGAGCGCCACGTCCGGCGAATAGTAGAAGCGGCGGTTCTCGGCGAGCGTGGGCGTCGCATCGCCGGCCGCCCCAAGCTGCGCGATCACGCCGCCCGCGACGAGATCGGCCGCCGCCGCGCCGTTGGTCACGTCGAAACGCCATAGCTGGCCGCCCATGTCCGCGGCGTACAGGCGGTCCATGAGCCCGTCGCCGTTGAGGTCGATGACCTTGATCTCGCTCGGAAACGAATAGTCCATCGAACGACCCGCTACGCCGAAGGTCTTGGTAACGCCGGGGGCGGCCGCTGCAGTGCCGTGCCACAAGACGTCACCGGTCGCAGATTCGACGATGTAGATGGAGTTGCCCGTGGCGTCCGTCGTCGACTCGTCGTGGTCTTGGTCATTCTCGTAACCGCCGCCGATGACGAGCGCGTGGTATTCCGTGGAGCCGATCCTCACGCGAGTCGGAACCGGCGGCGACCAGCTCTCGCCGAGCCCCTCCCACTGCGTGGCGTCGCGCCGCCACATGAGCTGCGGGTCGCTGGGCACGCTGATGTCGAGAGCGTAGTAAAAGTCGCCGCCGCGCCGCATCCCCACGAACAGATAGACCTTTTCGCCGGGCTCAATAACCCCGTCGTCGTCGGCCAGCGTTTGAATGCGCAACGGGCCGTCGATGGCGTAGTGCTTGCCCGAGGAGGCATCGTTGTCGAGCAGCTCGATTTGATCGTCGAGAAACTCCCGCGGCAGGAACGCCCATCGCTCCACGCCCGTCGAGGCGTCGAGCGCATGCAGAAAGCCGTCGTTCGTCGCAACGAAGACCAGGCCGTCGCGAAGGTTAGGGCCGTAGATGACGGGCACGGGCGCCGAGTGCAGCGGGTCGCCCATCTCATTGCGCGCCAGGCCGGTGAGGGGATTGATTCCGTTGATGAAGCTGATCACGTCGTCGCGAGTCCACCCCGTGGCTCCAACTCCGAGCATCGCGTCCGTCACTTCCGCGGTGTTCGCGATCGAAACGCGATTGCCGGGTGCATTGAGGTCGTGGCCGCTCACGTTCGTATACACCTCGCGGCTCGGCGGAATGAGGTTCGCGGCGCCGCCCTTCGTCACGTCTGTGCCGTCGAAGGTGGCAGACCAATAGCTTTGCGTGGCGTCGGCGAAAAGACCGGTTGCCGGGTCCACGGCAGGAGCATTGCGCGCATCCACGATCACGCCGTCGTCGCGGAGCCGGTATTTTTTCAGATTGCCAGGCCAATGCAGGTTCTCGGACGGTTGAAAGACGCTGACGAAGAGATCGCTCAACGTTTCGGCGCGCTGGAATACATTCGCAGCCACTGCGGGCGCGACGAACGAGGCCGCCGTTGCCGTAATGCTGCCGACGACCGCGGAGAACGCGCTGGCCAACGACGCTGCGTCGTTGGCGACGAAGTACACGCCTTCACTGTCGCCCGGCGCTCGGCCGTTACCGCGCTCCGCGGTCGCTTCGAGGACTGGCGCGTCGACGGTGAAGCCCACGGTGAGCGTCCGCACGCGTTGCGTGTCGTCGTGCGCGCTCGAAACGTCGCCCTCGTAAAGAAAGTGCGCAACGTCATCCAAGCAGTGCGACAGTTCGCCGCTCGGCGGCGCCGCTGCGTCGATGCCGGTCCAGGTCTCCACGTCGCAGACGGCGCTGCCGGTGACGCTGCTCAAAGATGCGTTGCCGGCGTCGCGCAGCGAGAGAATGGCCTCGTCGGCCTCGTTGTCCCAAGTGGGCTCGCCGTCGGTGAGAAGCACCACGAAGTTCTGCTGGCAAGCCTCCTCGATGGGCGAGTCGTAGAAATCCGTGTCGGCCACGGCGCGCGAGCCCAAGACGCTGGCCGAGCCGAACGTGACGGCGTTGCCGGCGAAATATTGCCGGGCTTCATACAGTGTTTCGGCGAGCGGCGAGGAGGCGTTCGGTGTGAGCGACGCCACCGCTTCCCGCAGCGCCGTGCGGTTCGTGGCGATGTCCGCCACGGGTACTAAGATGCTGCCGCCATCGCTGCCGGTCGCCGGGTCGGCGAACGCGTTGAAGTGCATTAGGCCGACGTTGACGCCGTCCAGGGTTTCGAGCAGGTCGTCGACCACGTTTTGCACCACGTCGAGCCGCGGCCGCAGCGCGACGGCGCCGTAGTACCAGTTCAAGTAATTGCCGCTGTAAAGCGTGGCCTCGTCGCGGGCGCTCCAGCTGATCTCTTCTGCACTCGCGGCGCGCCACGCGTTCGGCGAGAAATTGTTCGCTGCGTAAAGCGCAGCGCCGCCGTCGCCATGAACGCCCCGGTCGTCGTGACACTCGACGACGCGATCCTTCTGGCTCGACGCGAGGTCACGCCACGTGCCCGAGCCGGACGGATCGTATTGCGCCATGTGGTCATCCCAGAACCGTCCGCTCGCCGCGAAGGCGCGAGCCGCCTTGTCGCAGTTCTGGGCCGTCGCATGGAACCAGTTGGGAGTCGTGCAACTCGGCGGAGCGCCGGTGCCCGCGTTCCAATAGACGCGCGCCGCGTCGCAGCCTTGGCTTGGATACGAAACGGCTGCGTCGTATGCGGGCTGCGTGAGCACTTCGGCGCCCATGCTCAGTGAGTCGTCGATGACGAACAGCACGTTGGCGCGCGTATCGCGGGGCGGCGCGAAGCGAAACACCTCCGTGTCGTCGGCCGCGGCCGGCGCACCGGACACCAGCGCCCACGCAAGGCCGACGGCCGTGAAGCGCAAGTGGCCGAAAACGCCGCTCATGAAGCGCATCGATTTCACCTCGGCAAGGGCGTGACGAGCGCGATTCGCGCCAGGCGCTTCGACGCCGCGTCGAAGTACAGGCCGACGAGCGAGCGGTTCGCGGTCTCGCTCGTCGTGCGAGCGGTGTCCACGGCCGCCGCAAACGCCTCGAACGTCGCAGGCCGGTTGTTGATGACGTAGCGCGTGCTGCCTGGCATCGTCGCGGTATGGATCTGGCAGCCGACACAGGCGGCGAACCGCACGAGGCCGCCCGCGGCAGCCGGCAATTGAAGCGCATGCAGCGGGACTTCCGCCGCGTGCTGCGCCGTCTCGAGGACGCTGCCGGCATGCGCCGTATCGAAAGCGCCTGCAAGCGCGGCGGCGGCGAGAAGCTGTCGCAACAAAAGTCGATCTCCTCGAACGAGCCGCGGCTACTCCGAGCGGCCGCGCACGTAGAAACCCTGCCGGTGGACCGCGGCTGCGTTGCGCGGGCCTTCGCCCTGCGCAACAACCTCGAAGTGCCAAGCGGTCATCGCGCCGGCCACCCCAAGGCTGTTCGCCTCGCCCGGCACCGGTGTGTTGATGCCGGTGTACGTGCTGACGGCGTGGCGATCGAAGCCCGGAACGCCGAGCCATTCGACGGTGCGCGGCCCGGCGGTGGAATAGTTCCCCGTGGCGAGCGCGATGCCGATCGCGTTCTCGGCGAGCTGAAATGCGTCCTGCTGAACCTGCACGCTATTCGCCATCGCAATTTCCATCGTGGCGGTGTTCATGCCCGACACGCCGATCACCGTGAGCAACAGCATCAGCATCAGCCCCACGACGAGCACGGCGCCCTGCTGGCGACGACGGCGTGCGCAATAGGCGCGTGGGTCTTGCATGACTGTGATCAGCTGCGCGCGTTGCGAAGGTAGATGGTCTTGGAGACCACCACCCGGCGGAATGCGTCGAGGAAGGGGCCGGCGTTCTCGTCGGCATAGGTATAGATGGCCGTATCGGCGAAGCCGTTTTCGATCTGCTCGGCGCGGATCCGCAGCCACACACGTACGGCGAGCACCCCGGAGGTGGCGAGCAGCGGGTCCTCGGCATTCACATAGCGGTCGATGGCGCCGCGGGTGTCTGCTCCCGGCGGATCCGTGTCGATGCCGAACTGAATCTGCAGGTTTTCCACGCCCGGCGACACCTCGTGATCCTCGATTCTGCCGCCGGCGACGAGCGTCTTCATGCGCAACGAAGGCACCGTAGTGCCGAGTGTCGGCGACTGGCTGTGTACGTAGTAGCCGTTGACGACGAGCTGGTGGAGCTCCTGCGTCGTGGTGTCGAAAGCCGCCGGTGTCGCTCCGGAAAAGATTTCGCCGTCCAAGCCGCCGCGAGCGCTTCGAACGAATAGCGTGCCCGCGGATGCCGCGTTGACTTGCGTAGCGGTCAACGCGTTTTCCGCCACGCGGCGGACGACCAGCGTGTCGGAGCCGGCGCGTGCGCGCGGCTCCGGACAGCCCCAGGCGTAACGGTTGTTCGCGCCGGCCACGGCGTGGTCGAGATCGATGGCCCAGGTGGGGCCGCAGTTGCCGAGATGGCCCGCGGTCGAAATCGGCGACTCGGTGGCGCGGCCGCTGATCTGCTCGGAACGATTGGTGAGCCCGAAGTACTGTGCCATGCGAATGTCGGACTCGAGCGCATCGAGTGCGAAGCGGCCCTGTTCCTGCAGCCGGGCGACCGACTCGGTAACGCGGAACGTTGTGCGTGCCTGCATGAAGACGGTAACGGCGCCGATCATCAGGAACATGCCGATGGCGAGCGCCACGAGCAGCTCGATCAGCGTCATACCGCATTCAAGTGGCCGCCTTGCGTTCGATGTCATAGCTCGCCGTGATCGTTCGTTGCGACTAGAGGGTCGGAACTTGGAGTGCGATCTGGTGTTGCGCTGCGCCCGTCACGTCTTGCCACGAAACGGTGATCGCGTATGCCGGAGGCGTGCCCGGCGTGAAGACCACCGTGCCGACGCCGCCGGGCAGCTCGCCGTCGACGAGCGCCGACCAAGCGAGCTTGTCGTACGCCGCGAGCTGTGCCGGCGTGCACGCCGTAGCACCGCCGGGGCCGCAAGGGTGCGGTGCGCCGGGAGCGCTATAAGCCGCGCGAGCAAAGCGATTCGCGCGAATTCGGTCGGCCATATCGGCGGCGAGATTCACGGCGATGGTTCGATAGAGCGCTGTTCGCGCCGCGCCCAAGCCCTGACCGTACAGCGCTGCGATGCCGATCATGCCGACGGAGAGCACGACGAGCGCGACGAGCGCCTCGATCAAGCTAAAGCCCAACAGCCTTCGAATCTGCGTGAAGCGCACGCTGCGGATGGGGCAGGGCGCGGCTCCGGCACGGCTCATGACAAATCGCCGCAGCGCAACGGCCGGCCATCCGTGCCCACCGAGGTTACGCGCGGCCGCCCCGTATAGCTCACGACGACGGCGCGCGCCGCGCTCGCGCCGCGCGCGTCGCAGAACACTACGGTGCCGTTGGTGCTGCGCCTGCCCCGGCGAAATTCGTAATAAGGCCGGTTGCTTTCAATCGTGCCTGCGAGCTCGGGCTCATATGCGTAGAGCAGCGGCTCGTCCGCGGCGCGTTGCGGCGGAGAGTCGCCATCGAGGTTCACGAACACCATCCAGCCAACGGCGGCTTCGGCGCCGCCGCAGCGCTGAGCGTCCACGGTCATGCACACCAAGACCCGCCGGCCGCGCTTCGCTGCCTCACTGCGCGCCAGCTGCACGGCCAGTACCCAGCCGTTCACGTCGGCCGTGAGCCGGGCGTCGAGAAGGAACGACCGGAACGCCGGCACGCCGCTGCCGAGTGCGACGCCGGCAATACCGAGCGTGCAGAGCAATTCCCACAATGTGAAGCCAAGAGCGCGGCGCATGGACCCTCCGTCGTTGGCGGCAAGCTACGGCGCGCGGTGCGGCGGGTCGATCCGAAAATCTTACGAGTTCGTGCGGTTTTGAGGCTGGTCTTTGATATCGCCGTGGAGTCGCGGGTATACTCCACAACTCGCTGATTCTTATGGGATCGAGTATGACACGCGATGAGGCCGTCTCGTTGCTTTCGGGCCGCGGCGTGCTGCCGACAGCGCAACGCGTCGACATTGCGCTGCTGGCGCTGGCACGGCCGCAGCACCTGTCGGCCGAGCAAATCATAGCCACCATCAAGGCCAACGGTCTGCGGATCTCGAAGGCGACGGTGTACAACACGTTGAACCTGTTCTGCGAGCGCGGACTGTTGCGCACCGTGGACGTCGATCCGACGCGCCAGTTCTACGATTCCTCGACGGCTGCGCACCACCACTTTTACAACGTCGATACCGGCGAGCTCACCGACATCCCGCTCGAGTCGGTGGTGCTGACGGTGGGTACGGCGCTGCCGCCGGGCACGGAGCAGGCCGGCGTCGACGTGGTCGTACGAGTGCGCCGCTCAGCCTAGGTATAGCTCGGGCACAAATCGCGATCGTTACGTGCGCGCCGTGCCTGTGTGAGGCACAATATGCGCCTTCTCGTTTTTGCCGGCGTAGCTCAGTTGGTAGAGCATCCGCTTCGTAAGCGGGGGGTCGGGGGTTCGAGTCCCTCTGCCGGCACCATCCACTTAAAAAAATGCGCAGCGCGGTTCAGCGAGCGCGGCGCGAACGTTTGTCGTTCGCCGGACGCGCCTTGCGCTCCGACGATACGACACCCGCGTCCGTGCGCAGCCGTTCGTGAACGAAGTTCATGAACGCGCGGATGCGCGGCACATCGCGAAGGTCCGAGTGCGTGAGCATCCAAATTTCGGTGTCGAGCGCCGGATCGGGCGCCGCGATCTGCACGAGGTCGTCGTGGCCGTCCGCGAGGAACGTGAGCAGGAAGCCGATGCCGAGCCCGGCTCGCACCGCGCCGACCATCGCAAGCAGGCTGTCGACCGTCGCCGTCACGCGCTCGGGCGGCACGTTCGCGGCTACCCATTTCGACTGGTCGAGGTGCGCAAGACCTTCGCCGGGCACGACCCAGTCGTAGCTCTGCCAGTCGCGGCTCGCGCGCGCGTGGGTTCGTGCGGCATAGAGCGCCGTGCGCACGCGTCCAATCCGGCGGCCAACGAGGTTCTCGGGCGGCCGATTCGATGGACGAATCGCGACGTCGGCCTCGCGCTTCGTGAGGCTCAGGAACGCGTTGTTCAGCACGAGCTCGAGCCGGATGGCCGGATGGGCTTCGCGGAACGCTCGGAGATGCGGCATCAGCAAGCCGTGCGCGAGCGTGTCGGTGCTCGTGATGCGGATCGTGCCGGACGGCCGCGTGTCGAGGCCCGAAAGCTCGCGTTGCGCGCCCTCGATCCGCTCCGCGACGCCGTCTAGCCGCGTGCGCAATCGCTCGCCGGCGCTCGTCATCGCGTAACCGGCCGGCAGCCGCTCGAAGAGGCGTGCACCGAGCTTTTCCTCGAGCTTCGCGACTCGCCGCAGCACGGTGGAATGGCTCGTGCCGAGATATTTCGCGGCTGCCGCGATCGAGCCGCTGCGATCGATCGCGAGAAAATAGCGCAGGTCGTCCCAATCCGTGTCTTGCATGATTGCAAACCCCGTATGCGCCGGCATGGATGCTCGAGGCGCGCGCCGTAGTCTATCGTGAGCGCCGTTTCACAACCGGCCAAGTGAAAGGAGAAGGTCATGACGACAGCGAACGATCGCAGCAACGGCGGCACCACGGCTTACGGAGCTCTCGTGCTCAGGCTCACGCTCGGGTTCGCGCTGCTCACGCACGGTTTGTATCTCAAGGTTTTCGTATTCACGATGGCGGGAACCGTGGCGTTCTTCGAAAGCGTTGGGCTGCCCGGCGCACTCGCATGGGCAGTGATGCTTCTCGAGACGTTCGGCGGCGCAGCGCTCGTGCTCGGCATCGGCGTACGCGTTGCGGCGCTTGCGCTCGTACCGGTGTTGCTCGGTGCCACGTGGGCGCATTGGGACAGCGGCTGGCTGTTCGAGAACGCAGGCGGCGGCTGGGAGTATCCGGCGTTCTGGGCGCTCGCGCTCGTCGCGCAATCGCTGCTCGGCCCCGGTGCCCTCGCGGTGCGGATTGCGCACCGCGGAGGCGCGCACGGCCGCGGGACCGCGTCGCAAGTGCTCGCGCGGTCTTGACGCGACTTCACACTTCCGTACGGGCATGGTTGTCGGCTCTCTCCTCGAGCCTCGATAATGCTGCCCCGCACGACGAAGACTCATGCGTAATCGCGCACTGGATATCGTTAGGTCGATGACACCAAAGCCATCGTGGATGAGTGCGGTGCTGGCTGCCGTCTTGCTGGTTGGCTGCGAGCTCCCCGCGTCGATGCCGGACTATCCGTATGATCTGCCGCGAGCAGACGACGCGGAGGTCGTCCACGTCGATCTCGTCGGTGCGGAGTCGGGACACATCATCGATGCGCGCCTGCCGGATGAGAAACTCCCTTCAAGATCCATGTGGCCGACATCCTCGCGCCCGCCAACGGACAACCGTAGAATCCGGAAGCAGTCGCAGCGCTGAATGCGCTGGTGAAAGGCAAGCGTGCGTGTGTGCGCTTCATCGAGTCGCTGCGCGGACCTGACGGCGTCACGGTGGTCGGGCGTGTTTACGTGGATGGCCGCGATGTTAGCTGGGAGCTCGTGGGCGGCGGCAATGCGTGGGTGTGGCAGGAGATCAGTAACGATCAGGCGCTGATGGACCTGCAGGAGTGGGCACGGCGGCGGGGAAGGGGCCTGTGGGCGCTTCCCGAGTCGGATCGTGAGCCGCCCTGGGAGTTCATGGATAAGCAGATCCGGCTGCTGATGGAACAACGCGAAGAATCGCCGCCGAATTAGGTGACCGGCATATGAGGCAGCAGTGGGGGGACTACCTAGCCGTCAACGCCTCGAGCCGTTCGAACAAAGCGTGGAACTGCGGTTCGTTGAGCCTCGCGTCGCTGGCGCGAGACTGCAGGAGCAATTGCAGCGAAATAAAACCCGCATCGATTTTGTTGCTCTCGAGCGTCTCGACGGCTGCCTCGAGAGACTCGCGCGCCGATTCGAGATCGCCGCGCACCAGGTAGTAGAGTGCCCAGTCCCCCGACCCGACGCCCTCGCCGGTTGCCCACTCGGCGTAACGCGCGAGCGCATTCTCCGCTTCAGCGTCGCGGCCGGCCTGCTGATACGCCACTGCCGCACCCGCGAGCGCCCAGCCGACGCCCGTATCCGTTACCACACGCTCGATCGTGCGCAGCCGCGGCTCGGCCGCACGCCAATCGGGCGCGTTCAGCGCCGCCAGGAGGTTATGGTTCACGTCGTCGGGATTGAGCCGCAACCCCTTCGCGAACGCGGCGGCAGCTTCGTCGGGCCTGCCCGTGGCCAGGTTGATGTCGCCGAGATAGTACAGCGTGATGGCGCCATTCGGATCGTAACGCTCGGCCTGTAGGATCAACGAGCGGGCGCCATCGAGATCGCCCACGTACCTGCGAAACATTGCGTACTCGCCCAATATGGCGGGGTCGTTCGGGCTCGCCTCGAGCGCGCGAGTGAAGGCGTCGTCGGCCGCGCGATAACGAAAGCGGAACAGATTCGTCATTGCGCGCGCAAGCCACGCCATTCCGGCGCGATCGTAGAGCTCGAGCGCGCGATCCGCATCGCTCAACGCGAGCGCTTGAAAATCCGCGGCGCGAAGCGCCGAGTTGTCCCGCAGGAATTGACTGCGGTCCCACGAAGTGACCTGCGCGTACGCGTAATGGTAGGCGCGCTGTGCGTACGCTTCGGCGAAACGCGAGTCCTGCTCGATCGCCGCGCTGAGCTCGCGCACGACCGCGTCGAACTCGGCTCTCATGGCGTGATCCTGGGCGCGCACGTAGTGAGCGTAGGCGCCCGCCGATTCCGTGGGCTTGCGATCCATACGCCGGCGATCGTCGGCCGTGATCTCCGTGCCGAGCGCGCGCGCGATGTTCGTGGCGATGTCGGCATGAATCGCGAATACTTCGTCGACGTTGCTGCCATCGGCGCGAAAACTCTCGGACCAAAGCACCGCACCCGTATCCGGATCGATGAGCTGGGCCGTTACCCGGAGCTCGCTACCGGCGTAGCGCACGCTGCCTTCCATGACGGTGCCGACGCGCAGCTCCTCGGCGATCTCGTCGATCGACGGTCGATTCTGCGCATAGCGCAGCACCGAGTTAGTCGAGATCACGCTCAGGCTTCTGAGCTTCGAGAGCTGATTCACTACTTCCTCGTGCAGACCAGCCGCGAACGAGGCGTCGTCGCCGCTCGAGCTCAAATTTTCGAACGGCAGCACGGCAATCGAGCCCGGCAACCGCTCCCGACCCCGCGTAACGCCGGGCGTGCCGCTCGCTGCCGGCGACGACGCGCTCGGCGTAACAGCGAGCTCTCGATCGGGCGGCGAGGCCCAATGTAAAGCCAGCGCTGCGGCGACGAGGGCGACGACGCCCGCGCTTGCAGCTGCGGCCCATGGCCAATGCCGGCGCGCTGGCCGTGTGCCCCGCCCGAGCTCGGGAAGGTGCGTAGGCTCGTGCCGCGGTGACGAGTCCTCGAGCAGGAAACGAACGTCGCCGAGATCGCGCAACCGCCGCGCCGGATCTTTCTCGAGACAGCGCCGAAGCTGCATCAGCACCGAGGCCGGTAAGTCGGGCGGAAGGTCGTTCCAAGCGGGCTCCGAGCGCAGCACGGCTGCAATGGTCTCCGGCACGTCCTCACCAAAAAACGCGCGCCGTCCCGTCAACAACTCATAGAGCACGCAACCGAACGCCCACACGTCGGCGCGCTTGTCGACCTCTCGACCGCGCGTTTGCTCCGGGCTCATGTAGGCCGGCGTGCCGAGTACGGTGCCGGCGTTCGTGAGCTCGCCGCTCGTCTCGGTCGGCGGCGATGATGCCGGCGTCGCCGCCAACGCGCGGGTCACGGGTTTCGCGAGACCGAAGTCGAGCACTTTGACGCTGCCGTCGGCTTTGAGCTTGACGTTCTGCGGCTTCAAATCTCGATGGACGATGCCAACCTCGTGCGCGGCCGCGAGGGCAGCTGCGATCTGCGCGGCGATGGCGAGCGCTTCGGCGACCGGCACCGGTCCGCCGAGCAGGCGCTCCGCGAGTGTCGGCCCCTCGACGAGCTCGAGCACGAGACCCGGCGTGCCGTCGCCGGCCTCCTCGACTCCGTAGATCGCGGCGATGTTGGGATGATTGAGGCTCGCCAGCGAGCGCGCTTCGCGCTCGAAGCGGGCGCGACGGTCGGCATCAGCGGTGAACTCGTCGGGCAGAAACTTGATCGCGACTTCGCGCCCGAGCCGCGTGTCGCGCGCGCGATAGACCTCGCCCATGCCGCCAACGCCGATGAGCGCTTGAACTTCATAGGAGCCGATGCGCAACCCGTGCGGTTTGACCATGGTGTCGAGTCGGAATCGCCGCCTCTGCGTAGGAGCGCGGGTAGTATACGAGCCGCGGCATCTTCGCGCAGCGACATGGCCCTAACGGGCACGCCCAAGTCAACGGCGACTCACGTAAGCGTACGCGATTCCGCGCGCGCCTGCGGCGCGGCCTGGTGCGGACGGCATTTCGATCGTGTACGCTCGAACCGCAGCAACGCGCGCGCCTAGCCGTGGAGC
>CAMPKU010000128.1 GCA_946887385.1 uncultured Gammaproteobacteria bacterium
GCCACCATCGCAACGACGACGATGAAGAGCACCGCGTAGGTGCGCCATCGGCGCAGCGGCGTGAGCCGGGTTAGCACGACCAGACCGATCAGGGCCACGAGCAGGCCGCCGATCGCCGGCGGCGTCACGAGCCCGATCGGCGTTGCGCTCGTGATGCTGACGACAAGCACCACCCATCCAAGCGCGATGAGAACGGCGGAGAAGAGCAAACCCGGCCAACGCGGCAAACCGCCGAGGAGCTCCCCCGCAGAAGGCGCAGCGGGCGCCAGGTCGAGGTCTTCCGGTCTCACGCCGAACGCTTTCGCCAGCGCGCCGCGAGTGTTGAGTGACGCCAGCCCGGTGGTCTCTATCCTTTGAATCGTGCGCAGATTTACGGCGACGATTTCCGCGAGTTTCTCTTGCGAGTAGGAGTGCTTAATGCGCAACTCCTTGATTCGACCGCCGTTTACCTTCACGTTCATGTCCGCCTCCAAGGGATGAGCAAGATCGGATCATTGCTCGAGACGGCGGCCTCCTCTACGGTTTCGACACGGCAATCTTGCGACATTTTCGCGGCACGGCGAAGCCACCGATGTTCCCGAGCCCTATTCGGTAGTGTCCAGAACGAGACACGAGGCCTCCCTTAGTCTGCAGTTGGCGGTGGCAGTGAAGTGGACCTTTAGACGATGATCATTCGTCGCGCACTTGCCGAAGACGCGCACGGCATTGCTGCGGTACACGTTTCGGCTTGGCAGGATGCGTATCGGGGAATAGTGCCGCAATCGTACCTCGATAGACTTTCTGTAGCCGATCGTGAAAGGCGGTGGGTTGACATCTTTGAACGCAATAGCTCGGAGACGCTCGTCGCGGCCGAGGATCACATCATCGGTTTCGTCTCCCATGGCAAATCACGGCATGAATCCGCAGCGGAAGATGTCGGGGAGATTTACGCGCTATACGTTGCGTCGTCACACTGGTCGATGGGCGTTGGTCAGTTGCTTTGTGAAGCGGCGTTAGCGCGTCTACGTGCCCTGAGTTTTGTCCAAGCCACCGTTTGCGTTCTGGCAGCCAACGAGAGGGCGATCCGGTTTTACGAGCGAATCGGGTTTGCACGTTCTAGGCACGCCGAAACGATCATAGAGATCGGTGGAAAGCGCTTGCCCGAAGTTAGATACGATCTCGCGATCGACGGCTAATCGACCATCGCGGGAAAACGGGTGCAGGAGAGAATACGGTCGTGGTGAATCGGGCGCTGTATGACCGAATCGGTGTCGGCTACTCGACGCGTCGGCGGCCGGATCCTCGTATCGCAGCGCGGATAGATCGCGCGCTGGGACAGTGTCGCAGCGTTCTCAACGTAGGCGCCGGCGCGGGTTCCTACGAGCCCGAGAATCGGCTCGTCATTGCTGTGGAACCCTCCCGCGAAATGATACGGCAGCGCCCTGCCGCGGCGGCGCCAGTCGTGCAGGCATCGGCAAGCCGGCTGCCGTTTCGAGATCAGTCATTCGACGCAGCGCTTGCAGTGCTTACAGTTCATCATTGGCCGCGCCGCGGCCAAGGGCTGGCAGAGCTGCGCCGTGTCGCGCGCGAGCGCGTCGTCATCTTCACGTACGACGCAGAGCACCCGGGGTTTTGGTTGGTGCAGCACTACTTTCCCGAAATACTCGAGATAGATCGCCCTGCCTTCCCGTCGCTGCGCGAAATCGAAATGGCCGTCGGCCCCATTACCGTCCAGCCCGTTCCGGTTCCGGCCGATTGTGTTGACGGCTTTTTGGGTGCCTATTGGCAGCGCCCAGAGCGTTACCTCGACGCGCATGTGCGCGGCGCGATCTCGGTATTCTCGAGGTTCGACGCTACGGCGGGCCTTGCACGTCTTCGCCGGGACCTCGACGACGGGACGTGGCTTGCTCGGCATGGCGCCGCCTTGCGCGAAGCTCAAGAGCTGGACGTTGGCTATCGTTTAGTCGTCGCGCAGAAAGAAAACGACTCAGTCGTAGCCGACGTTTAACGACCGATGGAAAAGGAAGAGCTCAAAAACGTTTTCGATCGGCAGGCCGCCGCCTACGACAAGCAATGGGCCCGAATGGCGCCCATCCGTGACGGCTTGTACCTGCTTCTTGAAACGGTTTTCGCCGGCTTGCCGGCGGATGCGCGAATGCTTTGCGTCGGCGCCGGAACAGGCGCAGAGCTGGCGTACTTCGCCCAGAGATTTCCTCGCTGGCGATTCACGGCGGTCGACCCGTCGGGTGCCATGCTCGAGAACTGTCGCCGGCGGGCCGAAGCAGACGGGTTCGCATCGCGTTGCGATTTTCATGAGGGCTACGTCGACTCGCTTCGCACCGACGATTTGCACGACGGGGCAACGTGTTTTCTGGTGTCCCAGTTCATTCTGGCGCAAGAAGCTCGCGCTGCGCTCTTTCGCGCGATTGCCGAGCGGCTCCGTCCGAGCGGCGTCTTGGCGAGCTCCGACTTGGCGTCGGATGACAGTGCGAGCGTGTACGAGGCGCTTCTACCTGTTTGGCTGAACACGATGGTGCCCGGCATCACAGCGGAAGGGCTGGAGCGAGCGCGCGCAGCTTATGCCAAAGACGTGGCGCTACTGCCGCCCAAACAGGTTGCAGCCATCATCGAGTCCGGCGGCTTCGAGCCGCCGGTTCAATTCTTTCAAGCGGGTTTGCTACACGCGTGGTTCACCAGGCGCTCATCGAGCAACGCCGCCTGATCGATTCGGCGGGGCCCTCAGGGCTCGTCGGAGGCGGCGGCCTCGAGCAATTCGCGCACTTTGGAAATTCGGGCAGGATGCTGCCCACCGAGTGCCTGGGGCGTGCACGTCCAGTCCTGGCCGCTCCATTCGACTTCCGACGCATGCTGTTTGAAATACGCCTCCACGATCGTGGCGAGTACCTCGGGCTCGAGACCGTACGCCGCCATCGGCCGGTTTCGCTGGGTACGAAACGACACCGTTCCCGGCGCCCAGCACCAAGCCGTTATATCCGTCCACCGGTTGAAGGTTTCGTCGCCGCCCGTAAACGACCAACGCCAGCCGAACCCGTTCGACGCGACCGTGAATGCTGCGTCGACGCGACGGGCTCCCATCTTTACGTCGAACGTTTGCTGGTCCGTTCCCCAGCGCGCGCCGGACGGCCAGTCCTCGAAGTGCCCCGTAGCGGACACCGGCTGCGGCTGGCCGCAAGCCGCAAGCGGAAGCAGCAGTATTAGCGCAAAAGTCGCCGCGATTCGCATGTTGGCCCGGGGCACATTCGCTGGCTCGCAACCCGCAAAAATCTACCACATGATACGGTAGCGCGGGGCGCCGGAAGGCAGGAGGGGTCCATGCGAAAGGTGTACTACACGCTCGATCTAACCGAGGCGGTGCTGCTCAAAGACCACTTGCTGCACAACGGCGTTGCAGCGTCCGTTCGAAACAAAGGTGCGGTGCGCATCCCGTATGCCGGCACCGCGTCCGAAGTCTGGATCGCGCATGAGACGGATGATGCAGAAGTCAGGCGGCTCGTCGCCGCCTTCCTCCGGGAGCAGAAAAGCGCGGCCGCTGCGGCGGCGTGGCGCTGCGCGGACTGCGGCGAAGAGAGTCCCGGCGAATTCGAGTTTTGCTGGAAGTGCAACCGGGAACGGGCGGCCGCCGCGGCTCAGTGATGTCTGACCGCTCGCTCTTCACGCTGGCCGACGTCTTGGACAATCTCATGCGGTTTCCGTCGGCCACGAAGCACGATGCGGAGATTGACGCGTGGTTGGCTACGCGGCGTGACGATTTGCGGCCGTTGGTGGAGACGTGGTTTACGCACATGCGCCGTTGCGGCAGTGACGTGCGCGAGTTGATGCACGACGGGTGCCCCACGGCCTGCGTCGGCGACGCGGCGTTCGGCTACGTCAACGCGTTCAAGAGCCACGTCAACGTAGGGTTCTTTTTCGGGGCGTTCCTTCCCGATCCGTCGGGCCTGCTCGAAGGCACGGGCAAGCGAATGCGTCACGTGAAGCTTCGACCCGGCGAGGAGCCGGACGCTGCCGCGCTCGCGCGCCTCATCGACAACGCGTATCGCGACATCCGCGCGCGGCTCGGAAAGTAACCGCACGTAGCGCACTGCAAGGGCGCTATTGAACGTGCGACCAGCCGCGATAGGCCGCCGTATGCGCCGCGATGTTATGCACGCGCAGAATGTCGACGCCGGCGCTGCACAGCCGTAGCGACACGCCCACGGTGAACAGATCGCGGTCGAGACGATCGGCCGCCGCCGCTTGATGCATGAACGACTTGCGCGAGTGCCCCACGAGCAGGCGCAGTCCGAAGCGATGCAACCGCTCCACGTTGCGTAGCAGCTGCAACGACTGCAAGGCGTTCTTGCCGAAGCCGATACCGGGATCGAACACGATCCGCGAGAGATCGAGCCCCGCGCGTTCCCAGGCTTCGAGCCGCTCCTCGAGCCAGCGCTCGACGGCCGCTGTCGGGTCCTGGTCTGCCGGCAAGGTCCGCGCTTTGTCGGCGGGCAAACCCAGATTGTGCATCGCCACGAAGTCGGCGCCGCTCGTGGCGGCGAGCTCCAGCATGGCCGAAGTCGAGAGACCGCTCACGTCGTTGACGACATCCACGCCGAGCACGAGCGCGCGCCGCGCCGTCTCTGCATGATACGTGTCGACGCTGAGCCGCGGGCGCAGCACCTCGCTGCGATAGCGATCGACGAGGCGCCCGAGCGCGGGCTCGAGGCGCGCCCATTCCTCATCGGCCGTCAACAGCGTTGCGCCGGGTCGAGTGGACTCTGCACCGAAGTCGATGAGCTGTGCGCCCGCCGTCACGAGCTCCGCCACGCGCGCTTCGATGGCGCCTACGTCCTCGAGCTCGCCGCCGTCGGAGAACGAATCCGGCGTGAGATTCACGATGCCCATCCACACCGGCAAATGATGTCGGCCCTCGCGCGCGTGCTCGAGCACGGTGCGCGGGCCCAAGCCCGGAATCGTCATGCGCGGCTCGAGGGCGGCCAGAGGCGTGAGCACGAACGCCCGGCTCGCAATACCAGGATGCGGCACGCGCAGGCGCTCGCCGGACAGCGTCTCGCGGCCGTACAGCAGCAAATCGAGGTCGATGGAGCGCGGCGCCCAGCGGCCGCGGTCCTCGCGTCCCAGCTCCCGCTCGATGGCTTTCAAGCCGTCGAGCACCTCGAGCGGCGCAGCTTCGGTGCGGCAGTGGGCCGCGAGATTGAGGAACGGCCGGTTCCAATCGGCCGGCGCATCGTCGGGCAGCATGGCGGGCGACTCCACGACGGGTGACACACGCACCACGCGTACGCCGTATGCGCTCAGTCGTGCCAGCGCTCGCGCAAGGTGGTCGCGACGATCGCCCAAGTTGGAGCCGAGCCCGAGAAAAATGTCCATCTATTCGCCATAAGCCCAAGTCCCTACAATCATGCCCAAACCAATTCGTACTTGCAGGGGGCAAGAAGAATGAAAACCAAAGCAGCAGTCGCCTGGGAAGCCGGCAAGCCGCTCAGCATCGAGGAGATCGATCTCGCGGGGCCCAAAGAGGGCGAAGTGCTCGTCCGGCTCGTTGCCACCGGCGTGTGTCACACCGACGCGTACACGCTGTCGGGCGCCGATCCCGAAGGCGCATTCCCGTCGGTCCTGGGTCACGAAGGCGGCGGTGTCGTGGAGGAAGTGGGCAAGGGCGTGAAGAGCGTGAAGCCCGGCGACCACGTCATCCCGCTCTATACGCCCGAGTGCAAGCAGTGCAAGTTCTGCAAATCCGGCAAGACGAACTTGTGCGTGGCGATTCGCGCCACACAAGGCAAGGGCGTGATGCCCGACGGCACGAGCCGCTTCTCGAAGAACGGCAAGCCGATCCTGCACTTCATGGGCACGTCCACGTTCTCCGAGTACACGGTGCTGCCCGAGATCGCGCTCGCGAAAATCGCGAAGAAGGCGCCGCTCGAGAAGGTGTGTCTATTGGGCTGCGGCATCACCACGGGCATTGGCGCCGTGCTCAACACCGCGAAGGTGAAGCCCGGCTCCACGGTGGCGGTGTTTGGCTTGGGCGGCGTGGGATTGAGCGTGATTCAGGGCGCCGTAATGGCGAAGGCAGAGCGCATCATCGCCGTCGACATCAATCCCGATAAAGAGGACATGGCGCGCGCGCTCGGCGCCACGGACTTCGTGAATCCGAAGAACTTCGACAAGCCCGTGCAGCAAGTCATCGTCGGCATGACGGAGTGGGGCGTGGACTATTCGTTCGAGTGCGTGGGCAACGTGCACCTCATGCGCTCCGCGCTCGAGTGTTGCCACCGCGGCTGGGGTGAGTCGATCATCATCGGCGTCGCGGCCTCGGGCCAGGAGATCAGCACGCGGCCGTTTCAGCTCGTCACGGGCCGCGTTTGGCGCGGCAGCGCGTTCGGCGGCGTGAAAGGCCGCACGCAGCTTCCCGGCATGGTGAAGCAGTACATGGACGGCGACATCAAGATCGACGAGATGATCACGCACACCATGGGCCTCGAGGACATCAACAAGGCCTTCGATCTCATGCACGAGGGCAAGAGCATTCGGTCCGTCATTCACTACTGACGGAGCACGTGCGTCACGCTCGCCTGTTGACGATTCTGTGCGCCGCGCTCGGCAGCCACGCCGGCGCGGCGCAGTCGGTGGCGGAAGATCGTCCGTATCGCGTGGAGTGTGCGCCTGGCGGCGCATGTCGCGTGGATCTCGCCACCTATATCGGTTGGCGTGTGTTTCAGGCCCAGTGCGCCACGTGTCATGCGGCCGACATCAGGGGATCGAACTTTGCCCCCGATCTTGCGCTGCGGATGAACGACATGTCGCAACGCGAGTTCTTCGCGGCGCTCGATCACGGTTATTTCGGGCCTGGCAGCTCCATGCCGCCGCGCGGTCGGGATCCGAACGTGGCGCCCTACTACGACGAGCTGTGGTCGTTCCTGCGCGCGCGCGTGTCGGGCGACCTGCCGCCGGGCGCCGTGGAGCGCCTACCCCCGGACGAAGCGCCCGCGCAGTGACGGCAGTTTAGAACGCCACGCGCACGCCGAGCCATGCGGCACGCGGGGCGCCGGGGCCCACGAAGAACGGTTCCTCGAAATCGTCGCCGAGCACCTCGTCGGCTTCGCCGAACACGCCGAACGTCTCGTATTCTTCGTCCAGCAAGTTGTCGATGCTCGCAAAGAGGCGCGCGCGCTCGCTCAGGCGATACTCGGCGCGCACGCTGAGCAGCGCGTAGCCGTCGAGCTCGTCGAGCAAGTTGCCTTCATCGCCGCGGAAATACGCGCCTGAAGAAGCGTACACATCGGTGCCCAGCGTGAAGTCCTCGGTCACGGCGATACGGAGGCCGGCTTTCAAGAGCTGCTTGGGAACCAGCGGCAAGCGGTCGCCGCTTTCAACCTCGATCTCGCCGTCGAGGGCGCCGGGATGGTTCGCGCTCGCCACGGCGAAGCTCTCCCGGAACGTCGCGTCGAGATACGTGTAGTCCACCGACCACGCGAACCGCTCGCCGGCCCTGCCCGCGAGATTCACTTCCACCCCGTCGCGGCGCGTTTCGCCGACGTTGTCGAAGAAGCCCTGGTTCGTCAGCGCGCCCGCGCTCACGAACAGGATGTCGTCGTCGTTGGTGGTGCGAAACACGCCGGCGTGCCAGCGGCCCGAGCCGAAGGCGCCGCGCACGCCGGCTTCGAAGGTCTTCGCCACGACTTGTGCGAGCGGCGGATCGGCGACAAACGCGTTCGGCAAGCGGCACGGATCGTTCTCGTCGGCGCACGTGAGCTCGACGGGCGAGGGCGCGCGGTTCGCTTCGCTGTAGCTCGCGTAGAAGGTGGCGGCCTCGGTGTCCACGGTAAGGCCTACGGCGGGGTTGAAGCGCTGGAAGGTATGGTCGCCGTCGAGATCGTCGGCGAGCTGATCTTCGAGCACGACGTGCGTGCGGTTCCACCGGCCCGACAGCGTGAGCACCGTGCGCTCGCCGAGCGTGAAGATGTTGCTCACGTACACGCCCGTGCTCGACGTGGACGTTTCGAGCCCTGTGAAAGCCTCGCCGACGAACACGCCGCCGGGAATCGCTTGGCGCGTGGCGTCGAGCGTGCCGAGCTCGGTGCTCGCGGCAAATGCCACGTCGGCTTGGTCGTGCGTGGCGCCGATCGTGAAGCGGTTGGCGCGGCCCGCCAGCAGGCCTTCGAAGTCGGCTTGCAACGCGAAGCCGCCGCCGTCCTGCTCCGTGTTCGTGCGGTTCACCGTAGCCCCTTCGAGACTCTCGTCGGCCGCGATCGGCTGCTCGTTCTCGTCGAGCGCGAGCTCCTCGTCGTCGCCTTCTTCCTCGCAGATGAAGCCCGGTGTGTCCTCGCACTCCTCGAAGTCCGAATCGTCGCCGTTCAACGTGTCCACGTTGCTCGCGCGTACGTATAGGTTGCCGCGCAGGGTGATGGCGGGCGACACCATTTGCTCGCCGTTCACGCTCAGCATCGTCAACGCGTTCTCGGTGCGGTCGGGCCGCGTGAAGATGGCTTCACGGTTAAGCTCGAGCAAGTCCGCGGGCGCCGCGCCGTTGCCCACGAGATCGGTAGCGACGCGCGTCAGGCTCACGTCGTAACGCGAGCGTTCGCCGAGCGACGTGAGCTTCGCGAAAAGTTGCTGCGCCTCGGTGGGCGAAAACTCGCGCCAGCCGTCCTCTTCAAGATGCGACGCCGTGACGAAGTAGCCCAGGCCGTCGCCGAAAGAGCCGCCCGTCTCGGCCTGCGCTTCGAACCGGCCGAAGGAGCCCGTGGTGAGCTCGGCGCGTGTGCCGGCGTGATCGAAGCCGTCTTTCGTGCGCACGGCAATGGAGCCGCCGAGCGCGTTCAAGCCGAATAGCGGGTTGGAGCCCGGGACGAGATACACGCTGTCGATTGCGCTCTCGGGGATCAACGCCCAGCTCACGGTGTCGCCGAAGGGCTCGTTGATGCGCACGCCGTCTTGATACACGGCGAGGCCCTGCGGCAAGCCGAGCAGCGGCGAGCCCACGAATCCGCGGTACTGCACGTCGGGCTGCAGAGGATTGTTCTGCGCGTCGTTGACGAACACGCTGCCTAAGCTGCGCTTCATGAAGTCCGCGAGATCGAGCGCGCCTTGCTCGCGAAGTTGCGCGGCGCTCGCCGTCTGCACGTTGGCCGCGATGCGATCCGTGTCGAGCTCGCCGCCGAGCGGCGTGGCGCCGATGACGTCGATCACGTCGATCACATCCAGAGCCGAAGGCTGCGCGAGCGAGCCCGCCGACGCTCCCAGGCTCGCTGCAAGGCACAGGGTTCGGATCGTGGCGTGCATCGAGCGCAATGGCATGCGGGAGCCCCCAATACTTCCACCGGCGGCGGCCGGCGCGGCAATTCTAGCTGCGCGGACGCGCGATAGGGTGCTGGGAACGGAAAGTGAGGAGCCGTTCCCGCCGCGCTAGCGGCGCAGCAGCCAGAGAATCACGGACAGCACCACCGAGACGAGCAGGCACGTGGCCAGCGGGAAATAGAACACGCTGTTGCCCGTTTGAATGCGAAAGTCGCCGGGCAGGCGGCCGAGCCCGAGTTTCGCGAGCCACGGCCAGAGCAGCCCTGCCACGAGCACGGCAATGCCGATCGTGATCAGGGTGCGCTGCATGGCTAATGCAACGCGCTCGCGAGCTTGCGCCGGTACTCGGCCACGAGCGCGGGGTCGGAGGCCGCGAGCGTGAATAGCGAGAGCAGATGCGTGCGGGCCGCGTCGGTTTGGGAATGGCGGCCGAGGCGCACCACCTCGAGCAACTCCTCCATCGCTTCGCGAAAGCGGCGCTGGCCGGCCAGCACGCTTGCGAGCTTCAGGCGCGTGTCGTGGTCGAGCGGATCGATGCCAAGTTGCTCGCGCAGCTCTGCCTCGCTTGGGCCGCCGGCGCCCGTTTTCGCGAACGCGATGCCCTGCTCGAGCGCGGCGATGCGGTCGGCAATCGCAATGTCGCGCGGGATCGTGGCGAGGAGTTGCTCGGCCTCAGCGGTCTTGCCCGCCTGAAACGCGGCCTCGGCGGCCTTCAGGGCCTCTTCGTTGGCCGACGGTACGAGCTGTGCGAAGAACTCGCGCACCTGCGCTTCCGGGATGGCGCCCATGAATTGCGCGACGGCGCGGCCGTCCTTGAAGGCGATGACGTTCGGGATGGAACGAATGTTGAAGGTTTGCGACAACTCCGGGCTCTCGTCGGAGTTCACTTTCACGAGCTTGACGCGGCCGCCGAACGACTCCGCGACTTTGTCCAGCGTGGGCCCGAGCGCCTTGCACGGGCCGCACCAAGGCGCCCAAAAATCGACGACGACAGGCGCGGATTTCGAGGCTTCGATGACCTCGCGTTCGAAGGTGGCAGTTGTGACGTCCATGCGCCCAATTGTACTGCACGCGCCGGCGCGCGTTCCTGGTGGGCGTGGCCGTGGCCGCGCCATTTTGGCAAGCTACACACATGATGTTCCTACGCAGGCTCCGGAGCTCTCGCATACGCACGGTGGCGCTCGCTGCGGCCGTGGCGGCGCTGCTGGCGGGGGCCGCGTTATGGCTCGGTTTGGAGCGCAATGGCGACTCGCAGGCGCCGCAGTCCGAGGCGTTGATCGGTTACACCCCGAGCGCTCCCGCGGGCGGCTCGGCGCTGCGCTACGACACCGAGTACCCGGCGATCCCGTACACCACCGGCAAGCGCGCGGATCGCGTGGCTTCGCTGATCGACCGCATCGAGCGCGGTGAGGTCGAGCTCGAGCACCGCTCGCCGCGCGGCTACCTCGAGTCGCTGCTCGCGGAGCTCGAGATAGACGTGGCTTCGCAGACGCTGGTGTACTCGCAGACGAGTCTGCAAGGCCCGCTGATCGGCCCGAAGACGCCGCGCGCGATTTACTTCAACGACGACACGTACGTGGGGTTCGTGCAGGGTGCGCCGATCGAGATTGCGGCGCTCGATCCGAACCTAGGGCCCGTGTTCTATCTGCTGGAGCAGGCTCCCCGAGAGCCCGAGTTCAGCGCGGAGCTCGGCCGGTGCTTGAGCTGCCACGACTCGTATTCGCTCACGGGCGGAGGTGTGCCGCGCTTCATCGTGGGCTCCGGCTATACGGGCACCACGGGCTCGCTGGTCTCGCACGAGGGCTGGATTCTGATCTCGGACCGCACGCCGCTGAAGAGCCGCTGGGGCGGCTGGTACGTGACAGGGCAGCACGGCAGCGAAGTGCATCTCGGCAACATGGTGATCAAGACGCTGGCCGATTTCGACCGGCTCGAGGAGCTGCGAGTCGGCAACGTGAACACGCTCGACGGATTGGTCGACACCACGCCGTATCTCACGAACACGAGCGACATCGTGGCGCTGCTCGTGCTGCAGCATCAGGCCGACGTGCAGAACTTGCTCACGCGAGTGAGCTACGACGCGCGTTCGGCACCGGAGCGGCGCGAGGAACCGCTCGAGGAGACGGTGGAACGCCTCCTGCGGATGATGCTGTTCGTGGATGCGGTGGAGTACACGAACCCGATCTCGGGCGATCAGAAGTTCGTCGAGCAGTTCGCGAGCCGCGCGGTGCGCGATGGGGAAGGGCGATCGTTGCGCGACTTCGATCTGACGCGGCGGTTGTTCCGCTATCCGCTGAGCTACGTGATTCACTCGGCGGGGTTCGATGCGTTGCCCGAGGAGCCGAAGGGGCTGTTCTATCGGCGCTTGACCGCAGTGCTCACGGGTGTCGACGGAAGCGAGGACTTTGCGCACCTCGACGCGGCCGACCGCACTGCGATCCTCGAGATCCTGCGCGCCACGAAACCCGACTTTGTTGCCGCCTTGGAGAACTGAAGTATCGGGTGCTTTTCCGTCCCGGAAGCGCCGCCGCATGACGGCCCTTCCGGGGACGCTGCAAGTACGTCCCTGTAAGCTCGCTCGCGCGCGTCCCTGCGCGCGAGCGCCCCGGAAGGGCCGTCATGCGTCGGCACTTCCGGGACTGCCTCATCGGTTCCTTGAGCCGCGCCGATTCGTCGGGCTCTTGGGCTGTGCGTTGGTGGGTGGCGCTTTCGGTGGGGGGAGGGAGCGGCTATCCTTCGGGGCCTTATGAGTAAGGGGAAGACAGCGATCACGCCTACGCGGGCGGAGAACTACGCGGAGTGGTACCAGCAAGTGATTGCGGGTGCCGATCTCGCGGAGAGCTCGCCGGTGCGAGGCTGCATGATCATTCGGCCCTGGGGCTACACGCTCTGGGAGAACATGCAGCGCTCGCTCGACGACATGTTCAAGGCCACGGGGCACGAGAACGCGTACTTTCCGCTGTTCATTCCGCTGTCGTTCTTGCAAAAGGAAGCTGCGCACGTCGAGGGGTTCGCGAAGGAGTGCGCCGTCGTCACGCATCACCGGCTCGAGCAAGGGCCCGACGGCAAGCTCGTGCCGACAGGCGAGCTCGAGGAGCCGCTGATCGTGCGGCC
>CAMPKU010000129.1 GCA_946887385.1 uncultured Gammaproteobacteria bacterium
GAGGTTTTCGCTAAGAAACAGGAGAGGCGCCCTCCGTGCTGGCGACCAAGAGCTTGGCGACCTCCATACGCGTCGTCACGGTCACCACGTCTACGGAGGGGCTCACCGTGGCGAGGGCTTTGACGATGCGCGGCCTCGACTCGCGCGGATAGCTCCAGATCCAGCGCAAAAATTTGAGCGACAAGCGCTCGGCGCAGCCGGGCGCCATGTCGGGCCTCGTTCCGCTTTGCAGCGACCAGCGCCGCCTGATCACGCCCCAAACGCACGTGAGACGATCGAAGTCGAAGAACACCACGGCGTCGGCACGGCGGAGCCGAATCGCGAGCGAGCCGCCGTAATTGCCGTCCATGATCCACGTGTCGCGGCTCGCGAGCTCGGCGACGACGGTACACCACTCCTCGACGGCGGTCGGCTGCCAATCGGGCTTCCAGAAGTGGCGATCGAGGTAAATCACCGGCAAGCCCGTTGCGGCGCCTAGCGCGCGAGCGAACGTCGACTTGCCTGCGCCGCCGCAGCCGACGACGAGAATGCGTTGATGGTTTCGCAAGCTCGTCATCCGGCCGGCTCAGCCGTCGGCGGAGCGCCCGCTACAGATGACGCAGTTCGGGTCGCGCTTGAGCGCGACGCTTTGCCACTCGCCGCGTTTCGCATCCCACAGGAGCAGCCGATTTCGCAGCGACGACTCCCAGCCGAGCACCAGCTTCAACGCCTCCACCGCCATCAGTGTGCCGATCACGCCGGGCACGGGCGCGAGCACGCCGTTGCCCTGACAGTCGCCGAGCCACTCGTCCTCGTCGTTATAAAGGCATGCGTAGCATGGGCCATCGCCGCTATTCGGAAAGACGGCGATCTGCCCTTCGACGCGCACGGCGGCGCCCGAAACGAGCGGCACGCCGCGCGCGACGCACGCTCGGTTCACCGCGAAGCGCGTTGCGAAGTTGTCGGTGCCGTCGAGCACGACGTGCGCGTCGGCCACCGCCGCGTCGAGCACCGCACCGTCGAGACGTTCCGCAAGAGTCACGACTTCGGCGCCGGGATTCAGTGCCGTCAAGCGCTTCTTCGCCGCTTCAACCTTCAAAGCGCCGACGTCAGCGGGACCGTACAGGATCTGGCGCGGCAGGTTCGTCTCGTCCACGCGGTCGAAGTCGTTGAGCACGAGCCGGCCGACGCCGCTCGTTGCGAGATACAGCGCCGCGGGACAGCCCAGGCCGCCGAGCCCAACCATCAGCATGCGCGCTTGGCCGAGCTTCGCCTGGCCTTCGGCGCCGACGTCGGCGAGCGCAATCTGCCGAGCGTAGCGATTACTCATTGCGTGTCGCCCCGCTGCAGCGCGAGCACGCGCGGCCTCCCGGCAAGGTCGTCATGCGCCGCAACGAAGCGCCAGCGGAGGGTGACGGCAAGCTGCAGCAACTCCGCGCGCTGGTCGTGACCATGCTCGAGCAGCAGCATTCCGCGCGCATCGAGATGCCGAGCCGCACCGCGCAGCAACGCGCGATAAGCGTCGAGGCCGTCGGCGCCGCCGTCGAGCGCGAGCCGCAGCTCGAGCAGGAGGGCGCCCCGCACGTCGGTGCTACGAACGTACGGCGGATTGCTGGCGATCACGTCGAAAACTTCTGCGTTGAGCGCCTCGAACCAATGCGACTCGACGAAGCGCACCTCGAGCGCGAGCCGCGCGCCGTTGCCGCGCGCGACGGCCAGCGCTGCTGCGCTCACATCCGTGGCGGTGACGCGCGCGGCGGGCCGCGCTTTTTTTACGGCCAACGCAATCGCGCCACTGCCCGTGCCGACGTCGAGCACGCGGGGCTCATCGAGCGCGGCCACTGCGGCGATAGCCAGCTCGACGAGCAACTCGGTGTCGGCGCGCGGGATGAGCACGTCGGGCGAGACGGCAAGCGGCAGCGAATAGAACTCGCGCGCGCCGATGAGATAGGCCACCGGCTCACCGCGCGCGCGGCACTCGACGAGTGCCGCAAATTCCGCTGCGGCCGCGGGCTCGATGGCGCGCTCTGGAAACGCCAGCAGCGAGCCGCGCCTGCGGCCGGCGGCGTGCGCGAGCAGCACCTCGGCATCGAGCCGCGGCGTTTCGCTGCTGCCCGTGAGCGCCGCGGCCGCCGACGCCACCAACGCCCCGCCGCTCGCGCTCGCGCCGGGTTCCGCAATTCGTGACCGCGCGCCGGACACGCTCAACTCTCGAGGCCCAACGCGCCCAGCAGGTCGGCTTGGTATTCGTTCGCGAGCGGACCGATCACGTCGTCGAGATCGCCGTTCACGATGTCGTCGACCTTGTACAGCGTGAGATTGATGCGGTGATCCGTGAGGCGTCCCTGCGGGAAGTTGTAAGTACGGATGCGCTCGGAGCGGTCGCCCGTGCCTACCAGACCGCGGCGCTTCTCGGCCGTTTCCGCCTGGCGCTTCGTTTCTTCGGCGTCGCGCAGCCGCGCGTGTAAGAGCGACATTGCGCGCGCGCGGTTCTTGTGCTGTGAGCGCTCGTCCTGGCACTCCACGACCAGGCCCGTGGGCAGGTGCGTGATGCGGATCGCCGAATCGGTCTTGTTGACGTGCTGGCCGCCGGCACCCGATGCCCGGTAAGTGTCGATTTTGAGGTCGGCCTTGTTGATCTCGATATCGCCCACATCCTCGGGCTCCGGAAAAACCGCCACCGTGCACGTCGACGTGTGGATGCGCCCTTGCGCCTCGGTCTCAGGCACGCGCTGCACGCGGTGCACGCCCGACTCGAACTTCAGCTTCGAGTAGGCGCCCTTGCCTGCTACGCGGGAGATCACCTCGCGGTAGCCGCCGTGCTCGCCGGGATTCGCGCTCAAGACTTCCACGGTCCAGCCCTGACGCTCCGCGTAGCGGCTGTACATGCGGAATAGATCACCGGCGAAGATCGCGGCCTCGTCGCCGCCGGTGCCGGCCCGCACCTCGAGAAACAGATTGGCGTCGTCGTCGGGATCTTTTGGCACGAGGTGCAGCAGCAACTTGCGCTCGAGCGCGGCAAGTCGCTCCGCCAGCGCCTTGTGCTCATCTTCGGCCATGGCACGCATCTCGGCGTCGGAGCTGGCGCGCAATTCCGCAGCCGCGGCTAGTTCGCGCTCGAGCTCGCGGTGAACATTGAAATCGCGCGCCACCTCGTCGAGGCGCGAGTATTCCTTCGACAGCTCCCGGAATCGATCTTTGTCGGAAATCGTGGCCGCATCGCCGAGTAGCCGCGCGACTTCTTCGTGCCGCTCGACCAACTCCGTGAGCTTAGTGCGCAGCGACTCCTTCACTTGCCGGCCGTCAAAGTGGCCGGCGCCGGCGCCGGACGCTGCTGCGTCGGGATCGACAGGCCGTACTTGTCGAGTGTGCGCTTGATGCGCTCGAGCAGATCGCTACGCACGGCGCCGTAGTGGGTGCTTTCCACCCATACGCGCACAGCTACCGTTACGGCGTTCGTCAACACGTCCTGCACCGCAACCTCGGGCGGCGGATGTTTCGCAATGCGCGCCTCCGCCGCCACGATGGCCGCGATGACGGACTTCGCTTGCGGGATGTCCGCGTCGTAGCCGATGGCAATGGAGAGGTCGATGCGGCGCGTGCTTTCGGCGTTGTAGTTGGTGATCGTGCCGCCGTAGATCAAGCTATTCGGCACGTTGATGACGCGGTTATCGGGAGTCTTCAATACGACGTCGAAGATACCAATGCTCTCGACCACGCCGCTCACGCCGGCGGCCTCGATGAAGTCGCCCACCTTGAACGGCCGAAAGAACACCAGCATGACGCCCGAAGAGAAATTACTCAGCGAGTCCTTCAACGCGAGGCCGATGGCGAGGCCCGCAGCGCCAACGATCGCGATGAAATTCAAGGTGGGCACGCCGAGCGCAGCGAACGCCGTGAGCCCCACCACCACGAGCAGAGCCATATACATGAGGTTGCCCAAGAACCGGGTGAGCGTGGCGTCGACGCCCACGCGGATCATCGCGGCCGTTGCCCAGCCCGTGAGCGCGCGCACTAGGATTCTGCCGACGACGAAAATCGCGAGCGCACCGAGCACCCGTCCGCCCCAAACAACCACGGCCTGGCTCACGAACTGCGGGTCCAGCCACGTCGAGATCATGTTCAGCAACTCAGTCACCGGCGAATTGTGGTAGAACCCCTCGGCGTTCACAAGCAAGCGCCGGCGCCGGCCGGCGGGCTTCGAACGCCCGCAGCGCGGCGCACCGAAGGCGCCGCACCGCGCACGATTCGCCCGCCACCTTGGGGTATATTGGCCGCATGAAGCTCACGCGACTCTTGCCGCTCGCCGTGCTGCTCGGCGCTTGCGCCACAGCACCTACGGTGGACGGCGTCGACCGCCAAGTGGAAGTGGACTCGCATCTCCTGCGCGGCGACATCGCGCTCGAGCGGCAGGACTTTCAAACGGCCGCGCAAGAATTCCTCGCAGCCTCCGCGCTCTCCGCCGAGCCGGGGCCTGCTGAGCGTGCCACGCGCATCGCCCATGAGCTCGAGCTTACCGAGCAGGGGCTCACGGCGGGCGCGCGCTGGCGCGAGCTCGCTCCCGACGACGAGCGGCCGGCGTGGTATCTCGGCATTTTCGAAACGCGCGCCAATCGCGTGCCGCGGGCAATCGTGGAGTTCACGAGGTTCATTCGCGCGGTACCGGATCAGCGCACAGGCTTCGCGCTCGTGCTCGAGGCACTTGGCGACGAGCCTTATCCGGCCACCGCAACGAGGATCATGCGCTCGTTGAACCAAACGTTTCCGAACGTGCCCACCGGGCAGTACGCACTCGCTCGGCTCGCGCTGCGCTCCGGCGACTTCGAGCTCGCCTTGGAGAACGCTGAAGCCGCGAGCCGCTCGAATCCTGAATGGGTCGACGCGCAGCTGCTCTACGCTCGCACGCTGCTCGTCACCGGCCGTACCGACGACAGCCTCGAGATAGGCGCAGAGCTTGCGCAGCGCCACGACGAAGTGGAAGTGCAGCTTCAATACGCCGAATTGCTGCTGTCCGCCGGTCAGCCGCGCGAAGCGGAAATGCGCCTCAACGACATCCTGGCGGCGAACCCGGGGTTGCCCGAAGCCACGCGCGCGCTCGCGTTTCTGGCCATGACGGAACAGCGCGCCGAGGACGCGAAGCGCTACTTCAACGACCTGCGCGGCGAGCCGAACTACCGCAGCGAAGCGTTCTACTACCTCGGCCGTCTCGCCGAGACGGAGCGCGACTTCCTCCAGGCCACGCGCTCATACGCGCGCGTGACCGAAGGCACGCACGCCGTCGAGGCGCAGCTTCGCACCGCACGCATTCTGTACGGCGAGCAAAACGACTCCGAGGGCGCCATTCGGCACCTGCGCGACTTCGGCGCCGCCAATCCGCGCTTCACCACCGACATGCTGCTGGCCCAAGCGCAGCTATTGCTACAGATGCAGCAGCCCGAAGAAGCCACGCGCATAGTGAACGAGGCGTTGGCCTCCAGTCCCGACGATCCAGCCTTGCATGCCGCAGACGCGCAGCTGTACGTGATCCGCGTGCAAGACGTCGTCGCGCGCGGCGCGCTCGACGACGCCGAGGCGCTGCTGAACGAGGGTCTTGAACGCTATCCGGACAACAGCTCCCTGCGCTACTCGCTGGCGTTGCTCTACGAGGATCAAAACCGCAACCGCAAAGCCCTCGACGTGCTCGAGTCGCTCGCCGAGGAGAATCCCAGCGACGCCTCGATCCTGAACGCGTACGGTTATCTCCTAACCGACCGCTTCGACCGCCACGACGAAGCGCGCGACTATATCGAGCGCGCGCTTGCGTTGAGCCCGGACAGCGCGGCGATCATCGACAGCATGGGCTGGGTGCTGTTCAAGCTCGGCGATTATCGTGCGGCACTCGACTACCTCGAGCGCGCGTACCGGCTCGAGCAGGACCCCGAGATCGCCGCACACTTGGTCGACGTGCGCTGGCAGCTCGGCGAGCGCGACAGCGCGCTTCAGCTGCTGCGCCAATCGCTCGCCGCCAATCCCGACAGCCGCCATCTACGAGAGGTTGACGAGCGCCTCTCGCCATGACACGGCGCGCAGCGCTGGTGCTTCTGATGGCCGCGCAGCTTCTGGCCTGCGCGCGCCTGCCGGTGGGCACCGACGGGCGAAGCCTTGCGCAGCGACGCGAAGCGCTTGCGTCCGCAACGTCATGGGAAATGCGCGGCCGGCTTACCGTCGACACGGGCGATCGGGCGATTCAGGGCAGATTCAACTGGAGACAAGACGGCGATGCGCTCGAGCTCATCGTGCGCAATCCGCTTGGGGCCGGCGTGCTGCAAGTCGCCGGGCCGCCCAGCGCTCTTAGCGTCACGGCACGCGGCGAGACGCGCACGCTCACGGACCCGGAAGCGGAGCTGTCCGAGCTCGTCGGCTGGTGGCTGCCGATCGCGAGCCTGCCGCACTGGTTGCTCGGCTTTCCCGATCCCGGCTTTCGCGCCGTCACGGAACCGGGCACCGACGGCACGTTGGCAGTGCTCGAGCAACGGCTGTGGCGCGTCATGTATCCAACCTACCAGCTCGGCGCGCTCGGCGGCGGCGCCGGCGATCCCGTGCTCGTGCCGCGGCGCATCGACCTCACGCACGGAGCGCTCGAGTTGCGGCTGACGATCGACGACTGGCAAACGGCTCCTTGAACGAAGCGCCGCCGGCCCATCACAATAGCGGGCCTTGGGGCGTAGCCAAGCGGTAAGGCAACGGGTTTTGATCCCGTCATACGTAGGTTCGATTCCTACCGCCCCAGCCATAACGACAACGAGGAGCCGCGGCGTTGGACCCCATCTCGACGACGATTTTTTCGGGCAAGGCGCACCCCGCCCTTGCGCGCGACATCGCGTATCACTTGGGGCTCTCGCTCGGCCGAATTACCGTCGGCCGCTTCAGCGACGGCGAGATCAGCGTCGAGATCATGGAGAACGTGCGCGGCCGCGACGTCTTCATCGTGCAACCGACGTGTCCGCCCGTGAACGAGAACTTGATGGAGCTCTTGATCATGGCCGACGCGTGCCAACGCGCTTCGGCCGCGAGGGTGACGGCCGTCATGCCGTACTTCGGCTACGGGCGGCAGGACCGGCGGCGGCGCGCCGCCCGCGTGCCCATCACGGCCAAGCTGGTCGCCAATTTGATCGCGACGGCCGGTATCGATCGGGTGCTGTTCGTGGACGTGCACGCCGACCAGATCACGGGTTTTTTCGACATTCCCGTCGACAACGTCTATGCCTCGCCGGTGCTGCTCGGCGACGCCTGGAAGCAGAAGTACAAGGACATGGTGGTCGTGTCGCCCGACGTCGGCGGCGTGGAACGGGCCCGCGCGCTCGCAAAGCGGCTCGACGATGCGGGCCTGGCGATCATCGACAAACGCCGCCCGCAGCCGAACATGGCCGAGGTCATGAACGTGGTCGGCGAGGTATCGGGCAAAACCTGCGTGCTCATCGACGACATGGTGGACACGGCCGGCACGCTGTGCCAAGCGGCCGACGTATTGAAGCAGCGCGGCGCGGTTCGGGTGGTGGCCTATATCACCCACCCCGTGCTCTCCGGACCCGCCGTGGAGCGGATAAAAGGCTCGGTGCTCGACGAGATCGTGGTCACCGACACCATCCCCTTGAGCGAGGCGGCTCGGGCCTGCCCGCGCATCCGGCAGCTCTCCGTGGCCGAGCTGCTGGCCGAAACCCTGCGCCGGATCAACGAATCCGACTCCGTGAGCTCCCTATATCTCGACTAGCTTGGGCTCGGCAGGCCGCCCTGCTATGATGCGCGGCTTCCTGGAGGTACCCGCCGTGAAAGCCGTATTCGAACTGGCCGGAGAGCCGCGCGCGCAGCTCGGCCGCACCGATAGCCGCCGCCTGCGCAAGGCCGGCAAAGTCCCCGCCATCGTGTACGGCGGCGGCGAAGTGCCGGAGGCGCTCGTCTTCGACCACAACGCCCTTCGCAATCAGATGGGCCGCGAAGCGTTCTACACCAGCATTCTCACGCTGAAGGTTGGCTCGAAGGCGCAGCAGGTCGTCGTCAAGAGCGTCGAGCGTCATCCCGCACGGCCGCTGATCATGCACCTCGACTTTCAACGCGTTCGCGAGGACGTCGAGCTCACGATCACCGTCCGCATCCACTTCGCCGGCGAAGCCGAGGCGAAGGGCGTGAAGGAGCAAGGCGGCGTCGTCGAGCACCTGCTCACGGACGTCGAAGTGCGCTGCTTGCCGCGCCATTTGCCCGAGTACCTCGAGCTCGACGTCTCGGCACTCGAGCTCAATCAGATCTATCACCTGTCGGACCTCAAGCTGCCCGAGGGCGTCACGCTCGTTGCGCTCGCGGGCGGCCAGGATCAACCGGTCGTCGCGATCAACCTGCCACGCGCGGAGGAAGTCGACGTGGCCGCGGCGGCAACGCCGGCCGGAGAAGTTCCGGCGCTGGCGCAGGCGGAGCCTGCCGAAGGCGAGGCCGCTGCCGGCGACGCAGCCAAAGGCGGCGCCAAGCCCGATGCAAAAGGCGGCAAAACCGAAGGCAAGAAGTAGCTCTTCTTCCTCTCCGCCAAACGAAGGCCGCCACCAGGCGGCCTTTCCTTTTCACCCCTGCGCGCCGCCCGAACCGCCGAGCACGGCTCTTGTGCAATCATGCAACCTTGAATGAGCACGCCAATCGATTTGATTGTGGGCCTGGGAAATCCGGGGCCGGAATACGAAGCCACTCGCCACAATGCAGGCTTCTGGTTCGTGGACCTGCTCGCGCGCGAGCACGGCGGCACGTTCTCGCGCGAGCGCAAGCTGCACGGCGAAGCGGCTGAGATCGCGATCGCCGGCCGCCGCATTCGCCTATTGAAGCCGATGACCTACATGAACTTGAGCGGCCAGTCCGTCGGGGCCGCCGTGAGCTACTACAAGATTGCGACGGAGCACGTGCTCGTCGCCTATGACGAGCTCGACTTGCCGCCGGGCCGCGCGCAGCTGAAGTTCGACGGCGGGAGCGCGGGCCACAACGGCATCGCCAGCGTCATCGAGCACATCGGCACAAAATTTTGGCGGCTGCGCTTCGGCGTGGGTCACCCGCGCGACAAGGAGCAGGCCGGCGGCCGCCGCGACGTGATCGACCATGTACTGAAGCGCGCCGGCGGCGCCGAAGAGGCCACATTGCGCGACAAGCTGCAAGAAGCGGCCGGCCTCGTGCCGCTGCTGCTCGAGCACGGCGCCGAACGCATGAAGAACCGTCTGCACACTCGCAAATCGGAGACCGAATAACTCATGGGCATCAAGTGCGGCATCGTTGGATTGCCGAACGTCGGCAAGTCGACGTTGTTCAATGCGCTCACGGCGGCGGAGATTCCGGCCGAGAACTATCCCTTTTGTACGATCGACCCGAACGTCGGCGTCGTCGCCGTGCCGGACCCGAAGCTGGAGGCGTTGGCCGCGATCATCAAACCCGAGAAGATCGTGCCGACCGTGGTCGAGTTCGTCGACATCGCAGGCCTCGTGGAAGGCGCGTCGCAGGGCCAGGGCCTCGGCAACCAGTTCCTCGCCCACATTCGCGAGACGCATGCGATCGCGCACCTCGTGCGCTGCTTCGAGAACGACGACATCGTGCATGTGGCGGGCAAAGTGAATCCGCTGCATGACATCGAGATCATCGACACCGAGCTCATGCTCGCCGACCTCGATACCGTGCAAAAGGTACACCAGCGCGCCGAGCGCGCTGCGAAGACCAACGACAAAGCCGCGATGGCGCGCCGCGACGCGTTGAAGAAACTGCTCGATGCGCTCGAGAACGGCAAGCCCGTGCGAACGGTTCAGCTCGGCGAGAGCGAGGCCGACGTGCTGCAAGAGCTGCACCTGATCACGGCCAAACCCGTGATGTACGTGGCGAACGTGGCCGAAGACTCGCCGCCCGACAATCCGCTCGTCGAGGCCGTGCGCACGCTCGCAGCAGGACAAGGCGCCGAAGTCGTCGTGATTTCCGCGGCCATCGAGGCAGAGCTCGCGCGGTTACCCGAAGCTGAGCGCGCCGAGTTTCTCGCGAGCTTAGGCCTCACCGAGCCCGGCTTGCACCGCGTGATTCGCTCGGCCTACAAGCTGCTGGGCCTCAAGACGTTCTATACGGCCGGCCCCAAAGAGGTTCGTGCCTGGACGGTGCGGCGCGATGCCACCGCGCCCGAGGCGGCGGGCGCGATTCACACCGATTTCGAGCGCGGCTTCATCCGCGCGGAGGTGATCGGCTACGACCAGTTCGTCGCGCGGCGCGGCGAGCAAGGCGCTCGCGAGGCCGGCGAGCTGCGGCTCGAGGGCAAGACCTACGTGGTGCAGGAAGGCGACGTGATCCACTTCAGGTTCAACGTCTAGCGAGGAAGTCGCCGCCGTGAACGTGATAGTGCTCGGCGCGGGCCTGCTCGGAGTTACGTCCGCGTACTTCTTGCGCCAGCACGGGCACGATGTGACGGTAGTCGACCGGCAAGCGACGCCGGCCGCCGAAACGAGCTTCGCGAACGGCGGCCAGATTTCCGTAAGTCATGCGGAGCCGTGGGCCAATCCCAGCGCGCCGTTCAAGGTGCTCAAGTGGCTCACGAAAGAGGATGCACCGCTGCTGTTCCGGCCGCGGATCGATCTTCAGCAATGGCTATGGACGCTCGCCTTTTTGCGCGAGTGCACGCCGGCGCGCACGCGACGCAACATCGAGCACATCGTGAGGCTCGGCACGTACAGCCGCGAGATGCTTCAGCAGCTGCGCCGCGATATCGGCATCGACTACGACCAGCGCACGCAAGGGATCCTGCACTTCTACACGAGCGCGAAAGAGCTCGCAGCGGCCGAAGCGCCCGCCGCGCAGATGCGCGCGCTGGGATGCGACCGCCGCGTGATTACCGTCGACGAAGCGGTGCGCATCGAGCCGGCTTTGAGCCACATCCGAGCAAAGCTCGCGGGCGCCACGTACACGGCCCAAGACGAATCCGGCGACGCGAACTGCTTCGCGCGCGAGCTGGTCGAGCATTGCCAGGCCGACGGCGTGCGGTTCCTCATGAGCCACACCGTCACGGCGCTCCGTGCATTCGGCGGTCAGCTCGACCATGTCGAAGCCACGGACTCGGTGGGCCGCTTCCAATTCTTGCGCGCCGACGCCTACGTGCTGGCGATGGGCAGCATGAGCCCGATCTACGCGCGCCCGCTTGGCATCAAGCTGCCGATCTATCCCGCGAAGGGCTACTCCGTGACGATGCCCGTGCGCGACGCAGCGCGCGCATTCGAAGTCTCGTTAACCGATGACGAGCACAAGCTCGTCTTCACGCGGCTAGGCGACCGTTTGCGCATCGCCGGCACCGCGGAGCTCAACGGTTACGATCGCGACTTGAACCGCGTGCGCTGCGAGGCGCTCGTGCGGCGCACTGAGGAGCTCTTTCCCGGCGCCGGCGACACGGAACGCGCGCAGTTCTGGACCGGTCTGCGGCCCTCCACGCCCTCGAACGTGCCGATCGTCGGCCGCTCGAAGTTGCCGAACCTCTTCTTGAACAGCGGCCACGGCACGCTCGGCTGGACGCACGCCTGCGGCTCCGGCAAAAGCCTCGCGCGCATCGTGAGCGGTCAACGGCCCGAGGTCGATTTCCCGTTCGCCGGCGTCTGAGGGCACGATGTAAGATCGAAGCGGGCTACCACGAGTAACCGCGACATGAGATCGTCGTTTTTGTCATGCCGAAGCGCGCACTGCGCGCTCGCAAGCGTAGTGGTCGCCGTTGGCGCAGCGGCGATCGGCGCTCAATCGGCTCCGGAAGTCTTGCCGCTGTTCGACGGCACGCTCGGCCAAGCCACGATCGAGAACGGCGGTGCGTTCGCGATCGAGAACGGCGTCCTACGCGCCGACGGCCCCGAAGGCTGGTTACGCTTTCCCGGCCTCCACCGCGATTTCCGGTTGAGCGTGGAGCTGCGCTTTCTCACCGACAACGCCGACAGCGGCGTGTTCTTCCGCGCCCTGCCGGACGGCACATTCGGCCGCGGCTGGCCGACTCGCAGCTATCAAGTGCAGCTACTGAATCCGCTCGCGGGCGGCTCGCTGCCGCCCGTCGGCGGCTTGTTTCGCCACGGCATGCCTCCTGGCGAAACGGCACTCGACCGCGACGCTGTCCGCAGCGCGTTCACGGGCACGGGCGAATGGCAGCTTCTCGAGATCGAGCTCATCGGCGACGCGCTCGAAGTGCAGCTCAACGGCGTGCCGGTAACGAAAGCGTCCGGCATCGAAGACGTCGCGGGCTACATCGGCATCCAGAGCGAGACGCGCGCCGTCGAGCTCCGCCGCATCGACATCGAGATAGTCGAGAGGCGGCCGTGAACACGAACCTCGAAGCGCCGCGCGACCCGCGTGCCTCCGTGCGGTCG
>CAMPKU010000130.1 GCA_946887385.1 uncultured Gammaproteobacteria bacterium
GAATCGATCGGCAGCAAGATCGCGACGGCCGTGACGAGGAAGTTCACCACGTAGAGACCCGCCACCGTCAATATCGTTGCGGCGACCCGCATCTCCACGGCGTTCGTGGGGCCCTGCTCGGCGACATGGCGAAAACCGAAGTAGATCGCCGAGCCGAATACGGCGAGGAACAGCAATCCGCAGATGAGCGCCGCGAGCGCGATGCGCCTGCGTCGCGTCTCGAGCCAGGTGAGGCGAGCGATGAGCAGCGTGCCGCGCATGTCGTCAGCCGGGCCTTTGGTCTTCGCCCATGACTTCGACGAACCACTCCTCGAGTGTCTTGCGGCGGCACCGCAGCTCGTAGAGCGCTACGCTGCGATGGACGAGCCAGCGCGCGAGCTCGGGCAGCACGCTCTCGGCATTGGCGCGCAAGCGCACGAGCGTGCCGTCGCGCGTCACGCCCGTGCCGAATGCCGCGAGCCCGTCGAGCAGCGCGTCGTCGACGGAGCCCAAGCGCAGCTCCACGTCGAGCGTGCCCTCGGCGCTGGCAAGCAGCATCTCGTGCACGATTCGGCCGTTCTTCACGAACGCCACCCGATCGCACGTGGCCTCGACCTCGCCCAGCAAGTGCGAATTCAGAAAAACCGAGGCGCCGCCGGCACGCAACTCCTCGATCACGTCGCGCACCAGCAAGCGGCCGAGCGGATCGAGGCCCGACGTCGGCTCATCGAGAAACACGAGCTCGGGATGGCCGAGCAACGCGGCCGCAAGCCCCGCGCGCTGCGTCATGCCTTTGCTGTAGGTGCGCAGCGGCCGGTGCCCGGCATCGTCGAGCCCCACTCGCAACAGCAGCGCCTCGATGCGCGTATCGAGGCCGCGCGCCGGCAACCCCAGCAAGCGGCCGTGAAAGTACAGCAGCTCGCGCGCGTTCAAGCAGTCGTGGAAACGAAAGTGCTCGGGCAGAAAGCCGATGCGCGCGCGCACTTCGGTGTTGCCGAGCGGCGCGCCGAGCACGGTGCCGCTACCCGACGTGGGCGCCACGAGACCGAGCAGCAGCTTCAGCGACGTGGTCTTACCGGCACCGTTCGGCCCCAAAAAGCCGAAAACCTCGCCGCGCGGCACGGCGAGGGAGAGACCTGCGACCGCGACGTTGCGGCCGAACTCGCGCCGCAACGCCTCGGTACGAATAGCGTATTCCGGCATCTATTGAAGAGTTTGCGCGATCTCGAGCAACTCCGCACCGCCCACCGATCCGGCAACCGCAAACGTTTGCCCGCCGGCCGACCACATCAAAACCCTTTGAGGAATACCTGCGTCGCGATCGAACGCTTCGATCAGCAACCCTTCGTTGCCGGACACGTTCATCGGCCGATACGCGGCGGCCTGGGCCGGCACCGGCACGATCAACGTCGAGCGCCAGTCGATCGTCACGGACATGCGATACGCCTCGTCCTGCGACATGCCGAGCACTCGGAGGCCCGCGTACGCGAGCTGCGCCAGATCGACGCCGGCCGGGAACGACACCTCGGGGCTGGTCGCTTGAATTACGTGAAGGTCACGCTCGCCGTTCACGAACCGCTGCGTGATGATGGGCGGCACATGCACCGTGACCGGTTGACCGTCGAGGTCCACGGGCAGCTCCACGTCGGCGAGCCCGAACGTGTCGAGCAGCGCCTGCAGGGCAGCCAACTTCAGCTCGACTCGCGCAGTGGCCTCCGACGACCCCATGATCTCGGCGCTCGCGTATCCCGGCGGAAGCCACGCCGGCGTGCGCACGTTAATGCCGGCAGCAGCCCCCGCGTCCGCCGCCGTCGCATACGAGACAGGCTCGCCGATTCCATTGAGCTCCAGCTCCAAGCTGCCGACGAGCGATGACGGATCGAAACCGCTCGACTCGAACGCGCTGAAGCGCTCCATGTCTACCTGCACGCCCGTGAACTGCGTGACGCGAAACAGATTCAAGAACGCTTGCGCCGCGGCCTGCACGGGCGGCAGCGTGAAAGCAAAGCCCACCACCGCGATCGACGCCGCCGCGGCGAACCACCTGCGGACATCGGCCGCAGGCGCGCTGCGCGCAACGCCGCTCAGAGGGAGGGAACGCAACGTCGCGCGCAGTCGCGCCGCGAACTCAAGAGTGGGCTGTTTTTTCAGATCACGAAGAAATTGGTCGTCCATAGCGGCACCTCATTACCAGTCGCGGCGCAACGTCTGCACCACCCGGTGCAAAATCGTTCCCACGTTCGACTCGCTCAAACCCGTGAGCTCGGCGATGGCGCGGTTCGTAGCCTCAGCGCCGTACTTCAGCGCCACGAGCTCCTGCTCGCGTTGCGGAAGCGTTTGCAGCAGCGCGCTCAAGCGGGCGAGATCCGAATCCCGTGCGACTTCGTCATGCGGCGTGCCTTTCGCTTCGATCTCGTCGGCCGCCTCGAGCGGCAGATGCGGGCGCTGCGCGCGCAGATGATCGGTAGCGACGTTACGCGCAATGCTGATCAGCCACGTGGAGAAGCCCGCGACGTCGCGCCGGTACCGGGCGCGCGCGGACCACGCTTTCTCGAACGTGCGCGACGTTAGATCTTCCGCGTGCGCGTCGTTGCCGAGGCGGTAGCGGAAGAAGTTGTAGACACGCGGAAGCTGCTCGGCATAGACCGCGTCCCAATTGGGCTCCGCGGCTGTGAGACCGAAAAAGAGCGGTTTCGGAAGTTCGCCTTCGATTGCCATCGGAGCAATATACGACCGAGGAGAGCCGGTATCACAGCACGGGCCGGCTAGCGGCAGTGGACAAGAGCAGTCAGTCATTCGACGTCGTGGTCATCGGCGCAGGTGCCGCCGGCCTGGCGGCTGCGGCTGAGCTCGCCAAACACGGCTATGACGTCTGTGTGCTCGAAGCGCGCGATCGGATCGGCGGCCGAATCCTCACCCGGAACGAGCCGGATCTGGCTGTGCCGCTGGAGCTCGGCGCCGAGTTCGTGCACGGCAGGCCGGCCGCAACGTTGCAGTGGCTCGCGAAGCGCACCACCGCCCTGCTCGATGCGCCGCAGAGCCGCTGGATGCTGCGCGCCGGCACATTACGTCAAGGCGACGACCTGTTTCTTAAGCTCAAGGCGCAGCTCGGCAAGATCCGCCGGCCGCGCCGCGACCTTCCGTTCAGCGAGTTTCTCGACGGGCCGGCGCGCGCCCACTTGCCGCCCCGCCTGCGCGAATTTGCGTTGCTGCTAGTGGAAGGCTACGACGCAGCCGACGCCACGCGCGTCAGCACGCTCGGCACGATCGACGAGTGGTGCGGCGGCGGCGGCGCCGACGCGGCCACGTTTCGGCCGCAAGGCGGCTATCGATCGCTGCTCCAAGCGCTGGCCGGGGCACTCGATCCGCAGCACGTGCATGTGCAACTCGGCACGATCGTGCGCGAGGTGCGATGGAAGCCCGGCAAAGTCACGATCGCCGCGACGCAGCACGGCCGCGCGCACGACGTGGTCGCACGTCAAGCGATCGTGACGCTGCCGCTCGGCGTTCTGCAATTACCGCCGCAGGCGCCGAACGGCGTACGGTTCGTGCCCGCGCTCACGGCGAAAGAGAAGGCGCTGTCCGCTCTCGCGAGCGGGCCGGTCATCAAGCTACTGCTGCGATTCCGTAACGCCTTTTGGGAGGAGATCGCCGACGGCCGCTACGCCGACGCCGCGTTCTTTCACGCGCCGCGCGCGGCATTCCCGACGATTTGGACGATGCTGCCGGTGCGCGCTCCGCTGCTGGCCGCGTGGGCAGCCGGGCCTGCCGCCGCACGGCTGGCCGGCGCGAACGAAGACGAGGTCGTGCATACGGCCCTCGACTGCGTCGCGGCGCTGTTTCCCGAGAACCGGCGCTGCCTTACCGAGTTTCAGGGCGCCTATTTGCACGATTGGCAAGCGGATCCGTTCGCGTGCGGCGCGTATAGCTATGTGGTTGCCGGCGGCGGCAATGCACGCGAGTTGTTGGCGCGGCCGCTTCAGCGCACGTTGTTCTTCGCCGGCGAAGCCGCCGACACGGGCGGCGAATCAGGTACCGTTGCAGGCGCACTCGAGAGCGGGAAGCGCGCGGTCGAGCAGCTGCTCAAGAACCTGGACAAGTCATGAGCATCAAAGAAGGAGCACTCACGCATGGAACAACGACAGATCAACCCTTGGAAGTGGCAGGACCAATACGGCTTCTCGCAAGGCGTGGAGGTATCGAACGCGAGCCGCGTCTTGTACTGCGCCGGACAAGCATCCGTCGACGACCAGGGCAAGCCCGTGCACGCCGGCGACATGCGCAAGCAAGTGGAGCAGGCGTTCCGCAATCTCGACACCGTGTTGAAAGCGGCCGGGTTCAGTCTCGCCAACGTGGTGCGGCTGAATTACTACACCACGGACGTCGATGCCTTCTTGAGCGCCTCGGACATCGTTGGGGGCCGCCTGGCGGAAGCAGCGTGTCAGCCGCCCGGCACGTTGCTCGGCGTTTCGAAGCTCGCGTTTCCCGGGTTGATGATCGAGATCGAGGCGACGGCGGCGAAGTGACGACGCCGGTGTCTTGTCCCGGAACCGAGATCGGCGTCCCGGCGGCGGTACACTTTCGTACGTTTGGGTACGTACATGGCGCGGGTCCCTAGCGCAGAATCAATGCGTTAGCCGCGCCGCGCCCACGGGCACGATCCGTGCGTACAGCGAGCCGGGAACTGAAAATAGCGAGGTGTCCCATGCTTACAAAGAGGCTGCTTGTGTCGCTCGCGGCGAGTTGCCTAGTCTTGCCGCTTACGCTGCAGGCTCATCATTCCCCGGCCATGTTCGACGGCTCCAAACAACTCACGCTCACGGGAACGGTGCGCGAGTTCCAGTGGACGAACCCGCACAGCTACATTCAGCTCATCGTGAAACCGGACGATGGCACGGCCGAGCAAGAATGGAGCCTGGAGTTGGGCGCCAACGTGTATCTCTACAACCTCGGCTGGCGGCCGTCGACGGTGAAACCGGGCGACACGCTCACCGTCACGGTGATCCCGATGCGCAACGGGAAGCCGGGTGGCCTGCTCGTCGAGGCCAGAACCGCCGACGGCAAAGCGTTGGGAGGCAATCCATGAGCTTCCAACAGAAAGTCGTGCGGTGGGTGATAGGCTGCGCGGCGTTCGCCAGCATCCCGCTCGCGCTGCAAGCGCAGTCGTTGCCCGATTGGAGCGGCTACTGGATCGGCGAAGGGCTCACTGCGGAGATCTCGGGCTTCCCCGGACCCTCGGCGGAGTACAAGTTGCTCGGCGAGACCGCCCCCTGGAACGAAGACGGACGCGCACGAGTCACCGCCGCGCGCCAACGCGGCGCGGACCAAAAAGCCGACGGCTGGGGCTTTCCGTTGATGATGAACTCTGCGGCGCCGATGCAGTTTTTGATCACGTCCAACGAAACGCTGATCATCAACATGTACCGCGACGTGCGGCACGTCTACACCGACGGCCGCAGCCTGCCCGCCGAGGAAGATCGCTGGCCCACCACGTGGGGCGATTCCGTGGGGCGCTGGGAAGGCGACACGCTCGTCATCGATACGGTTGCGGTGAGGAATCCGAACCGCTATTTCTTTTCCTCGCCGCCGCTATCCGAGCAGGCGCACTACGTCGAGCGTTTGCGCAAAGTGGCGCCGGATCGCATCGAATCCGTGATGAGGATCGAGGATCCCGTGACGCTCTCGGAGCCGTGGGTTATTGATCTCGTGTACACGCGAGCGGCCGGCCTCGATCGTCTCATCCACGACGATTACGACAACGATCGCAGCGAGGTGGAAGGCGGGCTGTTCACGATCGTGCCGGATCAGGAGTGAGCATAGGAGCAACGGGCATGACGGCACGTACCGGCTTTGTGGTTGCCGCCGCGCTCGCGGCCGCCCCCGCGGCGGCGCATCACGGCATCGGCACGTTCGATACCCGACAAGAGCTCACGATCACCGGCGCGGTCACTGGCGTCGATTTCGTCAATCCGCATTCGTGGCTCTATCTCGATGTGACCGACGCCGACGGCAACGTCGCGGCGTGGCGCTGCGAGATGCGCTCGGCGACCACGCTGCGCCGCTCGGGCTGGTCGCCGGAGATGTTCGAGCCAGGCGAGCGCGTCACGATCACGGGCTCGCCGGATCGCAACGACCCGAGCTCGTGCTACCTCTCGACGATCGTGTTCGCGGACGGCCGCTCGGCCGATCGCTACGGCCAGCTTTCCACGGCCCCTGTACCGCGCGTCGCTGCCGAACGGCCTGCGCGCTTGCCCTCGGGCGAACCGAATCTTGCGGGCGATTGGGCGCCCGAGCAGCTCGTGATGACGGACCCGCGCGGCCGCGGCGGCGCGCTCGTGCCGCTTTCGCGAGCCGAGAGCTTCGAGCCGGGCGCGAATACGCCGGAGAACGCGCGCCAGTACCGCACGCGCGACGTCGAGCTCACGCCGGCCGGCCAAACGGCCGCCGACGCGTTCGAAACGTACAACCCGCAGCACAACCCGCGCATGCGCTGCGAGACGACGAGCATTTTGTTCGACTGGACCTACGACGGCGCCGTCAATCGCATCACGCAAACGGCCGACACGATCACGCTGCAGTACGGCCAGCTCGGCTTCACGCGTACGATTCACCTGAACATGACCGAGCATCCGGCCACGATCGCGCCCTCGCGCGCGGGCCACTCGATCGGCCGCTGGGAGAACGACGTGCTCGTCGTCGACACCGTGGGCTTCGCCCCCGGCGTGTTGTCGCCGCCGGTGATGCACACGGATCGACTGCACGTCGTGGAGCGCTTCTCGCTCGATCTCGCGGGCCCCACGCTCATGCGCAGCTACGTGGCCGATGATTCCGTGTACTTCAGCGGCACGTACAGCGGCAGCGACATGCTCTCGGTGGCCGACGTGCCGTACGCGCCGGACGCCTGCACCGAGCTCACCTTCGTCGACTACTCGAAAGAAGGCCAAGCGCAGCCGGCGCAAGTCGAAGCGCCGGCTCCGGCGGCGAAGCCCTGGTGGAAATTCTGGGACTGAGCGGCGGTCGCACCCGGCCGTGACATTACCGGCTGTGCCGGCTTCCGCTATTCTTCTCGGCGATATTGGCGCAGCGGGAATCTCGCATGAAAGTTGGACGTTCCGTTCTACTGGCTGCGGCGTTATGGACCGTCATGGTCGGACTCAGCCACGCACAGCCGCCGCCCATCGGCGTGCCGGTACCGCCATTGGGTGAGGGCCCCTGGGTCTTCGATACTGCCGAGCAGCACAAAGTGCGCGTCAGCGTGGTGACCAAAGGCCTCTCGCACCCATGGGCCATTGCGTTCCTGGGCAGCGCCGACATGCTGATCACCGAGCGCGGCGGCCGCCTGCGCGTGGTTCGAAATGGAGAGCTGGACCCGCGGCCCATCTCCGGTTTGCCCCCTATCCGAACGGACGGCAACGGGGGGCTGATGGACGTTGCGCTCCATCCCGAGTTCGAACGTAACGCCCTTGTCTATCTCACCTACACCAAGCCCGTCGGCAACGGGATGGGCGCTCCGGCGCTCATGCGCGGCCGGCTCGAAGGCCACGCGCTCGTCGACGTGGAAGATGTTCTCGTGCCGGACTTCTACGACGGCAACTCGGGTCTCAATGGCCGCGTGGTCTTCGGCCGTGACGGCAAGGTGTACATGTCCACGGGCGGCCGGTCACAGAACGACGTTGTGAACGTCGCGCAAGATCGCATGAGCCTGCGCGGCAAGATCCTGCGTCTCAACGACGACGGCTCGGTGCCGGCCGACAACCCGTTCGTGGGCCGCGAGGGCCATCGGCCGGAAATCTACTCGCTCGGCCATCGCAACCAGCTGGGCCTCATCGTCCACCCCACGACCGGTGAGATTTGGCAACACGAGAACGGCCCGCAAGGCGGCGACGAGCTGAACGTCATACTGCCCGGGCGCGATTACGGCTGGCCGGAGGTGAGCTTCGGACGCGACTACTCGGGCCGACGCGTGTCCGAGCATCCGACCCGCGAGGGAATCGAGCAACCGCTCGTCTTCTGGGTACCCGCCATCGCGGCCGCCGGCATGGCCGTCTACACCGGCGACCGTTTTCCGGCCTGGCAAGGCAACGTCTTCGTCGGCGCGATGATGGAGGGCCGCATCCCGGGCACGGGCCACCTGCAGCGCGTGGTATTCAACGAGAACATGGAAGAGATTCGGCGTGAATCGATGTTCCGCGAGCTGAGACAACGCATCCGCGAGGTGCGCCAGGGGCCCGATGGTCTCCTCTACTTGCTCACGGACGAAGACGAAGGCGCGCTGCTGCGTCTCGAGCCCGCGGCCTGATCGAGGTAAGTCGATACATATGAGTGCACCGGCCGCTTCCGCTGTAGCCGCGACGCAGCGCGCGTTCAAGCCGTCGTTCTTTTTTTGGATGACGCTGGTGATGGCGTTCTTCGTCTTCACCGGTTTCGGCATGACGTATTTGTTCCCGCTGACGAGGGGCACGTTTCCACCGGCGCCGCCGATCGTGCATCTGCACGGGCTCGTGTTCTTTACCTGGATGATTTTGCTGATCGTGCAAGCCGCTCTGATCAATAGCGGCAACGTGGCACTGCACCGCCGTCTCGGCACCTACGGCATCGCCCACGCAACCGTGATCCTCTACACCGGAGCGCTGATTCAGCTGCTCGGAATAGCGAGGAGTATCCGCAACGGCGGCACAGGGCCGTTCGATGCGGGGTTCCTTGGGCTCATGGCCGTGGTGGGGTTCGCGTTGCTGTTTACGCTCGCCATTCGCAACGTGCGTAAACCGGACGTACACAAGCGATTGATCCTGTTCGCGATGCTGCCGATCCTGCCGCCCGGCGTTAATCGCTTTTACCAAGTTCCGTTTGGGCTCGACTACATCCCCGTGCTGCCGTTGTACGTGACTCTAAATTCGATGGCGCTAGCCATTCTCGTGCAGGAGTGGCGCAGCACCGGCAAGATCGGCAAGTACTCCATGATCGGAGCTGGGTTCATCTTTCTGCAGAGCCTGGTGCACGTTCCCGTCGTTCACTCCGAGTGGTTTCTCGAAGCCATACGCTACGTTGCCGGCCTGATTCACTACCGCTGACGCCCGACGCCAGGGACGGAGTCGATCCATCGACAGTGCGCGTCGTCGATCATTCATCGCTTGTGAATCGACCGTTTACCGGGGCGCCCGATGCAAGTCGTGCACGACTCAGCAAGGTCGTTGAAACCGTGCGGCTCCGGCTCGACGTCGCCTTGACCTGCTCCTATCATCACTCAAGTGCGCACCAAACATTTTCTTGCACGATTCGCTACGGTTCTGTGCGTATTGGTTGCGGCGTGTGGGCCTGATTCCAGGCCGCAGGAAACACTGGCCTTGGTCGGTGGCCGAATCTACCCTTCGCCCGACGCTGAGCCGATCGACAACGGAGTGGTGCTGATCGAGGAGGGCCGTATCGCCTTCGTCGGCTCACGGTCCGAGGTCACCCTTCCGGTGTCGACGCAACTGATTGACTGCACCGGCCGGACGATCGTCGCCGGCTTTTGGAACTCACACGTTCATATCGGGCTCGACAACGCCCGCAACCTCGAGACGATGCTAGCCCGCTACGGGTTTACGAGCGTAGTCGACACGGGCTCTACTCTCGACGACACACTTGAAGTGCGAAGGGCAATCGAATCTGGTGCGATTGCGGGACCTCGCATCCTAACGGCAGGGGAACCTTTATATCCGGAGGATGGCATTCCCTACTACGTGTCCGGACCGGAAGAGCTAATGCGCGAGTTGCCGCAGCCCAGAACACCCGAAGAAGCCGCAGATGTCGCGATTCAGCATATCGACGACGGTGCGGATCTCATAAAGCTGTTTGCCGTGTCATGGGTGCGGCGTGAGGGCGACGTCGGTCCCGTGCCAATGGATGTTGAGCGAATGCGAGCCGCTGCGGCGGCTGCACATGCCCGCGGTCGCTTGGTTTTCGCTCACCCCTCGACCGTGGAAGGTGTGGAGCTTGCATTAGCCAGTGGTGTAGACGTGTTGGCGCATGCCTCCGAGCAGTTACCTCACGAGAGCGGAACGGGATGGCCGCCTGAATTAGTGGACCGTTTGCTCGCTTCCGACATGTCGTTCATTCCGACGCTGGCGCTCTTCGATGGCAAGGAGCACATGCTCGCCCAGGTTCGCGCCTATGCGGGACGGGGGAGAATCTTGTTCGGAACCGACGTGGGTTTCGTCGACGACTATGAATCCCTGTCTGCCGAGTTCGGCCTAATGGAACAGGCCGGTATGACGTTCTCGCAGATTCTAGAGTCCCTCACCACGGCGCCCGCTGAGTTGTTCGGATTTACGTCCTCAGGGCAAGTGGCACCAGGATTCGATGCCGATCTCGTCGTTCTGCGTGGTGATCCAGCAAACGACGTTAACGCCTTCGGCGACGTGGCTATGACGCTTCGGCAAGGCGCAGTCACTTATCGCGCAGAATAGCCGCGAACGGCAGATGCTTCGCACGTGCCCAATGACCGCTCGTGGCCGAACAATGTCTCAGGCCGAACGTTCAGCTACGAGGCCTTGCGACGAAATCGAGAATCCCGACGCGGACATCCTCACCGCGATGGTCACTCTCGCCGGCGACGCGTTCGTCGCCGCGTTCTCGCACTCGCTCGAAGGCTCAATCAATCTGCGCGACGTCGCCGGCGACGTGCGCTGCCTATCCGGCGAGCCGCCCACGTCCGATCAGCCGGATCAAGAACAATCGCGGCGCGAGCGGCGCCGCGATCAGTGCTGACGCTGACGACGCGCATTCCGCTACTTCAGCATGTAGACACGACGGCCTGAGACCGTGTCTATGGCCGTCACGGCGGAGAACGACTCATCCGTCGCGTAGACGATCTGAGTTGCCGGATCATACGCAATACCCGCGGTGATGCGTATCGGGTCTGTATGATTCGGCGGACTGCTTTCCGACAACACTGTTCGTGCACCGCTGGTGAGGTCGATCGCAAAAAGTTGATCCCAGCCCGCCAAAAGCGCGCGGTTATTGGCGTCATCGAGCGCAAGGCCGTAGACGTACAAGAAGCTGTCGCTCGAGTCCGGTATTCCGTTTGCCGACAACACGCTTCGCGTACCGGTGCTGAGGTTCGCAGCAAGCAATGACGACGCCGTGGTGAATGGCGGCGTGTTGCCGATCAGGGCCCGGCCGTCACCTGCATCCACGACGATCGCCTCCGGACCGTCGATCGGTTCGCCAGAGCCCGGCGTACCGTTCTCGGAGAAGATCGTGCGTGCGCCCGTGCCGATATCGACAGCGAGCACAGCCTGTGAGGATTGCTCAGTGACGAGTAGCCGACTGCTGGCTGCGTCGAGCGCAATATCGTATGGATCGTTCAGCGGATTCGCGTTGTCCGGAACCGTCTCGGCGGTCACAACAGTGCGGGCGCCGGTGATCACGTCCACGGCAACCACGTAGGGCTCGTCGTGCGGCGCGACAGTCGAGCCCTCGTTGAGCACGAACACCCGATCAGATGCCAGGTCGGCCGCGATTCGTTTCGGCACGAGAAGGGGATTCGCGGCGTTCGGCGTCACGTCGTCCGAAAGGACGCTCTGCTCGAGCGTATCGAGATTAAGCGCGACGATCATCCCTTGGCTCGAGTCGGCCACGAGAGCGCGGCGGTTAGCGAGATCGAGCGCGATCCCGGTGGCCCGGCGGACCAGCGGCGCGACCTCCGGCGGCTCATCGTACGACACTACCGTGCGAGATCCATCCGTCAGGCTCACTGCGTAGACTCGGCGCGTGCGGAGATCGGCGCCTAGCAAGCGGCCGTTGCCTTCATCCATGACCATGCTCCACAGAAACACGAATGGGTTACTCGTGTCTGGGATGACAGGGCTGGAGAATACTTCGCGGATGCCGGTCAAAAGATCGACGGACAAAATCGTGTCGAACTGACTCACGAGTGCCCGACCATTGGCGGCATCGACGACAATCGACGTCGGGAGCACGAGAGGATTGTCGCCGTTCGGTATCGTATCGTTTGATAGGATCGTGCGTGCGCCGCTCGTAAGGTCGACGGCATAGATTGCACCTGGGCTACTGGTGAGCAATGCACGATTGTTGCTGCGATCGATGTCGATAGCGCGTGCCTGCGTGAACGGGTTCGCGTTGTCCGGAGTGGACGGATCCGACAGAATGGTGCGCGCGCCGGTCGCGAGGTCGACGGCCAGCAGACGCGGACCGGTGATGTCGGCAACGAGCAAACGATCGCGTCCGTCATCCTAGCGCACCCGGGCTTGCGCGATTGGAGCGAGCGCTGGCCGCGCGCCGCGGTGTGCCTGCGCTCGGCGCTCGCGGTCGCCGCGCTGCCGGGCGCGCCCGTCGCGTTCTGCGT
>CAMPKU010000131.1 GCA_946887385.1 uncultured Gammaproteobacteria bacterium
GCCCTAGCGCTCGTCCGACGAGCCGACCTGCTGCGAGCGTCCCTGCGTTTCGCTGCGGGTGCGTGCAGGCCCTTCCGGGACCGCCGTGAATACGTCCCTGTAGGCTCGCTCGCGCGCGTCCTGCGCGCGAGCGTCCCGGAAGGGCCTGCACGCACCCGCAGCGAAACAATCACCGGCATCGCCAGTACGGGGGTCGGCAAAGAGGCTCGGCGCCCTTGACGGGGGGACGAATTTCTTAATCCGTCGCCCTGCTCAGAAGTCCGGACAAGAGGGGACGGATTTGGAAATCCGTCCCCGGCGTGCCCCGCGCGGCGACAAGGGTTAGTGGTCCGGTGCGGGTGCGGAGAGGCTTGCCCGGGACGCTCGCGCGCAGGGACGCGCGCGAGCGAGCCTACAGGGACGTACTTGCGGCGTTCCCGGGCGAGCCTCTCTGCGCCCGCACCGGACCGCGATGCGCTAAGTTCGCGCGCGCGATAATCCGCCTTCGGCGGCTATTTGATGAAGCCGAACGACTCGAGCTTGACGATGATGCGGTGCGCCGACATGTCGGGCGTCGCATCGGAGGTGTCGACGCGCATCTCCGGGTTTTCGGGCACCTCGTACGGGTCGTCGATGCCGGTGAAGCCCTTGAGGATGCCGGCCCGCGCTTTCGCGTAGAGCCCCTTGCGGTCGCGCGCCTCGCATACCTCGAGCGGCGTGGACACGTGGATCTCGAGAAAGCCGCCGAGCGGCTCGATCATGTCGCGCACGATCTTACGCGTGGCCGCGTACGGTGCGATCGGCGCACAAATCGCGATGCCGCCGTTCTTCGTGATCTCGCTCGCGACGTAACCGATGCGCTGAATGTTGAGATCGCGATGCTCCTTCGAGAAGCCGAGCTCGCTCGACAAGTGCTTGCGCACGAGGTCGCCGTCGAGCAGCGTCACCGGCCGGCCGCCCATCTCCATGAGCTTCACCATCAGCGCGTTCGCTACGGTCGACTTGCCGGAGCCCGAAAGGCCCGTGAAGAACACCGTGAAGCCTTGCTTGTGGCGCGGCGGATGCGTGCGGCGCAGCTCAGCCACCACAGCGGGGAACGAGAACCAGTCGGGGATGTCGGCGCCTTCCTGAAGCCGCCTGCGCAGCTCGGTGCCGGAAATGTCGAGCGTCCGCTCACCTTTCTCGACTTCGTCTTCGGGAAAGTACTGCGCCTTGTCCTCGACGTAGACCATGTTCTTGAACGGCACCATGCTGATGTCGATCTCTTTCTCGACTTGCTGCATGAGACGCTGCGCGTCGTACGGCCCGTAGAACGGTTTACCGGTGCTGTCGCTGCCGGGCCCCGCATGATCGCGGCCGACGATGAAGTGCGTGCAGCCGTAGTTCTTGCGGATGATGGCGTGCCACACGGCTTCGCGCGGCCCGCCCATGCGCATCGCGAGCGGCAACAGCGAGAGCGCCGTCGTCTGCTCCGGATACGCCTTCAACAAGTGCTCGTAACAGCGAACTCGCGTGAAGTGATCGACGTCGCCGGGCTTCGTCATGCCCACCACGGGTTGAATCAGCAAGTTCGCCTCGACGTCTTTCGCCGCGCGAAATGTGAGCTCTTGGTGCGCGCGGTGCATCGGGTTGCGCGTTTGGAACGCCACGATTCGCCGCCAGCCTAGCTTGTCGAAGCGGTCACGTAGTTCCTTCGGAGTATCTCGTAAGTATTTGAAATCGTAGTGAACAGGCGCATCCACACCGCGCAACTTACCGCCGAGATAAACCTCGTTGCTGCGGTTTTTCAGATAGCTGACGGACGGATGTTTCACGTCGGTTGTGCCGAACACCGACTTCGCTTCTGCTTCGCGATCCGGGCGATAAATGCTCGAGATCTCCATCGTGGCCGTGAGCACGCCTTCGCCGTCGCGCAGCGCGATCGTATCGCCTTCCCTGAGCTTCTCGGCGAACTTCGGCGTCACGTCGAGCGTAACCGGCATCGGCCATAGCACGCCGCTCGTGAGGCGCATGTCGGACAGCACGCGCCGGTAGTCGCCCTCGTCCAGGAAACCTTCGAGCGGCGAAAATGCGCCGTTCAACAGCATCTCGATGTCGCACAGCTGGCGCATGGTGAGATCCCATGACGGCAGGTCCCGGGCGCGGGCCTTTTCCTGTTTGTTGCCCGCCTCATCGAGATACAAGTTCTTCAACACCCCGCCGTGGGGATCTTTCAAGGCACCCATTCGCTTTCGCTCCCGTATAAAAAGTGGTGCGCAACCGGTGGCACGAGCACGAAGCCTCGCGCCCGAGCGGTTGTCGCCATGGTGTAAGTTAGCCGTTCAACAGCTGCTCGGCTGTCGCGCGGATCGTCGCCGCGTTGATCGCGGGCAAGTATTGTGCTTGATGCTCGCGCCATTTCAAGGATTTCTTGATGATCGTCTCCAGGTTCGGCCGCTTGCCGTCGGGCCCTTCACCCTTGCCAATCCCGCCGCCGAGCTCGATGACGCCATCGATGCCTGCGTCGACGGCCGCGTTGATACACGACACCCATTTGACGGGATTGAAAAGCTGGAAGAACAATCGCGAACGAATCGCGTTGCTCGACGACTCGTGCAACTTGCCCGTGTAATTCGAGAGCGTGGCGACTTGCAGCGGCGCGAACTCCGTTTGCTCGAGCACTTTGCGGAACTCCTGCGCGGCGCCGACCATGAGATAAGTGTGGAAGGCGCCCTCGGTATTCAGGCGCACGCCGCGCTTGTTCGGATAGAGCGTGGCCATCTCGGCAGCCAGCGCATCCAGGTCGCTCGTCTCGCCCGCGACGACGGTCTGGTCGGGTAGATTGCATCCACCGATGCCGCAGAAAAATTTGTCCGCGAGCGCTGCCGCGGCGGGCAGATCCAGCGTGGTGGCCAGCATGCCGCCCCGCCCGAATTCGCTCATGAGCTCGCCGCGGCGCTGCACGAGCTTCAGCGCCGCCTCGAACTGAAGTGCGCCGGCCATGACGAGCGCCGAGTATTCGCCGAGGCTATGGCCGGCGCCGAGCGCCGGCTGCACGCGATCGCCTACGAGGCTGCGGAACGCTTCGAGGCAGGCTACCTCGTGGGTCAGCAGGGCCGGCTGCGTGAAGCGCGTAAGGTTCAACTCTTCGCGCGGATCGCGGAACGCGAGCTCCGCCATGTCGTAGCCTAAGACTTCGCTGGCACGCGCGTAGAGATCGCGGGCCACAGGGAACGCGTCGACGAGATCGGAGCCCATGCCCCGATACTGCGAGCCCTGGCCCGGAAAGACATAGAGAACCTTGCTGACGGCCACGATCCTGAAATTTTGCTCATGCAAGAGCGGCGTACGATGCCCGAACGCTGCCGTTAAAGCCAAGACGAAGCTGGAATCGCGTTATGCCGCCGCGGTAGAACGGCGCGCTTAGGAAACGGTCGCCGCGCGCCGGCCGCGCTCGGGATCGACGCTCGCGAGCACGACGAGGCCCAGCACGAAAAACGTGCCGGTGATCAGCATCGCGCTGCGATGATCGTTATCGGTGAGCCAAGTGACGGCGCCGTATGTGAGCGGCCCCAAGATCGAGGCAAGCTTCACGGCGAACCCCCACAAGCCGAAGAACTCGGCGTGTCGATTGGCCGGCGCCAAGTAACCGACGAGCGCCCGGCCGGCCGATTGGCTGGCCCCGAGACACACGCCGGCGATGTTGGCGGCAATCCAGAAGCCCGCTCGCTCTGTGGTGAAGTATGCGATGAGCACCATCGCGCACCAGCCGAGCAATGTAAGCGCCAGCGTGCGGCGATGCCCCAGTCGATCTTGCCACTGCCCGAACAAAAACGCCCCCAGGCTCGCCGTGACGTTCACGAGCAGCACGAGCACGATCGTGTCTTGCGTGGTGAAGCCCATGGCCACTTGCGCGTAAATCGCGGCCAGCGCGATCACGGTTTGCACGCCCGATTGATACAACACGATGCAGGCCAGGAACCGCATGAGATCCTTGAACTCGCTGGCGTGACGCAACGTTTCGCCCACGCGCGCCAGCGCGTGCGTGGCCACGTGCTTCTGCGCCGGCTGCGGCTGCGCGCGCTCCTTGAGCAGCAAGAATGTGAACGAGCTCGCGACGGCAAACACGCCGGCCGTGATCAGCATCGTGACCGGAACGAACTGAGCTTCCGTCTGGCCCTGGCCTCGCGCGAAGATCACATAGGCCAAGCAGATCGCCAGCGTGAGCAACCCGCCGATATAACCCAACGACCAACCCCAGGCCGATACTTTGCCCATCGCCTCGCCGCGCGCGAGCTCGGGCAAGAACGCCGCGACCAAGTTCTCGCCGGTGCCGAAGAAGACGTTCGACAACACGATCAGAGCGAACGCGAGCGCGAGATCGCCGGGGCCCACGAACGACAAGAGGGCCGTGCCGAGCACGCATCCGGACGTGGTTACGGCGAGCAATTTCTTTTTCGCCGCGTGAACGTCGGCATATGCGCCGACGATCGGGGCGCTAAAGATGACGATCGCATAGCTCACCGACAAAGCCGCAGTCCACGCGAAGGTTCCCCAGCTCTCGCCCGCGGCCACAACGCCCACGAAGTAGGCGTTGAAGACGGCCGTGATGACCACGGTTGTGAATCCCGAGTTCGCGAAGTCGTACATCGCCCAGGCGAACAGCTCCCGCGGGCGAACACCGGGTTGCAAAGCGCTACTGAAGCTCATGCGCGTGATGATACCGTCGTCACGCGTTGCGCACTGCGAGCAGCGACTTGCCGCCGAATCGCGCTTGCCATTTCGCGATCGCAGCAACGTTATAGATGCGTTGCGGCAACTCGCCGCGCAGCGCCGCCAGCACGTCCTCGGCAGCCCAGGGAATCGCCGCGCCCAGCGTGCCGCCCTGATTCGCCGCCACCATGTGCGGCGAGAGCAGCACGCGGTCGCCGAAGCTTCGGATGCGGGCATCGCGCGGCAGCGGCTCCTCGGGCAGCACGTCGAGTGCCGCGGCCGTCAGCGCGCGCGCCTCGAGCGCATCGCACAGCGCCTCGAGATCGACGACGCTGCCGCGCGCGGTGTTGATCAGCACTGCCGTCGGCTTCAGCAGCGCGAGACGGCGCCGGTCCATGAGCCCGCGCGTCTCGGCCGTGAGATTGCAGTGCAGCGTCACCACGTCGGACTCGCGCAGCAACGTGTCGAGATCGGTGTGCTGCACGCCGTGCCGCGCAAATTTGCCGGACTCCACATATGGATCGGCCGCGAGCACGCGCGCGCCCCACGGCTTCAGCAGATCCGCTACGCGCCCGCCGGCACGCCCGAGACCGACGATGCCGATCGTGATGCCGGGATAGCCGTCGGCGCGCCGGCCAACGTAAGTGCCGTAGATCGGCGGCTCGCGCCAGCCGCCCGCCTTGACGTGACGGTCACGCTCGCCGATGCGCTTCAAGAGCGCGAGCATCATGGCCAGCGTGCCTTCGGCGACGCCGCCCCAATTGGCCTCCGTGGGACCGTGCGTGACGAGCACGCCGAGCGCACTGGCCGCGTCCACGTCGACGTCGTCGATGCCGATCGTGTACTTGGCCACCAGGCGCAGCCGCGGCGAGAGGGTGAGAAATTCACGGTCGATCTGGCCGCGGAACGTGGCGCCGAGCAGCACGTCGGCGTCTGCCGCGAGCGCTGCAAGGGCGGCACGGTCCGCGTTCGGCGCTGCGACGACGACGTCGCAGCCGGCAGCTTCGAGCAGCCGGTGCGACGTACCGCTCTCGTCGACCGGCCGGTAGATGAGGACTTTCGGCCGGCTCAAGCGGCGCCGTCCGCGCGGCCGGCTATTCGAGCTCGGCTTTGACGGCGTTGTAGAACGCCGGAATCAGCCGTTCGGACGAGCCGTATTGCGCATCCAGGTCCGCGGTTGGTTTCGCGGCCACAACCTGCTCGAGCGTCATGCCCTGACGAATCAGGTCCGTGAAGCGCTTCTGGAGCTCGACGGCGAGATCGCGAAAGGCCGCGACGTCGTCGCGCGTCGATACCACGCCATGACCCGGCAGGATTTTCGTGTTCGGCCCGGCCATATCGACGAGCGCTTGTAGCGCCTCGATGGTGCCCTTCACGCTGCCGCCGTTGTTGAAGTCGACGCCGGGGTAGCCGACGGTGCGGAACACGTCGCCGGCATGAATGACGTCGGCGGTTGCGAAGCGGATGTAGCTGTCGCCGTCCGTGTGCGCGGGTGGCAGCTTGCCGATCGTAACGGTGTCCCCGTTCAAGTGAAGCGACATGGTGTCGCCGTACGTGACCACGGGCAGCGCGACGGCCGGCGACGGGGGACCGTTGTTCACGCCGCGCGCGAGCCGCACGCGCACGTTGTCGTGGGCCACGATGTCGATGCCCATCTTGCCGAAATTCTCGTTGCCGCCCGTGTGATCGCCGTGAATGTGGCTGTTGATGAGCATGCGAATCGGCTCGTCGGACAGTGCGCGAATCGCGGCGAGCAGCTTCTCCGACAGCGGGGCGAACTGATCGTCGATCATGAGCACGCCGTCGTCGCCGACGAGGAGGCCCACGTTGCCGCCCTGCCCCTCCAGGTAGTAGACGTTGCCCACGACTTGATGCGTCTTGATTTCCACCGCCGAAAAATCCGGCTGGCCTTGGGCGAGCGCAGAGCCCACGGTGAGCAAAGCAACGGGCAACGAGCACACCGCGAGAGTCGAGTGCATCTTGAGCATGGCCTTTCCCCCAAAGCGAGCTTCCGGCGCCGTGGTGGCGCGGATCTGCGACCGATGATAGCACCGGCTACGCGGCGCCAGGCAGCCGTCCGCGCCGCGCGCCGCGTGCGATACTCCACGCGTGATCGACCGTGCCCACCTTTGCACCGAGCTCACCGCCACGTGGCACCGCGATATTCCGCTCGCCGCCGCGACGCAGATCGGCATCGAGAGCTACGACGGCCATACGCTGGCCGTGCGCGCGCCGCTGGCACCGAACCGCAACCTGCACGGCACGGCGTTCGCGGGCAGCCTGTTCTCGGTGTGCGTGCTCACGGGCTGGGGAACCGTATGGCTGGCGCTGCGCGAGCGCGGGCTCGCAGGCGCGATCGTCGTCGCCGACAGCAGCATTCAATATCGGAAAGCCGTGACGAGCGACCTGCTTTGCCGCTGCACGCCGGATGCAGCCGCGTTGGCGGCGGGCGTCGAGCAGCTCGCGGCGAAGGGTCGAGCCACGTTCGACGTCGCTTGCGCGATTGAAAGCGACGGCAAGCGCGCCGTGAGCTTCACGGCCGCGTACGTGGTCCACGCCTAAATCAATCCGTCCCCTTTTAGCGCGCGGCTTCGAGGAGCTCCATGCCGCCGTCGAAAATCATGCGCAGCGACACATAGAAGATGATCGCGAGTCCCACGTACGCGATCCAGTGGAAGCGCCCCAGGAGCCGCGCGATCACCGCTGCCGCGAGCCCCATGAAGGCCACCGACAGAACCAAACCGAACACCAACACCCATGCGTGGTCGCGCGCGACGCCGGCGACGGCGAGCACATTGTCGAGCGACATCGAGACGTCGGCGACGATGATCTGCGTAACGGCCTGACGCATGGTCTTCGCCGGTGCGCCCACAGGCGCCCCGGGGCCGGCATCGGCCGCGACTTCCTGTGGGCCGCGCATCGCCATGTCGACGAGCCGGCCGCTGCGCAGCTCGCGCCACAGCTTCCAGCACACCCAGAGCAACAATAAACCGCCGGCGAGCAGCAACCCGATGATCTGCAATAGCTGCACGGTGAACGCGGCGAAAACGATGCGCAGCAGCGTGGCCGCGGCGATGCCGAGCACCATGACGCGCCAGCGCTGCTGCACCGGCAGTCCCGCTACGGCGATTCCGACGACGATGGCATTGTCCCCGGCCAGGACGAGGTCTACGAGGATGACCTGCACGAGCGCCGAGACCTCGGCCATCGAAATGAAGTCCATAGCGAAATCTTTTGAGTCCTGAAAGGGCCCATCAGTGTGCCCGGAAGCCCTGGCCAATTCACGCCTGTCGCGAGGCCGCCACGGCGGCCGGCGCGTCGGCCGCCGTTGCCGCTTACCGGGGCCTAGGTCATGATACCGGGCCAGTCACGTCTTGAGTTACCACGGGATCCCCATGCACCGACTTCGCCGGCCCTTGAGCCTCGCCTGTTGCGCGGCACCTACCCTCGTCTTTGGCTCCGTTGCGCTGGCGCAAAACCGCGCCACTAACCAAACGCCGGTCGAAGAAATCATCGTCACGGCCACGATGCTCGAGCGCACGCTCGACCACGTGCCGGCGGCCGTCAGCGTCGTCACCGAGGACGACATCCAGAACGGGCGTCAACAGCTCGCCTTGGACGAAGCATTGGGGCGCGTACCCGGGCTGTTCATGCAGAACCGCTATAACTTCGCGCAGGATCTGCGCGTGTCGATTCGCGGCTTCGGCGCGCGCGCTCAGTTCGGCATTCGCGGCATCAAAGTGCTCGTCGACGGCATCCCCGAAACTCTGCCCGACGGGCAAGGCTCCGTCGACAGCATCGATCTCGGCGCCACGAGCCAAATTGAAGTCATTCGCGGGCCGAGCTCGTCGCTCTACGGCAACGCTTCGGGCGGCGTCATCAGCTTGACGACGGAAGGCGGCGGACCCGACCCCTACGCGCAAGTGCGTGTGTCGGCAGGCCGTTATGGCTACGAGAAAACGCAGTTCAAGACGGGCGGCGAAGCCGGGCGCCTCAACTACCTCGTGAGCTATTCCGACCAGGAGCTCGAGGGCTTTCGCGCGCAGAGCGCGTACGAGAACAAGCTGCTCACGGGCCGGTTCGAAATCGACTTGGGCGAGGATCGCAACCTGCTCACCGTCGCCAGCATCGCGGACCAGCCGACGTCGGACGACGCCGGCGGCCTCACGCGGGCGCTCGCCACCACCGACCCGCGGTCGGCGTGGCCTGCGAACGTGCTGTTCAACGCCGGCGAGTCGCTGGAGCAAGAGCGCCTCGGCTTCGTCTATTCGATGCCGGTGGGAGACAACGGCTCGATCCAGGCGCGCAACTATTATGTGTGGCGCGACTTCGGCAACTCCCTCCCGGTGTTGGCCGGCGGCGTTGTGGATCTAGATCGGCGCTTCGTCGGCGGCGGCTTCAACTACAGCCACGAAGGGTTTTGGCTCGATCGGCCGAATCGCTTCATCGTAGGGGTGGACTTCGACGACCAGGACGACGATCGCCGTCGTTACAACAACGACGCCGTCGCCGAATTGACGTTCGACCAAAACGAGCACGTCACGAGCCAGGGCGTGTTCCTGCAGAACGAGCTCAGCATTTCGGAACGAGTGCAGCTCACGCTCGGCGTGCGCTTCGACCAAGTGGAATTCGACGTCGCCGACCGCTTCCTCGCGGACGGCAACGACTCGGGCGTCCTCGACTTCGACGACACGAGCCCCATGGCCGGCGTGGTGGTCGACCTCACCGATAACGTGGGCTTCTACGCCACGTACTCGAGCGCCTTCGAAACACCCACCACCACCGAGCTCAACCAGCCGTTTCTCACGCAAGGCGGTTTCAACGCAGGGCTCGGTCCGCAGGCGGCCGAGAACTTCGAAGTGGGTCTGCGCGGCAGGATCGGCGCGAACCACCGCTACGAGATCGCCGCGTTCACGATCGACGTGGACGATGAGCTGATTCCGCAGCCGGTGTTCACGGCGCCGGGCGGCACGGTGGTATCCGGCCGCAACTACTACGAGAACGCCGCCAAGTCGTCGCGCGAGGGCATCGAATTCTCGTGGGTCGGCGCACCTACGGAGCAGTTGCGCACGACGGTGAGCTACGCCTACTCCGACTTCAAGTTCGCAAATTTCGTCGACTCGGGCGGCGAGGACTTCAGCGGCAACCGGATTCCGGGCACGGCAGAGAACGTGTTGTTCGGCGAAATCGCCTACACGGCGCCGCGCGGCTGGTACGTGGCCGGCGATGCCATCTATACCGGCGAGCAGTTCGCCGACAACGCCAATAGCGCCGCCGGGCACGTCGACGCCTACACGCTCGTGAGTCTACGGTTCGGCTACGACGTGGAGCTCGGCAGCTTCACGGTGTCGCCGTTTGCGGGCGTGCACAACCTCACGGACGAGACGTACACCGCCAACGTTCGCCTCAACGCGTTCGGCTCACGCTTCTTCGAGCCTGGGCCGGGCCGCAACGGCTACGCCGGCGTCACTCTCGATTGGAAGTTCCGCTAGACGACGCCGCCGACGGCGGGGCTCCGCCGTACGCGCGCGCCGCCGAGCGTGGTGCCGCGCTCGGCGACTATTACGACCGCCTCGTGCGGTGGACCGGCTGGGCGCGAAGGTTCGGCTACGGCGGGGGCCACGAAACGCTCACCGTGCACCGCGCGCTCGCCGACCCCCGAGCGAACGGTCAACCGACGGTGACTCGCCTGCACGACGTGCTGCTCGCGTCGCTGCCTGTACCGCCGTCGGGGCACGTGCTCGATGCCGGCTGCGGTCTCGGCGGCACGATGCTCGACCTTGCTACGCGCACCTCGGCCACTTTCACGGGGCTCACACTGAGCGCACGCCAAGCGTCGATCGGCAACCGCGCCGCGGCACAAGCGGACTTGGCCGGCCGCGTGGCACTCACCGTGGCGAGCTATGACTCGCCTCCCCCCGGGCCGTTCGCGCTCGCAGTCGCGATCGAGTCGCTGGCCCATTCGCCGCACCCGGCCGCGAGCCTTGCGGCCATCGCGGCACGGCTCGCGCCAGGCGGTGTGCTGGCGATCGCCGACGACATGCCACACGCGGCGGCCAAGGGCACGCACGATCTGAAGTTGCTCCAGGCGGGCTGGCGGTTGCCGCGATTACTGGACGCCGCGCAGCTGGCAGCCGCGCTCGCCGCGAACGGCCTCGCCGTGATTGCGGATCGCGACCTGACGGAAGAGGTGCGGCCGCGCACGCTTGCGCAAATCGCGCGTCTTAGCGCCGTGAATCGGGCGCTGCACCGCCTCGCACCCTCTGCGGGCCTTCGCACGCTGCTCGACTCGTACCAGGGCGGGCTCGCGCTCGAGCGCCTCTATCGACGCTCATTGATGAGCTACCGGCTCGTCGTGGCCCGCAAGGACCCGGGTGCGGTGGACATCAGGGACGGCGGCGCGGCGGATAACGCCACCACGCAGCGGCGACGACCAACCCGAACAGGGTATACGCTGCCGTGAACACCCACGGCGGCGCCTCGTAGAAGAGGATCGCCGTGAGCCAGTGCTCGATAAAGCTGGTCTCGTAACCCGCTTCACCGGCGTTCTCGCGCAGCGCGCTCTCGAGCGTCGTGAGCGGACACGCCACACCCAGCCAGGCTTGCGCGACGACGACTGCAATCGCAGCGACGTGGGCCAGCCGGAACCACCATCCGTTCACGAACCGCCAGCCGCGCAGGTTGCCGACGACCACGAGCACGAGACCGCCGACTACGAACGCCACGATGCCGAAGTGCACCGTGAGCACCAGGTCAGCGAGAAGCCGATACGGCATCGAATGCTCGCCTGCGGCGTGCGGCCTAGTACGCCTTGGCCCACACCACGCGCTGCGGGCTCGGCTTGCCCGTGAACGGGCACGTGCCGGGCTCGCTCTTCTCAAGCGGTATACAGCGCACCGTCACGGAGAGGTCGTTTTTGATTTTCTGCTCGAGCTCGACGTCGCCGCCGAAGTGGGTGAGCGCAAAGCCGCCGTGGATGGGCGTGGGCGCGCCTTCGGCCGCCGGCGGACTCGCGAAGAACGCGTAGAACTCGTCTTTGCCGTCGATGCGGTGCGTGTGCTCGGCACGAAATGCCGTGGCGCGCGCCAACAGGCCGTCGTGAATTGATTGGAGCGTCGCAGCGATCGTCGCCACGAACTCCGCGCGCGGCACGCTCGCTTTGTCTTTCGGCGCGCGATCGCGCCGCGCCGCGAACACGGCGTCTTTGTCCATGTCGCGCGGGCCGATCTCGAGCCGCACGGGCACGCCTTTGCGCACCCATTGCCAGACTTTCTCGCCGCCACGCTCCTCGCGCTCGTCGATGAGCACGCGCACGGCCGCGTCGTTGAACCGCTGGGCGCGCAGCTCGACCGCGAGCTTGCGGCAGTACTCGAGCACGCGCGCCTTCTCGTCGTCGGAGCGGAAGATCGGCACGATCACGACGTGCTGCGGCGCCAACTTCGGCGGCAGCACGAACCCGTCGTCGTCGGAGTGCGTCAT
>CAMPKU010000132.1 GCA_946887385.1 uncultured Gammaproteobacteria bacterium
CGTATGTGCCGCGCGCGCAAGAACCGGCAGCGTCGCAGGGCCGGAGCCGGCCTCTCGACGCGGTGACGCTCACGGTAGCGCTGGGCGCCACCGCTGAGGCGCCGGCCGCCGCCACGATCGACTGGCTGCCCCCGACGGGCGCTTACGGCACGCCGAGCGCAGGCGGCGCTGCGCCCGCGCCGGCATTGCCAAGCTCGCCCGTGGACGTGCGCACGCCGGGTTGGCAGGAGGCGTTCGCGAGCCGGGTGCAATGGATCGTCGACGCGGACGTCGGCGAGGCGCGCATCAAGCTCAATCCTCCGGAGCTCGGCGCCATCGACGTGAAGGTTTCGCTCCTCGACGACAAGACGTACGTGCAGCTCACGACGGCAACGGCTGCGGCGCGCGACGAGCTGGCGCAGAGCTTGCCGCGCCTGCGTGAGCTCTTCACGGCCGGCGGTCTCGAGCTCGGCGGCGCCAGCGTGCACAACGGCCGCGAGCAGCGGCAGGGTGACGGCGGCTACGCTGCCGGCCAGGGCGAGCCGCGCGGCGGCGCGGTGTTCATCGAGCCCGGCGACGCCTTGGCCGCCCGCGCTGCCCGGCGCTCGGCCGGCCGAATCGACGTCTTCGCCTGACGCGAGAAGCGGCGGTTCGCCGTCGCCCCGCGGCCCGATGCGCCAATTTTCCGGCGCTGCCGAATTCCGGCGCCGCTTCTAACCCGCTGTTCTAGCTGAGAAAAGCCCGCGACACAGCGCGTGGCATGGATCTTGGACTGGGCCCTCCGAGCCATCACCTCGCAGGAGCCCAAGTAATGCCGGTAGAAGAAGAGAAGGCCGCGCCGAGCGCGCCGGCTGCGAAGAGCCCGAGCCCCATGAAGCTCGTGATCGTCGGCGCACTCGCATTGTTCGTGGCCCTCGTGGGCGCGCAGGTCGCGGTCCCGCTCATCAACACCTTCATCGCTAACCAGCCGCAAGCCGCGGCGGGCGACGACGAGGATGCGCTGGCCGACGAAGACTTCGCGGAAGGCGACGACGGCGAAGACGAGCCGCTCGCTCCGGCGCTCTATACCGCGCTCGATCCGCCGTTCGTCGTGAGCTTCGATCAGGAGGACGGCGCCCGCTATCTTCAGCTCACGCTGCAAGCGATGGCGCGCGACGAGAAAACCATCGCGGCCGTCAAGCAGCACTCGCCCGCGATCCGCAACTCGGTGTTGTTCATGGTCTCCGGCTACGAGCTCGACTTGCTGGCCACGCAGGCCGGCAAGGAGCAGTTGCGCACGGAGCTGCTCGGCGCGGCCAACGAAATTCTCACGAAGAACGGCCTCGATCCGAGCATCGAAGAGCTCTACTTCACGAGCCTCGTGATCCAGTAGCCGAACACGATGGCCGCCGGTTCCAAGAATGAAGCCGTGCCTCGCGCCGATATCACCGGCGAAGAGGTAGACGCGCTGCTCGAGAAGAAGGCGCAGGCCAATGCCGCGCCCGGCACTGCGCAGCCCTACGATCTCATTGCCAGCGATCGCATCGTGCGCGGCCGGATGCCCGTGCTCGATCGCTTGAACGAGCGCTGGGTGACGGATTTCGAGCGCAAGCTCGGCGACCTGATCCGCCAGCCGCTCGAGGTCACGCTGCAAGAGGTGCAGCTTGCGCCTTACGGCAATTGGCTCGCGGCGCTGCCCGTGCCGACGAGCTTCAACCTGTACACCGTAAAGCCGTGGCCGCGCAACGCGCTCGTGGCCGTGGACGGCAAGCTGCTGTTCGCGCTCGTGAACGCCTACTACGGCGGTTCGCGCCCTACGCCGAAGGCGGCCCGCGAAACCCTCACGCCCACGGAGCAGCGGCTCAACAAGATTCTGATCGAGATGCTCGTGGAGCTGTTTCGGCGCGCGTTGTCGCCCGTCGCAGCGCTCGAGTTCGCGCACGTGCAGAGCGAGGTCAACGCGAGCTACCTGAACATGGCCACGCCGAGCGAGACGGTCGTCGTGACGCGCGTGGAGGTCACGCTCAAGGACCAGGGCGGGTCGATCTGCCTGCTGCTGCCGCTGTCGTCGTTCGACCCGGTGCGCGACAAGCTCGCGGAAGGTTTGAAGACGGTGTCTGCGGAGACGCGCCAACGCTGGCGCGAGGGACTGCGCGCGCGGCTCGAGCACACCGAGCTCGACCTGACGAGCGTGTTTCTCGAGACGGAGCTGAGCGTGCGCGAGCTGCTGCAGATGAAGCCCGGCGACGTTCTGCCCATCGAAATGCCGAAAACGGCGCTGCTGTCCTCGGGGGGCCGACCCCTGCTGCGCGGCAAATTCGGTCTCTCGCGCGGCTACAACGCCGTCAGCGTGCTCGAGGCCGTCAAGAGCTTTGGTCAAAAGTCCGAGGAGAACCATCGATGAGCGCTGAGCAAAGCGGCGTGGCCGCGGCCGAGTTCGCAGAGCTGCCGCGCGCGCAGCAGGGCGGCGCGGGCCAACTGAACCTCGATCTGATCATGGACGTGCGCCTGATGCTGACGCTCGAAGTCGGCCGCACGCGCGTGAGCGTTCGCAACTTGCTGGCGTTGACGCAAGGCTCCGTTGTCGAGCTCGACAAGCTCGCCGGCGAGCCGCTCGACGTGCTCGTGAACGGCACGCTCGTCGCGCACGGCGAAGTCGTGGTCGTCAACGACAAGTTCGGCATTCGCTTGCTCGACGTCGTGAGCCCCGAGAAGCGCGTGGAGTCGCTCAAGGAATGAAGCGCAGCGTCGCCGTGCTCGTGCCGGGCATGCTGGCGGGCCAGCAGGCCGTTGCTGCGCCCGCGGTTGCGATGGCCGATCTCTCGGGCGTAGTGCTGAGCCTCGTGCTCGTCGTCGGCTTCATTTTCGCGGCCGCGTGGATCGTGCGGCGCATGCCTCTCGGCTTGGGCCGGAGCAGCGGACCGTTGAAGGTGTTGGCGGCTCTACCGCTCGGTCCCCGCGAGCGCTTGGTGCTCGTGGAAGCACGAGGCGAAGAGCTCTTGATTGCAGTGAGCCCGGCCGGCGTGTTCAACGTCGGCGCGGCGCAGGGGCGTGCCGCGAGCGGCGCGCGGCCCGCGGAACCCACGTTCGTTTTGCCGGATCCATCATGACGATTCGCGCCGCTCTCGCCGTGTTGGTGCTCTTCGTGCTGCCGCAGGCGGCCTTCGGCCAGTCTCTGCCGGCCGTTACCGTCGATCAGCTCGCGAACGGCCAGCAGACGTACTCGCTGAGCATCCAAGTGCTCGCGTTGATGACGGCGCTCACCGTGCTGCCGGCGCTCGTGCTGTCGATGACGGCGTTCACACGCATCGTGATCGTGCTCGCGATCCTTCGCCAAGCCTTGGGCACGCCGCAAACGCCGCCGAACCAGGTGTTGATCGGCCTTTCGTTGTTCTTGACGTTGTTCGTGATGGCTCCCGTGATGACGCGCGCCTACGACGAGGCCGTGGTGCCTTACATGGCGGGCGAGCAGGACGCGATGACGGCCGCCAAAGGCGCGCTCGTGCCGCTGCGCGAATTCATGCTCGACCAAGTCCGCGAGCACGACCTTGCCGTGTTCACCGACCTGTCGGGCCACGAGCCGTTCTTCGGTCCCGAGGAAGTGCCGCTGTCCGTGCTGATTCCGAGCTTCATCACCAGCGAGCTGAAGACCGCGTTTCAGATCGGGTTCCTGATCTTCATTCCGTTCCTCGTCATCGACCTGGTCGTGGCCAGCGTGCTGATGTCGATGGGCATGATGATGCTGTCGCCGATGCTGATCTCGCTGCCGTTCAAGATCATGTTGTTCGTGCTCGTCGACGGCTGGACGCTGCTCGTGGGCACGCTCGCGGCGAGCTTCTTCGCCTGAGGCTGCCATGACACCGGATTCCGTCATCATCATCGGTCAACAAGCCCTCGTCGTGACGGCGATGCTGGCCGCGCCGCTGCTGCTCGCCGCGCTGGCCGCGGGCCTCGTGATCGGCATGTTCCAAGCAGCCACGCAGATCAATGAGGTCACGCTGAGCTTCATCCCGAAGCTGCTGGTGCTCGCGGCCGCGCTGTACTTGGGCGGCGGCTGGATGCTGAAGGTGATTCTCGGCTACTCGGAATCGCTGATCCGCAGCATTCCGTCCCTGATAGGTTGAGCATGCAGATCCCGCTCGAAGCCATCCAAGCGCTGCTCGGCAACGTGCTGATGCTGTCGGTGTGGCCGTTCTTCAGAATCGCCGGCGTCATCATGGTGGCGCCCGTGTTCGGCGCGCGCTTGGTGCCGACGCGCGTGCGCATCGCGCTCGCGGTGGCTGCGACGGTGGTGATGTCGCCGCTGATTCCCGTCACGCAGCCGTTCGATCTCACGCTCGCCACGGGCTTCACGGTGGCGCAAGAGGTGCTGATCGGCGTGGCCATCGGTTTTTGCCTGCAGATGATCTTCGATGCGCTGATCATCGCGGGCCAAACCATCGCGATGAGCATGGGGCTCGGCCTGGCCACGATGGTCGATCCGCAGCGCGGCGTGTCGGTGCCGGTGGTGAGCCAGTTCTTCGTGATCATGGGGCTCTTGATCTTTCTGGCTCTCGGCGGGCACTTGGCTACCGTTCGCCTGATCGCCGACAGCTTCCAGGCCTTGCCCGTCGGTCAGCCGCTCGGTGCGGACGGCGCGTGGAGCGTGGCGGCCTGGGGCAGCCAGATGTTTGCAGGCGCGCTGCGCATTGCCTTGCCGGCCGCCACGGCACTCCTGATCGCCAACATTGCATTCGGCGTGATGAGCCGCGCCGCGCCCACCTTGAACCTGTTCGCCGTGGGTCTGCCGGCGGGCCTCTTGATCGGCTTTTTGCTGCTGCTTCTGAACATCGGCCACTTGAGCACGCTGCTCGCTCAGTTTCTCGAGGCGACGCTGACGATGCTTACCGCGATGTTGGCGGCCTGAGCTCGCCATGGCAGACAACGACACACCGCAACACGATCGTACCGAGCAACCGAGTGCCAAGCGGCTCGACGACGCGCGCGAGCGCGGCGAGGTTCCGCGCTCGCGCGAGCTTGCGATGACGACCGTCGTGATCGCGGGCGCGGCCGTGCTGCTCGGCGGCGGTAGCTATTTTGCCGAAGGGCTAGAAGGGCTTTTCGAGACGAGCCTTGCGCTGCCGCGCGAGGTGCTGTTCGAGCCGGCGCTGCTGCCCGGCGCGCTGCTCGAGGGCCTGTTCGCCGGCATCCGCTTGGTGCTGCCGGTGGCCGCCGCGACGATCGTCGCAGCGCTGCTCGGCTCGCTCGCGCTCGGCGGCTGGTCGTTCAGCGGCACGGCGTTGACGCCGAACTTCGGCCGCATGAATCCGATCGCGGGTTTCGGCCGGATCGCGAGCTTCAACAGCCTTGCCGAGCTGTTGAAAGCGCTCGCCAAGTTCGCAGTGGTTGCCACGGTCGCCGGCCTCTTGCTGTGGCGCTTCGGCGGCGAATTTCTTCAGCTGGGCTCGCTCACGATAAACGCGGCGATCGCGCGCGCCACCTGGTTGGCCGGCCTGTGCCTGGCGGGCCTCGCGGCCAGCTTGCTGCTCGTGGCCGCCGCCGACGTGCCGTTTCAGTTCTGGCACCACCGCCGCAAGTTGCGCATGACGAAGCAGGAAGCCAAGGACGAGCTCAAGGAGACGGAAGGCCGTCCCGAGGTCCGGTCGCGCATTCGTAACTTGCAACGGGCGATTGCAACGCGCCGCATGATGAGCGACGTGGCGAAAGCCGACGTCGTCGCCATGAACCCCACGCACTACGCGGTCGCGCTGCGCTACGACGCGAAAACGATGAAGGCGCCGCGAGTCGTGGCCAAGGGCGCGGACCTCGTGGCATTCCAGATTCGTCGCGTCGCCGAGGCGCACAAAGTGCCGGTGTTCGAGCACCCGCAATTCGCGCGCGCGCTGTTTCATACGAGCGAGATCGGCAAAGAGATCTCGCCGCGGCTATACGTGGCCGTGGCGCAAGTGCTCACCTATATCTATCAGCTCACGGGGCGCACGGGGGCAGGGATCAAGAGGCGACCGATTTCAAATCCGTCCCCGCAACCGAAGCCGAAGCCGAAGATGCCCGTGCTAGCGATCGATCCGGATCTCATCGAGGCTCGCCGCGGCCGCGCTCCGTTCACGGGAGCTGAGGCATGAGCGCGGCGGTGCTCGCACGCTTGTCGGACGTCGGCCGGTTGGGGCTTGGCGTGCCGCTGCTCGTGGTGGCACTGCTCGCGATGGTCGTCGTGCCGATGCCGCCGCTGCTCCTCGACGCCTTCTTCACGTTCAACATCACACTGTCGCTCGTGATCATGCTCGCCGTGATCTACGTCAAGCGGCCGCTCGATTTCGCAGTGTTTCCCACGGTGCTGCTCGCCGTCACGTTGCTGCGGCTTGCGTTGAACGTAGCGTCGACGCGCGTCGTGCTGCTGAACGGCCACACGGGCACCGATGCGGCAGGCCGCGTGATCGAGTCGTTCGGCCACTTCGTGATCGGCGGCAATTACGCCGTCGGCATCGTGGTGTTCGTGATTCTCGTCGTCATCAATTTCATGGTCGTGACGAAGGGTTCCGGCCGCGTATCGGAAGTTACGGCGCGGTTCACGTTGGATGCGATGCCCGGCAAGCAGATGGCGATCGACGCCGATTTGAACGCCGGGCTCATTACGCAGGAGCAAGCGGTCCTCAGGCGCAGCGAAGTGTCGCAGGAAGCGGACTTCTACGGCGCGATGGACGGCGCCAGCAAGTTCGTGCGCGGCGACGCGGTGGCCGGCATTCTGATTCTCGTCATCAACGTGCTCGGCGGCCTCGTGATCGGCATGCTGGACCACGGCATGTCGCTCGCCGACGCCGGGCGTATTTATACGCTGCTCACGATCGGCGACGGGCTCGTCGCGCAGATTCCGGCGTTGCTGTCGTCGACGGCCGTGGCCGTCATCGTCACGCGCATGTCGCGCTCGGCGACGCTGTCTGAGCAGGTGGTCAAGCAACTCGTGCAGCATCCGCGAGCACTGACGGTGGCGGGCAGCGTGCTCGGCGTGATCGGCCTCTTGCCGGGAATGCCGAACGTGGTGTTTCTGCTGCTCGCGGCCGCTACGATCGGCGCGGGCTACTGGCTCGAGAAGCGGGCGCGCATTGCGCCGGCTGCTGCGCTGACGGCCGAGACCGCGCCAAAACAGGAAACTCCGCCCGCCGACCGCGAGCTCGGTTGGGACGACGTCAGCGCCGTCGACCTCATCGGTCTCGAGGTGGGCTATCGTCTGATCCCGCTCGTCGATCGCACTCAAAGCGGGCCGCTGCTCGCGCGCATCAAAGCAGTGCGCCGCAAGCTGTCGGAGGAGCTCGGCTTCCTCGTCCAGTCCGTGCACATCCGCGACAACTTGGAGCTCAAGCCGAACGCCTATCGCATCTCGATCTTAGGCGTGCCCGTGGGCGAGGGGGAAATACAGGTCGAGCGCGATCTCGCGATCAACCCGGGCGGCGTGGCCGCGCAGATCGTGGGCGTTCGCACCAAAGACCCGGCGTTCGGGCTCGACGCGTATTGGATCGAGCCGGCCGCGAAGGAGCACGCGCAAGCGCTCGGGTTCACCGTCGTCGACGCGTCCACCGTCGTGGCCACGCACTTGAGCGAGCTCTTGAAGCGGCACGCCTACCAACTGCTCGGCCACGAAGAAGTGCAGCATCTGCTCGACCGCCTTGCCAAGACGGCGCCGAAGCTCGTCGAGAACCTGACGCCGGGCGCGCTGACGCTCGGCACCGTCGTGAAGGTGATGCAGGAGCTGCTCGTCGACCGCGTGCCCGTGCGCAATATCCGCACGATCGCCGAAACGCTGGCCGAGCACGGTGCGCGCTCGCAGGACCCGCTCATGCTGCTGGGCCACGTTCGCGAGGCACTCGGCGGCTCCATCGTTCAGAGCATCTTCGGCCTGCGCAACGAGCTGCCGGTGATCACGCTCGACGCGTCGCTCGAGCAACTGCTGCGCGACGGCTTCAAGGGCGGCGACGGCAGCCCCACGTTCGAGCCCGGGCTCGCCGACCGCTTGCACGGCGCGCTGCTCGACGCCACGCAGCAGCAAGAGATCAAGGGCGAGCCGGCCGTGTTGCTCGTGCCCACACAACTTCGTCCGTGGCTAGCGCGTTTCACGCGCCACGGCGCGCCGAGTCTCGCAGTGCTCGCCTATGGCGAGATCCCGCACAACAAGTCGCTGCGCGTCGTAGCCAGCGTCGGCAGCCCGAGCGGTGCCGGCCGGGCTGCGCCGGCGCGCGCGCATGCCGCCTAGCTCTCAAGGAGATCGAGTGAACATCAGACGATACGTGGCCAACGACATGCGCGAGGCGCTCGCGGCGATCCGCACGGACTTGGGTGCAGAGGCCGTCATGCTGTCGAGCCGCAAGCTGCCGAACGGCGTGGAAGTCATCGCGGCGATCGATTACGACGACAGCCTGTTCTCGGGCTCCGACGTCGAGACCGCCGATGCGGCGAGCACCGCGCAGCTCAACGACTACGAGCGCGCCGCGCGTTCGATCGAAACGGCCGCGCCGTTGACCACTGCGCCGGCGGCGCCCGCCGCGCCCGTGGCGTTCGCTGCTGCCGCTGCCGCGTCGACTGCCGTGCCGGCACCGGCGGTTGCGACGGCCGCGGATTCGGGCGCCGAATCGTCGGTTGCGCTCGAGATCAAAGACCTGCGCCGGCTGCTCGAGACGCAGCTCGCGAGCCTCGCGTGGAGCGACCTGAACCGGCAGGCGCCGGTGCGGGCGCGGCTGCTGCGCGAGCTCGCCAAGCTAGGCGTCGACTCCACGGTGGCGGCCGAGCTCGCCGACGAGGCAGCGCCGGCCGCCAGCTATCAAGAGGCGATGCGCGTGATCGTGCGCCGCTTCGGCGAGCGTTTGCCGCTCGTGACCTGGGACATGGCCGAAGACGGCGGGGTGTTTGCGATCGTCGGGCCCACGGGCGTCGGCAAGACGACGAGCATCGCAAAGATCGCCGCGCGGTTCGTCTTGCGCCACGGCGTCGATCAGCTCGGCCTCGTGAGCACCGATACCTACCGGATCGGCGCGCGGCAGCAGCTCAACAACTTCGCGCGAATTTTGCGCGCTCCGATGCACGTGGCCGAGAATGCCGCCGACCTGCGCCGCATCCTCGACGGGTTCGAAAGCAAGAAGCTCGTGCTGATCGACACGGCGGGTATGAGCCAGCGGGACGTGCGTCTCGCTAACCAGTTCAACACGCTGAAGGCCGAAGGCCATTCGGTGCGCACCGTGCTGGCCCTGTCGGCCGGCGCCGATCGCGCGTGTCTGGCCGAGGCGCTGAAGGTGTTCGCGGCGGCAAGCCCGGAAGCGTTGATCGTCACGAAGCTCGACGAAGCGGCGGCGCTCGGCGGCATCTTGTCGCTCGCGATCGCGAGCCGTTTGCCCGTGGCTTACCTGTCCGACGGGCAACGCGTGCCCGAGGACCTGCACCGCGCGGCCCCGAAACGCTTCTGGCTGCTGCACAACGCGCTCAAGCTTTCGGCCAAGACGATTGCGGCGCCCGACGAGAACGAGCTCGCGGATCGCTTCGGCCACATGGAGCTTGCCGCCAATGCTTGAGCCGACTCTCGATCAAGCGGCCGGCTTGCGGCGCATGAGTGCGGCGCGCAACACGAAAGTCGTGGCGGTCACGGGCGGCAAGGGCGGCGTCGGCAAGACGCTGACGGCCGTCAATCTCGGCGCGGCGCTCGCGGGCCTTGGCCGCAGCACCATGCTGCTCGACGCCGATTTCGGGCTCGCCAACGTGGACGTGCTGCTCGGCATGAAGGCTCGTTTGAATCTCGAGCACGTCATGGCCGGCCAGTGCGCGCTCGAGGACGTGATCCAGACGGCGTCTTCAGGGTTGCGCGTCGTGCCCGCGACGTCGGGCAACGCGAGCATGGCGGCGTTGAGCCGCGTGCAGCACGCGGGCCTCATCGGCGCTTTCAGCCAGCTCTTCGAGCCGCTCGACGTGTTGCTCGTGGATACGGCCGCGGGCCTCCACGACGGCGTGATCACGTTCAGCGAGGCGGCGCAGCGCGTGGTCGTGGTGGTGTGCGACGAGCCGGCTTCGCTGACGGACGCGTACGGCCTCATCAAGGTGTTGTGCCGGCGGCAACCGAGCTGCCGGTTCGAGATCGTGGCCAATCGCGTGAGCTCGCCGCTGGAAGGGCGCGCGCTCTTCGAGAAGCTCGTGCGCGTCTGCCATCGATTCTTGAGCATCACTCCGTCGTATTTCGGCTATCTGCCGGAGGACGACTTCGTGCGCCAGGCGATTCGCCGCCAGACCACCGTGGTGGAGGCGTTCCCCGGCAGCCCGTCCGCGCGCGCGTTCGTGAAGCTCGCCAGGACCGTCGACGGCTGGGAAACGCCGGCGCGGGCCCGCGGCGGCGTCGAGTTCTTCATGGAACGGCTCGTCCGCACCGACGGCCGCTGCGCGGCGGGGGTGTGATGACGCCGGGCTACAAAGTCGCCGTTGCGGCCGGCCTACCGCCGGCCGACGAGCTCGTGCTGCGGCACGGCGAGCTCGTGAAGCGCATCGCCTATCACGTGGTGAGCCGTTTGCCGGCGCACATCGAGGTAGACGACCTGATTCAAGCCGGCATGATCGGCTTGCTGAACGCGGCGCAGAATTTCGCGCCGACGAAAGGGGCGAATTTCGAAACCTACGCCGGCATTCGCATCCGCGGCGCCATGCTCGATGAAGCGCGCCGCTCGAACTGGACGCCGCGCTCCACGTTTCGCAACGCGAAGCAGGTGTCGCTCGCCATCCGCTCCATCGAAAACCGCACGGGCCGCGACGCGAAGGCGCCGGAGATCGCGGGCACTCTGGGAGTAAGCCTCGAGGAATATCACCGCATGGTCGAAAGCGCGGCCTCGAGCCGGATCTTGAGCTACGAGCAGCTCGCCGGCGATCCGGAGCGCGCCTCCATGCTGCCGGACGCGCCGGAGGACGGGCCCGAAACGGAGCTCGAGGAAGACCAGTTCCGCGAGGCGCTGTCGCAAGCGATCGCGGCGCTGCCCGAGCGCGAGCGGCTGGTTCTGTCGCTGTACTACGAGCAGGAGCTCAACTTGCGCGAGATCGGCGAGATTCTCGACGTCAGCGAGTCGCGCGTGTGCCAGATCCACGGCCAGGCCGTGCTGCGCGTGCGAGCCAGGCTCGACAAGTGGTTCGAAAGCGAATGAGCGCGGGCGCCGACAGCTCGACTTCAGATGCGCACATGGCCGACATCGACCGCATTGCTCCGCCGGTGCCCACGCTGCCGCCGCCCGTGGGCCGCAACGTCGGCTCGGGCCGACGACAGCGGCCGCCGCTGCAGCCGCCGGCACGCCGCACACCCGATGACGACGGCGGCCATCCGCAACCCGATCAACCTCCCGAACACATAGACGAGTACGTGTGATGCTCACAAACCTACCTTGGCCCGAAGTGTTCCTTGGAATGGCGGCGGCCCTGACCATTCTTGTGATTTATGACGTCGTGTACGTCTGGCCCATCCATCGCAGGATTTCGACGCTGACGGAGCGTTGCGGCGTCCTCGAGCGCTCGCTCGGCCGCACGCTCGACACTCTGGCGGCCCGCGTGGCCGCGAGCGAGACCCGCGGCCGCGAGGACGCGCACCGGCTCGGCGAGCGGCTCGGCCAGCTCGAGCTGGCAACCGAAGCGCGCTCGTACGAGCAGGCTATCGGCTGCGCGGAAAAGGGCGAGGAGACGTCTCGACTGATATCCTGCTTCGGCTTGACCGAAGGCGAGGCGGATCTCGTGATGCTGCTGCATGGCGAGGCGTCGCGGCGCACGGCCGTCGATAATTTCGCCCGCCGATTGATCGACGGCGCCCCGCACTGATTGACACTGCGCACCCCAGAAAAGACAATAGCCGGCTTAATCCGCGGAGGGGTACCCAAGTGGCCAACGGGGGCAGACTGTAAATCTGCTGGCTTTTGCCTTCGTAGGTTCGAATCCTACCCCCTCCACCAACTTGGATGAGGTAGGCGAGGGACAGGCGGGTGTAGTTCAACGGTAGAACCTCAGCCTTCCAAGCTGATGGTGGCGGTTCGATTCCGCTCACCCGCTCCAACTTCTGGATGCGAGCTAAAAGGGGCTTAGGTCGAGCAGGAGAATCTGTTCCCAGTTTGTTTTCTCGCCCACATAGCTCAGTCGGTAGAGCACTTCCTTGGTAAGGAAGAGGTCACCGGTTCAA
>CAMPKU010000133.1 GCA_946887385.1 uncultured Gammaproteobacteria bacterium
ACCTGCGCGCCGCGCGCGGCGCGCAGCCGCGCGGCATTGCCTGCGCTCTGGCGGCGGACCTCGTCGAGGAGCGCCGGCAGCGTGGCCTCGCCGTCTGCGGCGATCGCCACATCGACTGCGGAGTAGTTGCCGAAGTCGTGGATGTTGTGTCCCTGCGAAAGGTATTCGCTCGAGATGCTGATGGTCTTGCCGCCCGTGGCTTGCACGGCGCGCACGGACGCCGTCATGTCGTTGAGCTCGAGCCCCAGGATCACGTCGGGCCGATAGTCGGGTCCGCCGGAGCCGTAGAGCGCATGCCACGACGGGAAGTCTTGCCACGACCCGTAGCCGCCGACGTCGACGGGCGCCTGGAGGAGCTCGGCCAGTTCCACGAGCCGATCCCAGCCGGCCGGCGTGCGCGCGAGCTTACCGGTGCGGATCAAGGGCCGCTCGGCTGTGGCGAGCAGCCGCGCCGCTTCGCGAACCGCGCCCGAGTCGCCTTGCGGGATGCTCGGCATCGACAGCCGTGGGACCGTGAGCCGGCTCGGGTCCGCAATGGGCTCTTCTTGCAGCCCGGAGTCGAGGACGAGCAGCGTTGGGCCCATCGGCGGCGTGCGGCCTATCGTGTACGCGCGCATGGCGACGTTCGCGAACACTTCGATGTTCGTGGGCTCGTCGTCCACTTTCATGAAGTCGCGCACGAGCGCGCCCATGTCTTGCGCGCTGTGCGGCCGATTCACGACGCTGGTGGGATTGCGGTTATGACCGACGATGCCGAACACGGGCACGCGGTCGCACCACGCTTGAAACAAGCCCATCGAAGCGTGCAACAGCCCCACCGTGCCGTGCATCAGCGTCATCATCGGCTTGCCGGCAGCCTTCGCGTAGCCGTGGGCGATCGCGGCGCCGGCTTCTTCATGCAGGACGGTCAAGATCTCGGGCTTGCGGTTGCCTCCGTGGTTGATCAGCGACTCGTGCACGCCTTCGAAGGCAGAGCCCGGATTGATGGCCACGTAGTCGAAGTCGAGCGCCTTCAGCACGTCCACCATGTGGTCGGAGCCCGGATGTTGAATGAACCGCGCATCGACACGCGGCTCCGGCGGCACGAAGTCAGCGCGGCCGTCGGCTTCCGTGGGCCGCGCGACGCCAGGACGCGTCGCTGCCGGAGTGGCCTGCTGGGCGGAGCCCGTGCTCGACACGATTGCGCCGGCTGCACCGGCCGCGCTCGCCGCCGCACCCTTCAAAAACCTGCGACGGTCGACGGCGCCCGTCGAGGTGCTATCGGCTCGTTTGGCCACGGTTCCCCCCTGATTCGACGGCCCGGCTGTATGCACCGGGCTCGAGGGGATGATACCGCAACGAAGGGGACGGAATTACGCTGGCAAAAGGGGAGGCCTCGCTAGTTGGTCATTCGCACGCGGTTCCGGCCGGAGGCTTTCGACTGCAGCAGGGCCTGATCGGCCCGCTCGAGTAGCGCCTCTACGGCGGTTACATCGCGCGGCTGGCGAATGGTGCACCCGACGCTGACGCTCACGGTCATCGCACCGTCGCGCGTCGGCACGGCGGTGTCGGTGATCGCACGTCGGATACGCTCGGCCACGCGGCTTGCAATGGCTGCATCGGTGTCGGCCATCAAAACCAGGAACTCGTCGCCGCCGAGCCGGCAGATTGCGTCGTCGCCGCGAACCGTGCTCAAGAGGCGGCTTGCCACGCGGCGCAGCACTTCGTCGCCCGTTTGATGGCCGTGGTTGTCGTTGATGCGTTTGAAGTTGTCGAGGTCGAGCAGCGCGAGCGCCAGGGGCGCGTTGCGTTGATCCGCGCTCGCGAAGGCGGCTTTGAGCAGCACGGACGCGCCGCGGCGGTTCCACAAATGCGTGAGCGGGTCCATCAACGCTTCGCGGCGAGCCACGCCGAGCTTCGATGTGAGAGCCGCGTGCGCGTTGGTCAGCTGTTCCGATAGGAGCTCACGCTGAGCGAGGGCGGCGAGATCAGCCAGCGCCTGTCGATCGGCGGGCGTGAACTGACGGGGCTTCAAGTCGAAGATGCAGAACGTTCCCAGGCAAGCGCCATGCTCGTCCACCAGCGGATGTCCGGCGTAGGCGCGGAAACGCGGTGCGGCCGCCACAATCGGCAGGCTGGCGACGCGCGAGTCTTCGAGCGTATCGCCGATCAGCAGCGGTGCGTTCGCCTCGACGGTGAGCCTGCATATCGCTTCGCCGCGCGGCAGCTCCGAGATGCCCCAGCCCGCGGCGGACTTGAACCACTGCTTGTCCTCGTTGAGCAGCGATATCGCGGCCACCGGCGCGTGCAGCGCGCGCCGCGCGATTCGAGTGATGCGCTCGAATCGCTCCTCGATTGGCGTGTAGAACAAGTCGAGCGAATGGATGTTCGCGATCTTGAGCGTCGCCGTGCTTGCGATGGTTTTGCTGAGAAGGGTGTCGCTCACGGGTCTTCCGGCCAGAGTCTCCGGCGTGGATCTCCGCGTACTGTATCGCCGGCTCCTGGCGCGGCGTGTGCGTTGCGTCTCGCTGATACCTGTTGCAAAGGCGTATCTGACCGCAAAGTGTGACCGCTGTAGCATCCTCGCTTAGGCCGATAGTTAGCCTTTCGATACACTGCGCCTCTGGGCCTTTGCCCACAGAGCGCGGACTTGAAGCCGATGCCGCAAGCAACGAGTCGGATGGGCGCCGCCAGGAAAGGCGGCGACTTCGACTTCGCGATTCTAGAAGCGAGCGACGTCGTCGCCGCGATCGTGGTTGCGCTCGACGGGCGCGTGCTCGGAGCGAACGCGAAGATGCGCCGCTTTCTCGGGCTCGGCGCGTCGCCGCCGACAGAAAACAAACGGCTCGTCGAGCACATGGTAGACACAGCCGCCTGGGAGCAGTGGCGCGAGGCGCTGAACGGCCGCCGCGCCGTGGAGCTCGAATTGCGCGGTGTCGACGGGACGACGCAATTCTTTCGTGGCGAAGTGCTCCCGCAAGGCAGTGGGTCGAAGCACCGTCTGCTGGGCCTTCTCGTAGACGCAGGCGACAGCAAAGCCCTGCGTGCGGCCGCCCAGCACAGCGCCCGCATGGAGGCGCTCGGCAGCCTCACCGCCGGAGTCGCTCACGACTTCAATAACTTGCTCACCGTACTCGTGGGCAATCTGTATCTGATCGGCGAGGAGGTGCGCGAGCAACCGCGCGTCTTCGAAAAACTCAAAGCGGCGCGTGACGCCGGTAAGCGCGGCACGGACCTCATCAAGCAGCTCATGACCTTCGCGCGGCGCGAGCAAGTCGTGGTCGGCGCGATCGATCCGGCGAAGGTGGTCCGCGACCTATTGCCGCTGCTGCGCCGCGCGCTCGGTGTGCGAATCACGCTCGAGACGGCGTTGCAAGAAAACATCGGGCCGGTGCGAGCCAGCGTGGCGCACCTCGAGAGCGCCGTAGTCAATTTGGCCGTGAATGCCCGCGACGCGATCGAAGGCCGAGGCCGCATTGCCATCGAAGTCCGCGCCGTAGACGTTGCGGAACAGGATGTCGCGCGGCGCGGCGTCGCTCGCTCCGGGCGGCATGCGGCCGTCTCCGTGAGCGACACCGGCAGCGGAATTGCGCCTGAGGCACTGCATCGAGTTTTCGAGCCGTTCTTCTCGACGAAGGGCGAACGTGGCGGCACGGGTCTCGGCTTGAGCATGGTGAGAGGATTCGCGGAGCAAACGGGCGGCTCCGCAACGATCGATAGCGTCGTCGGCAAAGGCACGAAAGTAACGCTGCTATTGCCTTGCGGGCAGGCCGAGCAAGCGGTCGACACGATCGAGAAGACGATGCCATTGTCGACGCTGCCCACGGGCACGGAACGCGTCGTGGTGCTCGCCTTGGATGAAGCGTTGCGCGCAACCATGCACGAGACGCTCGAGGTGCTCGGCTACCGCGTCAAGGTGGCGTCGGGCGCCGAGGATATGCTGGCGGCCGTCGCGGCCGAGCCGACCGCGCTGCTGATGGTTGACGGCCTCGCGGGCGGCGACGCCGACATCTTGATCCGTGCTCGCGCCGTGCAACCCGCGCTGCGAATCATTGCAACCGCGGATCCCGGCCGCCCAGCCGATCGCGTTCTCGGCCGCGGCGTAGAGTCGCTAACGAAGCCGTTCACGCTCGCGGATCTTGCGGGAACCGTGCGGCGAACACTCGACGGCACGGCGCAGTCGTAACGGCTACTTGTCGAGAAGCAGCGTGAGGCGTTCGAGTGCCGAAGTGAGGCTGCGCATCGCTGCCATCTGTTCGTCGCTCAAGGAATCCAAGATCTCGGTGAAGTGACTGAGTCGCAGCTCTTGAGCCCGCTGATAGGCGCGCCGCCCTTTCGGCGTGGTGCTTACGAGCACGCCGCGGCCGTCGGTCTTGTCGTCGCTGCGCTTCACCAGGCCATCATCGACGAGCGCCGTGACCATGCGCGACATCGTGGCGGGACGAACCATCTCTTTCTCTGCCAACGCTGTGACCGAGATCGGGCCGTGCTTTTCGATGACCGTCAACGCGCTCAAGCGCTCCGGCGTCATGCCCTGAGGCAGCTGCAGGGTACGCAGCTGTCGCGAGAGCCTCGCGAATTGCTCGTGCAGCAGGGAGGCGATCTCGAAGCGCGAAGCCGCGCCTGAGTTGCTCTCGTCGGGCATGAGACCGCTACCTCTTTATGGCTATTCTGCGGAATGGCAAGCCTCCGAGAGAGTGTAGAGCCTGGCAAAGCACCCGATGACGTTTTTGGGATCGTATTCCCGCTATGACTAATCGAATGCCAAGGTAAAGCGGAACGACACGAGACGTTCCGGGAACAGGCTAGGGTTCATCGAGTCGATATCCTGGAAGCTGAAGCGCTCATCCAGCAAATTGTCGGCGCTCAACGCCAACGATCCGCGACGCTTCGGCAGCCGGTAGCTTACGAACGCATCCACCGTGACGAAGCGGTCAGAGCCGGGCGTGAACATGGGTGGATCGAAGGGTGTGGCCGGCAACGACTCGAACATGCCGTGCTGCTCCACGCGCGACGCGCGCATCCCGAACGTGATGCCGGTCGGCGCGAAGTAGCGCACCTCGAGCGGCAGTCGCTCGATATCCATGCGCGAGAAACCGAACATCGGTAGCGGCTCGTTGCTATAGCGACCTTTCTCGAGTCTTGCGCTGAAGCTCACGCGATCACCGGGCGTCCAGTAGAGGTAGCCGCGCTGCTCGCGCTCGCCCACGTCGACACGCTCGATGCCTCCGCCGGGGACCAACAGGTTCACGAACGGGCGCTCGGTTTCGCGGCTATTGGCTTCCCAGCCCATGAACAATCGCTCGCTGAGCCGGTGGTCGATACCGAGCCCGCGAAGCTCGGCGACGTCTGCGGTGGCCACGGATACGAGCTGCGTGAAGCCCGCAAGCTGCATGGGCTCGAGGCGCGGCTGCGGGTTCTGTGCCGACGTGGTCAGCGAGCCGAATACCGTGCGGAAGGCCGCCGCGCGCAGCGTTGTGCGCGCCGTGGGGCGCCAAATTAGGCCGATTTTTGGGGTTACGCTGTCTTCGTCAGCAAACATGTCCTCGACGCGGTCGAAGCTGGCGCCGACCGTCAACGTCAGCGTCGGCCGCAAGGACCAATGGGCGTAGCCATACAGTCCAACTTGACGCTTGTCGATTGCCTCCATCGTGACGAAAGGATCTGGAAAGCCCGGGGCGGTGATTGTCGTCAAGCGAGTGGCGCGCTGGCTCGTATAAGAGATCCCGCTCTGGAGGCGAGCCGCTGCGAGTCTTCGCTGATATTGGACGTCGACGCTGTAGCCGCGGTCATCCGCGTCCACTCCGAACGTGCTACCGACGCGCGCCATCGTTACGCCTTCCTGATAGGTCAGGGAGGCCAGCAGTGCATCCGCAGATGAAAGCTGCCGCTTGGCGCCGAGCCGCAACGAGTCGTATTCTTCGGTCCTTCGTAGCGTCGCAGAGTAACGCGACGGGTCGAATAGCATCGTCAGGTCGCCGTGCTCTGCGCGCGTGGAGCGCAATTCCGCCTGTAGGTTCAACGCGTGGCTCGGCTGAAACTGCACGAATGCGTTCGAGATGCGTTGCTCGAACTGGTTGTTTTCGCGGAAGCCGTCCGTCTCGAATTGATAGTGACCGGCGCCGTACGCTACGCGATCCGTGAGTCCTGCTGCCGCGACCTCGGTGCCGCGCGTGCCGTTGTCGCCCAGCGCGGACGACGTAAATAGCTTGAGCCCATTCGCCGCCACGGGCGACGTGAACTCGTCGAACGCCATCGAGCTCGGGCCCGCGCGTTGCGCCAAGAACGATCCCGGTTGGCCGAGTTGCGGCTTGACGGGTGTGACGTTGATCGGCTGCAGGAGCTGCGACACGAACAGCTCGCTGACGCGCGCGATTTCGTGGCGTGGTTCGAAGGCGTACAGATCGGCGAGCAACCGGTGGCTCGCGTACTCCTCGGGCGAATCGACCACGGCTTGCCACGCGTCGACGAGCGCTAGTCGGCCGAAGCCGGCCTCGGTGTACACGCGGCCGAGCGCGGCGCTGCGCGTCGCGAGGTCCTGGTCGACGAGCAAGCGGGAGCGGAACACGGCGCGGCCGCCGTTGCGCTCGGCGGCAGCACTCAAGTCGCGCATCGCACCGATCACGCGATTGGCTCGAAGCTGCTGCAACGCCGAGTAGAGCCATGGCGTCGAATCGCCGGGGTCGAAATCCTTGGCGAGCTCGATCTGCGTCGTAGTCAGCTCGTTGCGGTGCTCGGCGTCGTAGAGCTTAGCCATGTAGCTACGCGCGAGCGCGTTCGCAGGATCGTTGGTGACGGCAAGCTCGAGCTGCCGTCGGCCCTCGGCGATATCGCCGCGTTGGGTGGCAGTCAGCGCAAGGCCCACCCGCGGCAGCGGCGCACCGGGCTCGAGCGAGGCGGCTCGCTCGAACGTGACCCCTGCCGCATCCGTCTCGCGTCCGCTGAGCTCGGCGAAGCCGAGCACCACGAGCGGGGCGGCCGAGGAGGGCGCCAGAGCGCGCGCGCGCGACGCCTGCTCGATCGCTGCACCCGCGTTGCCGCGCGCGAGCGCGAGCTCGGCGCGGTGCGTGAGTGCAATCCAGTTGTCGGGCTCGAGTGCGAGCGCCCGGCCGAGCGTGGCGTCTGCGCCGGCGAGATCGCCCGCCGCCGATTGCAAACGCGAGCTCGCGATCAGTGCCACGACCGACGCAGCGTTCGCTGCGAGCGCCGCATCGACGGCTCTCTGTGCGTTCGCGCGGTTGCCGTGTGCGAGCTCGAGCACGCCGCGCAGCGCGAGCGCCGTAACGTTGCCGGGCTGAAGGCTCAAGGCAGTCGTGAGGTCCGCCTGCGCCGCATCGACGCGGCCCGTCTCGAGCAAGGCCGCGGCGCGCAGGGCGAAGAACTCCGCGTCTTGCTGCTCGCCGGGCGACGGTGCGCGATCGGCGGGCGGCAGCGCGTCCGAGATGATGGGGACGTAATAGCTGGCCCAACGCATGAGCTCGATGGGTGCGGCGATCGGTTCTGCGGTGGGCGCGTCTCCCTGCCGGGCGATCGCGAGATAGCCGCTCTCGACCAGCAGCGCCGCGTCGGCCGTGGTCAGCGAAACCTGTCCTTCAAGCACCGCGACGTCCGTTCGACGCTCGGCCTCGTCCACGCGGATGTCGAACTCGGTGCCTTCCAAGCCGGCGTTCGCGAACGGCGTCTTGAAGGTGAGGCTGCGCGGGTCGCGGCTGATCACGTGAATGAGGCCCCGCAACAGCTCGATCAGGGTGCCATCGCCGGCCGGGGGCTCGGGCAGCACCAACACGCTGTGCTCCGCGACGCGAATCGTGCTCTCGTCCGGCAACAACAGCGTGGCTCGGCTCGCGGCCTCGGCTCGCACCGAGTCTCCCGTGCAGACGCGGTCGCCGCTGACCGCCGCCCGCCATTCCGGCGCGCTGGCGCTGCGCACCTCGACGGTGCCTTCAACCGACGTCAGTGCGGCAGACCACTCGGCGCAGCTGCGGGCAGCGTGCACGCCGGCTGCCGGCCAAGAGCAAAGGATTGCGAGCGCGAGGCGCCACGGCCATTGCCGGGTGCGCTGCGTGGAAGCTCGCCGGCCTCCCAATGGCGCGGCGTACTCCAGTGGCGAATCAGCCATCGACGACCTTATTGTGTGCGCACTTCACCCCGGCAAGCTCAGGCATGCACGCGGGTATTAGGGGCGGGCGCATTCTATGGTGCAGGGCTAACAATCAATCGAACGGCGGGGGGTGTCAAGAGTGATGTTGGCGCGGCATATCGAGGCAACAGCGAATGGCTGACGGCCGGCGCACGGATCGCCGCACGCGTCGAATAGCTGTTGCGGCGGCGCTTGGAGTGGGCGGTTCGGTGCTGAGCCTGCTGCCGTGGACGCTGGCGCTCGACGAAAGCCTGGGCCTCGGCTTCTTATTCGCGGTGCGAGGACCCGTGACGGCGCCCGAGGAGGTGGCCGTGATCGGCATCTCGCGCGACTCGGCGGCCGCCGTCGGGCAGACGAGCGAGCTCGACACGTGGCCGCGCGAGCTGCACGCGCGGCTGGTCGACCGATTGGCGGCAGCCGGGGCGCAGGCGATCGCGTTCGATCTGATCTTCGAAGAGCCGCGCGATGCGGCCGGCGACGCCGCGTTCGCGGCGTCGTTGGCCCGCGCCGGTAACGTCGTGCTCGCCGAGCGCACGCGGGAGGAAAAGCTTCCCCTCGGCAACGGCGTAGAAGGCGTGCTCGAGCAGCGTGGGCTGCCGTTGCCGGAGCTCAAAACGCGGGCGCTCGCGTCGGCACCGTTCGTGTTGCCGGCGGTGCCGATGCGCGTGCACCAGTTTTGGGCGTTCGGTCGTGCAGCCACGGACCTCCCATCGTTGCCCGTGGTTGCGCTCCAGGCGCACTGGTTGCCGCATTACGAAGCGCTGATCCGTTTGCTCGAAGCCGCATCGCCGGGCAGCGCGCACATGCTGCCGCGCACGGCGGCCGAGATCGAGGCCGGGCATGCGCTGGAAATTGTGGTGCGGTCGATCCGTGCCGCGTTCGAGCGGGACGGTGCGCTTGCCGCCGCAGCCCGCGCGAAGCTCGAGCAGACGCCCCTGCCGGCGGGGGAACGCGCCGCGCTCGCCGCGCTCGTCGATCTGTACTCGGGCAGTAGCAGCCGCTATCTGAACTTCTACGGCCCCGCACGCGCCCTCACGACGATGTCGTTCGATCGCGTTCTGCTCGGCGCGGAGCTCCCAGACGTGGCGGGGAAGACTGTGTTCGTGGGTTTCGCCGAGCCGCGGCAATCGGAGCAGCAAGACGACTTCTACTCGGTCTTCTCGCAACAGAGCGGCAACAACTTGAGCGGTGTAGAAGTCGGTGCCACGGCGTTCGCCAACCTGCTCGAAGGCCGGCTGCTGCGCCCGTTGCCGCTGCCGCTGCACGCGCTGCTGGTGCTGGCGTTTGGTGCGATCGTCGCTGCCGTGCTGCCCAACCTCGCCACTGGGCGTGCGGCGGTAGCCGCGCTAGGCATTGGCGCAGCGTACTTCGGTGCGGCGTACTGGCTGTTCGCGAGCCATTCCGTCTGGCTTCCGCTCGTCGTGCCTCTGTTGGCGCAGCTGCCGCTGTGTTTCGCCGCCGTGGTTCGGCTGAATTACCACGAGTTGGCGCGGCAACGCGAGCGCGTGCACACGGCGCTCGGCCACTACGTGCCGCGTGCCGTGGCGCGGCGAATCGCGGAGCAGTCGATCACGGCGAACGTCGAGCGGCAGCTTCTCCATGGCACGTGCCTCTATACCGATGCCGAGCACTACACCACCGTATCGGAGGCGTTGCGTCCCGAGGAGCTCGCCGTTCTGATGAACGACTATTACAAGGCGATGTTCACGGTCGTCGAGCGTTACGGGGGCGAGATCTCGGACACGGCCGGCGACTCGATGGTGGCCGTATGGGCCAGCGCCGCGCCGGATGCGGCGATGCGAAAGCGCGCGGCCGATGCTTCTTTGGCCGTGCTCGCGGCCGTCGACGAGTTCAACGAGCGGCAACGCGGCTGGCGCTTGCCGACGCGCGTGGGCCTGGAGTCCGGTGAGCTGCTGCTCGGCAACGTCGGCGCCGAGCAGCGCTACGAGTACCGCGCGATTGGCGACATCGTGAACACGGCGGCGCGCATCCAAGGATTGAATCAACTGCTGGGAACGCGCGCGTTGCTGTCGAGCCGCACGCTGGCCGGCACGGGCTTGAGCGTGCGCGAGCTCGGCACGTTCTTCGTACGGGGGAAGACTCAGCCAATAACCGTGCACGAGCCGCTCGAGGCCGGCGCGCCTGACCGGCAGGCGTTTGCCGAGGCACTCGCCACGTTTCGTTGCGGCGACTGGGACGCCGCGGAGCAGCGATTCGCCGCGCTCGTGAGCCGCCATCCGAATGACGGCCCGAGCCGCTTTTATCGCGAGCTGGCCGCGCGCTACCGCGCGGCGCCGCCCGAGGCGTGGAGCGGCGCCGTCAACGTACTCGGGAAGTAATGCGGCGCTAAGACGGCTGCAGGTTGCGTACGTCGACGAGCGCGAGCCCAGTTGGGCCGGTTCGGGCCTGCGTTTTCGATACGGCGTTGCGCTCGAGATAGGCCAACACATCGTCGACGCCCGCCACGCATTCGCGTTTCGTATCGGGCTCGCGCTCGAGCAGGTCGCGCAGCATGCGTTGCGTGCGGTGCTGTACCGAGACCGGCACCAGCGTCAGCAAATCGACCATCCGCAGGATCTTGTCCTGATCCTCGACCGGCAGTCGCTCCACGGTGCGCACCAAACGGTGTACGTCATCCGATAAAGGCATTGTCCGGCTCCTCTTGTTAGCCAAGCGGGGAGCGTTCATTTTTATCAGAGGTGCGGACGGGCGTCTGTCAAGTACCGGACACTTCGACACAAAAAGAACTATCTCGCGCGTTGTGTCGGCTCCTTGACAGACGCTGCAAGCGTGCGCTGCGAGCCTTGCCGCGGTGCGCGTGCACCGAGTAATCACCAGGAGTAAATCAGCATGAATCAGGTCAGAGCGATTCTCGCGGCGGCGCTGTTTACGCTGCCCGTCACGGCGTTGGAGGCCAACATCGTCGCTAGCACGGCGGCCGATGGCACCGTGGTCGCCGAAGGCACGGCCGTTGAGGTCGGCCCGTTGCAGCAGGCGGCGGGATGCTGCTGGATAATGATCGTGGGCAACTGGTACTGCGTTCCCTGTTCTTGATGAGGCGGTGCTAGACCTTCGTTCCCTCGGCAATCATGGTCCGCAACGCCTCGGTGTTGCGGATCACGATCTGCGTACGGCCGAGCTCGATCCAGCCGAGGCGGCGCCAGTCGCTCAAGTGTTGATTGACGACTTGGCGCGACACGCCGAGGAATCGGGCGAGCTCAGCCTGCGAGATGCGCAGCTCGAGCTGACCCACGCGCGCCGCGCGGCCGTGCAACGACGCGAGAATCAAGAGTCGTTTCGCGAGCCGCGCGGGCCCGGCCATGAAGGCGGATTCCTCTACGAGCTCGCTGGTCCACCGTAGCCGTTCGCACATCAGCTTCAGCAGATGAATCGCGAGCCGCGGCTCGCGCTCCAGATACGGCAAGAAGTCGGTGCGCTGGATGACGATGAGCGTCGAAGTGTCGAGAGCCGCGGCGTTGGCCGTTCGCGGTAGGCCGTCCATCACGGCGATCTCGCCGAACGTGTCGCCGGGCTCCATGATGTTGAGGAACACCTCGCGCCCACCCGAAGCGCTTGCGCTGATGCGCACCCGGCCCGAGGCGACGCCGAAAAGAGCATCGCCTTCGGCGCCCTGCGAGAAGATCACGCTGCCCTTGTAATACGTGCGCTTTGCAGCCAGCGCCGCAAGACTCTCGAGGGTAGTTTCCGACAAGCCGCGAAAGAGATAGTTGTGCCGCAGAACGGCTTTGGCGCTGAGATACGAGGGTGGAAGGGACCCGTCGTCGCTATCGATGATCTGGCGCATGCGGGCCCTTCGCG
>CAMPKU010000134.1 GCA_946887385.1 uncultured Gammaproteobacteria bacterium
TGGATGGTCGAAGGCGGCGCGCCGAACGCGCTGCTGCGCCGCGGCTGGAACCGCAGCTCGCTGCCGCCCGGCACCAAGATCAAGGTGCAAGGCTTCCAGGCGAAGGACGGCTCGTTCCGCGCCAACGGCCGCGACATCACGTTCGAGGACGGCTCAAAGCTGTTCGTCGGCTCGTCGGGGATCGGCGCGCCGGACGAGCGACCCGAGTAACCGCGACGCTTTTCGGTCGTGCGAGGAGCCGCGGCTCGGACGAGCCGCGGCTTCTTTTTTTGTGGCCGTGTTTGCAGGAGAGATACGCCGAATGACGGACTCGAGCCCGCCCGCACCGCGTAAAAAATCGGTAGCCCTTTCCGGTGTCGTGGCCGCCAACACCGCGCTGTGCACGGTCGGACGCACCGGCAACGACCTGCACTATCGCGGCTATGACATCCTCGAAGTGGCTGAAGCCGCCGAGTTCGAGGAGATCGCTCATCTGCTCGTGCACGAGCGGCTGCCCACGGCTACCGAGCTTGCCGCTTACAAGCAAAAGCTCATATCTCTCCGTGGGTTACCTCCGACACTTCGGAAGGTGCTCGAATCATTGCCGGCGTCGTCGCATCCGATGGACGTGATGCGCACCGGCGTCTCCGCGCTCGGCTGCATCGAGCCCGAGCGCAACCAAACAGCGGAGCACGCGCGCGACCTCGCCGACCGCCTCATCGCCTCGCTCGGCAGCATGCTGCTCTACTGGTATCACTTCGCTCGCGACGGTGTGCGCATCGAAGTCGAATCCGAAGCGAACTCGGTTGCCGCGCATTTCCTGTCGCTCTTGCACGGGCGACCGGCGACTGAAGCCTGGGTTCGTGCCATGCATACCTCGCTCGTGCTGTACGCGGAGCACGAGCTCAACGCCTCGACGTTCGCGGCGCGCGTGATCGCCGGCACGGGCTCGGACCTGTACTCTTGCATCGTCGGCGGCATCGGCGCGCTGCGCGGGCCCAAGCACGGCGGCGCCAACGAGGTCGCGCTCGAAATTCAGCAACGCTATCGCACGCCCGAAGAAGCCGTGGCCGACATTCGCGCGCGCGTCGCGCGCAAAGAGCTCGTGATCGGTTTCGGTCACCCCGTGTACACCGTTGCAGATCCCCGCAACCGCGTGATCAAGGACATCGCGCACCGGCTATCCGCCGAAGCCGGCAATTCCGCACTGTTCCGAATCGCCGACGCCATCGAGGCCGAAATGGCGGCGTCGAAGAAGATGTTCGCGAACCTCGACTGGTTTTCCGCCGTGGCTTATCACGTCATGGGTGTACCGACTGCAATGTTCACGCCGCTGTTCGTGATCGCCCGCACGACGGGCTGGGCTGCGCACGTGATCGAGCAGCGCGCCGACGGCAAGATCATTCGGCCGAGCGCGAATTACGTCGGCCCAGAGAATCGGCGTTTCGTACCGCTCGCCGAGCGCGGCTGAGTTTTACGTTCGCGGCGTGGACGCGAGCACGGCGCTTATGTCGCTGTCGATCTTTTCCGGCGCGTCGGCCGGGGCGAACCGCTTTAGCACGCGCCCCTCGCGGTCGACGAGAAACTTCGTGAAGTTCCACTTGATCGCTTCAGTGCCGAACACGCCGGCCTTCTCGCTCTTGAGCCACACGTAGAGCGGATGCGCGCCGGCGCCGTTGACGTCGATCTTGGCGAACAGCGGGAACGTGACGTCGTAGGTGAGCGAGCAAAAGTCCTTGATCTCCTGCTCGTCGCCGGGCTCCTGATGCCCGAATTGGTCGCACGGAAAGCCGAGCACCGCGAACCCGGCTTCCCGGTGGCTGCGCCATAGCGCTTCGAGGCCTTTGTACTGCGGCGTGAACCCGCACTTCGAGGCTACATTCACGATCAGCAGCGCTTGCCCCGCAAACTCGCTCAAGGCGCGTTCACGGCCTTCGATATCCCTGGCGCTGAAATCGTAAACGGTGGTCATGCGCGGCTTGCCTTCGAATCTGGAACTACCCTATATGCCCTCCCGATCTTCGCACAAGCCGACGCCCAAGCCGGCGAGCTGCCGCTCGATCGTCGCCGCCCAACCGCGGTTCGCCAGCGGGCTCGCGGGGCTCGGGTGGAGCATGGTGCCCACGGCGACACCCTCGCCCGCCAGCGCGGCGCGCGCTCGCCGCTCCGCAAAGCCGCCGATGCCGACGACGATGCGCGGCGCAAGCTGGCGCACCACGTCGCGGAGAGCCGCATCGCAGGCCTGGAACAGCGGTTCCCGCTCCGCCGCCGGCAGTTTGTCCGGGGTGAGATTGCGACCGCTCGGCTCCATGAAGGCGAGCGGACAGTAGTTCGCCACGAAGAAGCGCCGAAAGAAGCGCTCCGGCGTGCCGAAGCGCTCGCGCGCCCAACCCCATAGCCGTGTGCCGCTGATCTCTGCACGACCGCACGCAAAACCGAGCACGGGCCGTTTCGGGTGCTCGGGCGCGGGCTTATCGACAGCGGCGAAGATTTCAAGCCAGTCGCGCACGAGCGTCACGTCACCGAACGGCACTCCCGTCTGCGCCATGCCGAACGGCCCCGGATTCATGCCGAGCAACAGCACTTCCTTCGGGCCGGCACCGTAGCGGCTCAAATACAGCTCGTGCGGTGCGCGCGCATACTCGAGCGGGTTGTACACGCAGCACACCGGAGCGGCGAACCGTAAGCGCGCCACGCGCTGCGACAGCGCGCGACTGACGTCGGCGAGACTCACCGAACGAAGTATGTGACGTTAGAGCGCCGTCGGCTCGATGCGCAGCAACACGCCGTCGTCCTCGTCCGTGATCACATAGAGCAGGCCATCGGGACCCTGGCGCACGTCGCGAATGCGCTGATGCAAGCTGCCGAGCAGGCGCTCGCGGCGAACTTCCTCGAGCTTGTCGTTGAGCACCACGCGCTCGAGCCCGCCCGTGCGCGGAATCTCGCCGATGCGTGCGCTGCCGACGAATAGATTCCCGCGCCATGCGGGGATCTTGTCGCCCGTATAAACGGCGAGCCCGGTCGGAGCGATCGACGGCACCCAAAGCACGAGCGGCTGCTCGATGCCGTCGACGATCGGCAAGGCGGACATCCGCGTGCCGTCGTAGTTGCGTCCATACGTCCACGTCGGCCAGCCGTAGTTGCGGCCGGGCAGAACCAGATTGACCTCGTCGCCGCCATTCGGGCCGTGCTCGGCCGCGAGCACCGTGCCGTTCGGATGCACCGTGAGCCCGAGCTGGTCGCGGTGGCCAAGCGTGAACACTTCCGGCCGCGCGCCTGCCTGCTTCACGAACGGATTGTCGTCCGGCGCCTTGCCGTCGTCGCGCAGGCGCAGCACTTTGCCGTAGACGCTGGCGGGGTCCTGCGCCGTCGTCGCGCCGAACGGCGCGCCCGTCGACACGTACAGCAGGCCATCGGTTCCGAACGCGAGGCGCGAACCGCTCGACCCCGTGGACCATTCGCCGGCGAAGAGCTCCTCGACGTTGCGCAGCGCCATGCCGTCTAGGCGGCCGCGTTGCACGGTAATGGCGGCTTCACGCCGGCCCGGCGGATTGGAATCGGCAATCACGTCACCGAGCTTGTTGTAGGAGAAATAGACCAGCGCGTTCTCGGCGAACTTTGGATGCAAGGCAATGTCGTGTAGGCCGCTCGTGCGCTGGCTGTGGCTCTCGGGCGTGCCGCCGATTGCTTGCGGCACTAGCGTTGCAGCGCCGCCCTTGCCGCTCGCGGCGTTGCGCACCAATCGCAAGCCGCCGCTGCGTTCCGCGACGAGCGCGTCGCCGTTCGGCAAGAACGCGAGACTGTACGGATGCGGCAAGCCCCGCACGACAACGGACACACGGATGCCGTGCTGCTCGGCGGTATCGAACGTGTACGGCGTGTCGGCAACCGTCACGGCTCTCACACCCAAGTCCGGCTCCTGAGCGAGCGCCGCGGCGCCGATCGCAACGAGAAGCGCAGCGTAGAGCGGCGAGCGAACGGCGGAAAAATGCGACATGAACGGGCTCCTGATTGTTGTTCGACGCGCCCAGTATGGCGGTCGACGGAGCATAGTCATGGCGCCGCAGCTTGCCAAGCACGCGCGCGCTTCGGCGTGCCCTTATCATCACGCGAAACGACGGAGTCGAGCATGAAGCGCAGCAGCGACCGCATCTTGGTTACCCACGCCGGCAGCCTGCCGAGGCCCGACGACCTGATCGCCTTCAATCGCGAGCAGCCGGGTAGCGACGCAACGGCGGCACGGCTTCAGACGGCCGTGGCCGAGGTCGTAGAGCGGCAGGCGGCGCTCGGCGTGGACGTGGTCAACGACGGCGAGTTCGGCAAGCCGATGACCGACGCCGCGGACTACGGCGCCTGGTCCACGTACATTTACGAGCGGTTGAGCGGCTTCGAGCGCCGCGAGGTTTCGCTCAAGAACGCGCTCAAGGAAATCATGGGCGATAGCAAGGATCGCCGTGATTTCGCGGGCTACTACGGCAGCGCCGCGATCTCCCGCATGGCGGAGCGCGACCGCCCCATCGCGCTCGCTGTGAACGTCGCGCCCATTCGCTATACGGGCCAGGCGTTCGTGCAACGCGACATCGCAAATTTCAAGGCCGCGCTCGCCAACGTACGCGTCTCGGACGCTTTCATGAGCGCCATCGTCACGGGCGTGCAAGTTGCCGTGAGCGAGCATTACGGCAGCAAGGAACAGGAGGCCGTCGCCGTCGCCGAAGCGATGCGCGAAGAGTACGCGGCAATCGTCAACGCCGGCTTCAGCTTGCAGCTCGACGATCCGTTGCTCGTGAACGTCTACGAATTTCAGCACTCCATGACTCGCGACATCGCGGGGTTTCGTAACTGGGCCGCTCGGCACGTGGAGCTTGTCAATCACGCGCTCGAGGGCATCCCCGAAGGCCGCGTGCGCTATCACCTTTGCTGGGGAAGCTGGGAAGGCCCGCATAGCGCGGACTTGCCGCTGCACGCCGTGATCGATCTGCTGCTGCGCGTCAAGGCGAGTCAGTACTCGTTCGAGGCCGCGAACCCGCAGCACGAGCACGAGTGGAAGGAGTGGAAGAACGTGAAGCTGCCGGACGGACGCGCATTGATTCCCGGCGTGGTCACGCACAAGACCACCGTGCTCGAGCATCCCGAGGTCGTCGCCGACCGGCTCGTTCGTTACGCCGAGATCGTCGGCAAGGAAAACGTCGTCGCCGGAACGGATTGCGGCCTGGGCGGCCGCATCCATCCCGAGCTTGCGTGGGCGAAGCTGAAAACGCTTGCCGAGGGCGCCGCGCTCGCGAGCCGGCGCCTCCGGTGAGCGGCTACGGCAGCGCGAACACGAACACCTGCGACGGCGCCGACTCGCCCGTGAGCTCCGGCGTCACGCGCCGTGCCGCGTTCGCCACGAGCGACCCGCCCGTGGTGACGGCCACGTATTGCTTGCCGTCGACGGCAAACGACACGGGATAGCCGCTCACGGGTGCGCCCAGGTTCGTCTCCCAGAGCACCTTGCCCGTGGCATCGTCGAGCGCGCGGAAGTTGCCCGCCACGTCGCCGCCGAACACCAGCCCGCCGCCGGTCGCCGCGAGCGACAGCACGCCCACGCGCTGCTCGTGCTTCCAAACCGTCGTGCCCTTCTCGGCCGAGATCGCCCAAACCACACCGATGCTTTCGGCGCCCGGAGCAGCGATGTAGTCGCTCTGGAACCCGTACACGAGCCGCGGGTCACGCTCGCCGCTTTGAATCGTGGCGTTCATGCACATGTTCTGCATGGGCATGTACATCGCGTTGGTGCGCGGGCTGTACGCGCCGGCGGGCCAGTTCTTGCCGCCGTTCGTGCCGGGACACACCATCAGCGTCTGACCTTTCTCCGTGAAGATACGCTCGGGATCCACTTCAACCTTGCCCGTCGCGCCGTCGATGTTCTTGATGACGTTCTGAAACACCGTGGGCCGCGCCCAGAGAAACTCGCCGGTCTCGCGATCGAGCGTGTAGACGACGCCGGTCTTGCCCGGAATACCCGTCATCACGCGGCGCCGCTCGCCGGGCCGCACGCGCGGGTTGATCCACGCCACCTCGCTCGGATCGGGCGCGACGGCGGTGTCGACGAGGAGCCGCTCGAACGGATGATCGAGATCCCAATGGTCGTTGAGATGCTGGTAATGCCAGACGATCTTGCCGTCGGCCGGATTCAGCGCGAGCGTGGAGTTGTGATACAGATGCGTCTTGTCCACGCCGCCCAAGATGAACTTCGGCGCCGGGATCGTGACCGACGTGCCGATGTAGATGCGGTCGAGCTCGGGATCGTAGCTCGGCACCATCCAGGTGCCGACGTGCCAGCGCTGCTCCATCGGCACGTCGCCCCAGGTCTCGTCGCCGGGCTCGCCTTTGCGGGGAATCGTGCGGGTGCGCCAGAGCTCCTTGCCGGTGGCCGCGTCGTGCGCGGTGATGATGCACGACTCGTGCGTCGCGCCCGGCTGGCACTGCCGCCCCGTGATCACCTTGCCGTTCGCCACGATCGGGCCCGAGCTGGCGCGCGCCGGCAACGTGGGCTCGAGCACCGGCGTCTCCCAGACGAGCGTGCCCGTGCGCGCGTCGATCGCGTACATGGAGTTATCGGCGCCGGCGTCGATGAGCGTGGTGCCCCAAATGGCGAGGTTGCGATTGGTGCCGCCGCGCACGCCTTCAGGGTATTGGCGCCGATACTCCCACAGCAGCGTGCCGCTCTTCGCGTCGAACGCTTGCACGTAGTCGCCGCCGTTCGGCACGTACATCACACCGTCGTAAATCAACGGAGTCGACTCTTGAATGCCCATGCCCATCGGGTGCGACCACACTTGGGTCAACGTCGCCACGTTGCCCTTGTCGATTTCCTCGAGCGGGCTGTAGCCCCAGCCATTCAGTGTGCGCCGCCACATGAGCCAGTCGCCGGGCGCGGGATTCTTGAGCATCGCGTCGGTGACCGGCACGAACTCGGGCTCGCCGGTTTGCGCGCTGACGGCCAACGTGGCCGTGATCGCTACCGCTAGCGTTGCAAGAGACAAAGACAGTTGTGGTCGTCGCATGGCGTTACCCCTTATCGCAGCGCGCCGCTGCGGCGCTTGTTCGTGTTCATGCTCGCCGAAACGTTCGGCCGCTCATCGATCCGCACGTTGCCTGATGGTTAGTCGAACCACTTCCAGAATTCCCACCACTCGGCTTGCTCTTCTTCCTCTGCCGGTGCGGCAGGCTGCGCAGGCGCTGCGGGCGCTGCGGCCGGGGCCGCCGCCGGGGCCGCCGCTGCGCCCTGCGGCCCTTGCGGGCCGATACCGCCCGAGTTCGCGTCGGGCGCTACGCCGTCGGCGGAGAAGTCGACGAACGTGAGCTCCGCGCACGCATCCGGCGAGTACGGGAGATCGGCCACGCCGATCGTGTCGCGACCCGTGTACTCATCCGTGAAATAAACGGGATCGGTGGCCGTGTACTCGCGCGTGAGCGTCATTACGTTCGGATCGAGCGTGAAGCGCTCGACCACGTGGAGTTGCTCACTGTTCTTGATGGGCGGATTCAGGTAGCCCTCGGCAAAGCCCACGGTGTCGACGACGAGCACGTCGTTCTCCCAGCGGCCGATCGAGTGGCCGGCGCGGCTCGGCTCGATGTTGGCGGGGTGCTCGGCGTTCATGTGGATCGTGCGCGTTAGCCCAAGCTGGCCGTATTGCAGCGTGATCGTGTCGCCGCTTTGCGTGATGCGATTGACGGGGCCGTCGAACGTCCAGTCGAACAGGATGCTCGTGGTCTCGCAGCGCATGCGCGGATTGTCGGTGGTGCCGCCGCGGAACGCGTCGGCAGCCGCTCTGCCCGCCTCCGTGTACGTGACGCGCGCTCCGCCTCGCCCGCCGCCTCCGCCACCGCCCTGTGGCGCCGGCGCGGCGCCAGGCTCGAACTCCTCGACGCGGCTCACCGGCACCAATGCGCCGCTACGGCCGCGCGGGTCCGTCATCACGACCTGCTCGGGCGCCCAGTCGCCTGTGATATTCGGCTCGCCGCTCGGCAAACGTGCCGCGCGCGGCGCGGCCGGTGCTGCGGCAGCGGGTTTCGAGAGCTGCGCGTAGCGATCGGCTGTGGTGCCGTCGGCGAACACCACGGTGTGCACGTAGCATGAGTTCACGTCGAAACGATCGGGCGCGCCCTCGATCTTGATCGGCTCGCCGGCTATGAACATTTCGGCGGACCAGCCGGAGCGGCGCAGCACCGTGGCGGCGCGCATCTCGCAGCGCTTCGCGACTTTCGTGCCGTCGGCGTTGGTGGCCTCGAAGTAGACATACGCGTGGGGATTCACGAAGTCGATTTTCGTGATCGTGCCCTCCAGCGACACCTCGCGGCTTCGATCGAAGTTGCCGAAGCCGTGATGGGCGCTCGCGGTGCCGGCCGCGAGCACGGCCGCGCATGCGGCAGCTAGGCGCAAAGGCGTGACGTTCATGATCCCCCCAGCGAATTCAAACGCTTCGGCTATTAATCCCCAACTAAAGGCTCGACTGCAACTGGAGACGGCACTGGCCCCAAGACCGTTGCCGCGCGGTTTGAGCACGCTTATCATGAGCATGCTTATTATCCCTGAGAGCCAGAATGCCGCCCGCACCCTTCACCGATCGAACACTAGGCTTTCTCGTGGCCGACATCGCCCGGCTGCTGAGACGCAGCATGGACCGGCGTCTTCAATCGCTCGGCCTCACCCAGGCTCAATGGCGCGCCATCGTGCACTTGTCGCGCCGCGAAGGAATGACGCAGGCGGCCTTGGCGGAAAGCCTCGAGGTTCAACCGATCACGCTCACGCGTCTCATCGACCGCATGCAGCACGCGGGCTGGGTCGAGCGCCGGCCGCATCCGCTCGATCGCCGCGCCGTGCAGCTCTATCTCACGCCGCAATCGCAGCCGCTCCTCCAAGAGATGCACGCACGGGCGGCCGACACGTTGAATGAAGCCACGCGCGGCATCGCGCCGCGCGCGCAGCGCGAGCTCAGCGCAACGCTCGAGCAGATCAAAGACAACCTGATCGCCGCCGAAGCGGCTGTCACGACCCATCCCACAGGAATTACGCGTCATGGCGGAAACAGAACCGGCAAGCCAGTCCGCGCCCGCGTCTAGCGGCACCCCACCCGTTCCGACTGCTGCGCCCCCGGCGACTCGGCGTTGGCTGCGGTCGACGCTACTGGTGTTCGGGCCCTTAGCGGCGCTCACCGTGGGCGCCTACATCTATTACACGTCGGGGCGCATCGTCGAAACCGATAACGCCTACGTGAAAGCCGACGTGGGAATGGTCAGCGCGGAAGTGGCCGGCCCCATCGACGCCGTAAATGTGCGCGAGAACCAGCGCGTCGCTGCCGGCGACGTGCTCTTCACGATCGACGACCGCCCTTTCCGGGTGGCGCTCGCGCGCGGCGACGCGCAGCTCGCGGCCATCGACGATTTCGTGCAGAGCACGCGCGCCTCTTACGCCCAAGCGCTCGAGCAGCTCGCGCTCGCACGCACGAACGCAGCGTACGAGCAGCGCGAGCTCGACCGCCTCACGGCCCTCGTCGAACGCAAGTTGGCCTCGGAAGTGGATATCGACGAGCAACGGCACGAGCGCGACGTGGCGAATCAGGAGATTCAAGTCACCGAGCGCGCACTCGACCAGATTCGCGCGCGCTTGGGCGGTCAGCTCGACCGGCCCGTCACCGAGCAGGCCGCTTACCTGGCAGCGAAGTCGACGCGCGACGCGGCGGCGCTCGACCTAGAGCACACCGTTGTACGCGCACCGTTCGACGGCATTGCGAGCAAGGTGCCCACGCTCGGCCAGTACGTGCAGCCCGGTGCGCCGATCATGACGATCGTGGCCGACCGCGGCATGTGGGTGGAAGCGAACTTCAAGGAAACCGATCTCACGCACGTCGCGGTCGGCCAGCCCGTCGACGTCCGCCTCGACACCTACCCGGGTCGCCACTGGCGCGGGCACGTGGACAGCATCAGCCAGGCGACCGGCGCGGAGTTCGCAGTGATCCCCGCGCAGAACGCGACGGGCAACTGGGTGAAGGTTACGCAGCGCATCCCCGTACGCATCGCGATCGAGACCGACGGCGACGACCTCGAGCTGCGTGCGGGCATGAGCGCGATCGTCGACATCGACACCGGCCACGATCGCCCGGCACCTGGCTGGCTGCGGGCGTTGCTGCCCAGCAACCCTGCGTTCGCGGCAGACCGCTAAGCCCGCGATGAGCGCTACGGCGAGCGGGGCCACGCCGCTGAATCGCGGCATGATCACCGTGTCGGTGATGCTGGCCACGGTGATGCAGGTGGTCGACACGACGATCGTCAACGTCGCCTTGCCGCACATGCAAGGCAGCATGGCGGCGACCCAAGATCAGATCGCGTGGGTGCTCACGTCGTACATCGTTGCGGCCGCGATCCTGACACCGGTGACGGGCGTGCTCGCCGACCGGATGGGCCGCAAGCGGCTGTTCTCCGCCGCCGTGATCGGCTTCACGCTGGCCTCCATGCTCTGCGGCGCGGCGTCCTCGCTTACTCAGCTCGTCGTGTTCCGGGCACTGCAAGGCGCGCTAGGCGCGAGCTTGGTGCCGCTCTCGCAAGCCGTGCTGCTCGACACGTACCCGCGCGAGAAGCACGGCTCGGCGATGGCCCTCTGGGGCATGGGCGTGATGGTCGGTCCGATCTTGGGCCCCACGCTCGGCGGTTACCTCACCGAGTACTACAGCTGGCGCTGGGCGTTCTACATCAATTTGCCCGTCGGCATGCTCGCGCTGCTCGGCATCGCGGCCTTCGTGCCGGACGCCCCACGCCGCGAAAAGCGCGGCTTCGATTTCTTCGGCTTTGCGCTGCTCTCGATCGCAATCGGCGCCCTGCAGCTCATGCTCGATCGCGGCAACGCGCTCGACTGGTTCTATTCGACCGAGGTAGTGCTCGAGGGGGCGACTGCGGCGCTCGCGTTCTACTTGTTCCTGTCGCACATGTTCACGGCCGACAAGCCGTTCATCGAGCCCGGCCTGTTCGCGGATCGCAACTTCGTTGCGGGACTGCTGCTGATGTTCACCGTGGGCGTGCTGCTGCTCGCGACGATGGCGCTGCTGCCGCCGTTTCTCCAGAACCTGCTCGGCTTCCCCGTGATCACGGCCGGCTATGTGCTGGCGCCGCGCGGCATCGGCACGATGGCCGCGATGATGGTGGTCGGCAAGCTCGTCGGCAAAGTCGATACACGCGTGCTCGTGCTTGGCGGCCTGATCCTGATGGCATGGTCGCTGCACCGAATGACCGAATGGAGCATGGACGTCGGCACGGGCGAGATCATTTACACCGGAATCGTGCAAGGCATCGGGCTCGGCTTCATCTTCGTGCCGTTGAGCACGATCGCGTTCGCGACGCTCGCGCCGCGCTACCGCAACGAAGGCACCGCGATGTTCAGCTTGGTACGCAACGTGGGCAGCAGCGTGGGCATTTCGCTCGTGATGACGGTGCTCGGCCGCGAAGCGCAATCGAGCCACGCGGCGCTCAGCGAGAGCATCACGCCTTTCCGCGATGCATTCCTGGCGCCCGGCGTGCCGCGGATCTGGGATTGGTCCACGGAGATCGGCCGAGTGGCGCTCGACGCCGAAGTCTCGCGCCAGGCGCTGATGATCGCGTACCTCAACGACTTCCGTTTCATGATGTACTTATCGCTGCTCGCGGTGCCGCTGCTGTTGCTGCTGCGCTCGCCGCGCGCCGCGGGCGCGCGCTGAAGCGTCGATCGACGCGCTGGACTAGGCATGGTGCGATCCGCTCAGTCCAATACGTTCGGAGCACAATGCGCCGCCTTGGGGCAGAAATAAATACACCATAAGTCATTGCCTCCTTTGATATTTTAAGTAACAATACTGTACATCCACCCAGCTATCAAACCGGAGGTTCCCATGGCCTGCGCACACCCTCTTGATGGCGAAGCCAACCTCCGCCGCTGGCGCGA
>CAMPKU010000135.1 GCA_946887385.1 uncultured Gammaproteobacteria bacterium
GTGCGCGACTTGTCACGTGCCGCCGCTGTTCACCGAGCCGGGCTGGAATCTGCACACGCCCGAAGAGATCGGCATCGACGGCTTCCAAGCGAATCGAGGCCCCGAAGGCCGGTATCGCACCACGCCGCTCAAGGGCCTCTGGACCCACGGCACGGGCGGTTATTACCACGATGGGCGCTTCGCCACGCTCGGCGACGTGGTTGCGCACTACAACGCGCACTTCTCGCTGGGTTTGAGCGGCAGCGAGCGGCGCGATTTGGTGGAGTACTTGAAATCGCTGTGACGCAGCCGCCACAAGGCCCGGCCTCCCAATAGCTGGATGCGATTGCAAATCCTGGGCGCTGCGAGCGCCGCGGGCGGCGTAGGGGCGCGGTGTGCTCGTGGCGAAGGGGCACGCGATTTGCACAGATCGGGACATGCACACAGGGAGAATATGCATGGACCGCTTCCACCGTACGCTTTTGCCGCTGCTCGCCGCTTGCGCCGCCAGCGTTATCGCCGTCGCGCAACCGTCGGACCCATTGGTCGTCGCGTCCGCTGACAACGCTCGCGAACGCCCCGATGTCAGCGACGCGCAGCTCGGTCTCGAGGTGCAAGCACGTCTGTACCAGGAGCTCGACGTCAGCAACTTGAGCGCGCTGGTGCGCTACGGCGTGGTCACGCTCGACGGCACGGTGCGCTCCGAACCCGATCGCCAGCGCGCCGCGGAGCTCGCGCGCGAAGTGCGCGGCATCGACTCCGTCGTGAACGAGCTGACGATCTTGGACCCGTTGGTCGTCGCGGTAACCGATGAAGCCAACGCCGTCACGCAACGCGAAGGCGCCGACATCGAAGCCATGGTGACGCAAGCGTTGCGCACGGATGCTGCGCTGGGATCGCGCCCCATCAACGTCATGTCGAACGAGCTCACGAATACGGTAACCCTCACCGGCACCGTGAGCACTGAGGAAGAGAAGGAGCTCGCGGGCCGGCTCGCGGTGGGCGCGTTCCCCGCGGGGCAGGTACGCAATCAGCTCGCCGTGGAGCCGCGCGAGTAAAGCAATCCGTCTTAGCGCTCGCGCGCGTCGCCGGCCATGCCAAGCGTGACCGGCACCTGGAGGCGCTGATCGTTGCGAACCACGGTGAGCGTGACGCGGTCACCGAACTCGCGTGCGTCGAGCGCGTCTTCGAGATCTGCGTCGCTTTCCACGGGCCGGCCGTCGATCGCGGCGATGATATCGCCGACGATGATGTTGCCGTTGCGCTCTTGGCGCGTTGGACGCAATCCTGCGCGAGCGGCCGGCGAACCGGCCCGCACACCGAGCACGAGCACGCCGCCGGCGCCGTCGCGGCCGAATAACTGGCGGGTGATGCGATCATCCGACTCCACGCCCAACGTAGGCCGCACGTAGCGGCCGTAGCTGATGAGGCGCGGCACGACGCGGTTGATCGTATCGACGGGCACGGCGAAGCCGATGCCCGCGTACGCACCCGACGGGCTGTAGATCATCGTGTTGATGCCCACGAGCCGGCCGGCACTGTCGATCAGCGGCCCGCCGGAGTTGCCCGGGTTGATCGCCGCATCCGTCTGGATGACGTTGTCGATGTCCCCACCCGCTTCGTTCTCCACGGTGCGATTCAGTGCCGAGACGATGCCCGTGGTAAGCGTGTGGTCGAGGCCGAACGGGTTGCCGATCGCGAGCACCGTCTGGCCCACCTGAAGCTCGGCGCTGCTGCCCACGGGGATCGGCGGCGGCAGCTCCTCCGCCACGTCGATCTGCAGCACCGCGAGGTCATGCTCGGGGCTCGCGCCGACGAGCCGGGCCTGAAAGCTGCGCTGATCGCCGAGCCGCACGAGCGCTTCTTGCGCGCCGCGGATCACATGGTAATTCGTGACGACGCGGCCTTCGTCGTCCCAGATGAAGCCGGAGCCCGTGCCCTGCGGCACGCGCAAAACATTCCGGCTGAAGAAGTCACGCACGTATTGCACCGTCGTGATGTAGACGACGGAGGGGCTCACGCTCTCGAACACGCCGATCGTGTTGCGTTCGTCGGCCGACAGCGGGCCGCGCGGCTCGACGGCCCGAGGCTGCACGACGCCGGCCCCTGCGCCCCCGACGACCGCGCGCGGCTGCGCAGCGGCGAAACCGGCGCTGCAAGCGACAGCAAACCATAGGAGCCAACTGGAACGACGCATGAAAAAAGCCTAGCGCTTACCATGCGCGCGCGACAAGCTCGCGAGATATGGCCGGTGCGATTAGTATTCGAGCCACCCACCGCGAGTAGTGCGCCGGCATCGATGCGGAACCTGCACGCTTTACCACGAGTCGCCGCCGCTACAGCCGCGGCGCTGGTCACCATCACCCTGCAGGCGCAGCCTCACGCTGCTGCGCTCGCGGCCACGCAGGCCTGCGAGCCCGATGCGCGTGCCTGGCTCGAGCGGCTCGTCGGCATCGACTCCGGCAGCGCCAACGTCGCCGGCCTCGACGCGATGAGCGCCGCTCTCACTCCCGAGCTCGAGCGGCTCGGCGCGCGCGTGGAGCGCGTGCCGTCGGCGGACCCCGAATACGCGGCCAGTCTGCTCGCCACGTGGACCGGCACGGGCCGCGGCCGCGTGCTGCTGATTGCGCACATGGACACGGTGTTCTTGCCCGGCGTGGCAGCCGAGCGCCCGTATCGCGTGGAGGGCGACCGCGGCATCGGGCCCGGCGCCGGCGACGACAAGCAAGGCATCGTGGCGGCGCTCTGCGCGATGCGCGTGCTCGCGGCGCTCGACTTCCGCGATTACGCGCGCATCGCGCTGCTCTTGAACTCGAACGAGGAGACGGGCTCCACGGGCAGCAGCGCGTTGATCGCTCGCGAAGCCGCCGCCAGCGACGCGGTGCTGAACTTGGAGCGCGGCGTGCCGCCCGACGGCGTGGTGGTAGCGCGCAAGGGCTCCGCGAAGATGACGATCGCGATCACGGGCCGCGCCGCGCATTCGGGATTAGAGCCCGAGAAGGGCCGCAACGCCGTCGTCGAAGCCGCCCATCAGGTGCTCAAGGTAGGCTCGCTGGCCGACGCCGACAAGGAAACGAGCGTGCATGTCACGCTGATCGAGGGCGGCACCGTGGCTAACGCCATCCCCGAGCACGCCACCGTCACCGTCGACGTGCGCGCGTTCTCGGCCGCCGAGCTCGACCGCGTGGAGGCCGGTATGCGCACGCTCGCGGCCGACACCACCGTGCCCGACGTGCGAGTCGAAGCCGTGCTCGACCGCGGCTTTCCGCCGTGGGCGCGCAACGCCGGCACCGACGAGCTGCTGCGGCGCGCGAACGCGGTGTACGCCGAGCTCGGCCGCTCGCTCGAAGCGATCGTGGTGGGCTCGTCGTCCGACGTCGCGGTGGCCGCCGCCACGGGCACGCCGTCGATCGACGGGCTCGGCTGGCTCGCCGGCGGCGCCCATGGCATCGACGACCACGCGGATCTCGCCAGCATCGTCCCGCGCACCTATTTGCTCGCTCGCTTGCTCATGGATCTCGGGCGCGATCCGCCCTAGCGCGCGCAAAAGGCGTTCCCGTCGCCGCCACGCGAAGGGTATATTCGGCCCTGCAACGACGGTGTCATGTTGGGGGAATCAATGACTTCGAACGGGCTTGCCTCGAGCCGCGTGTCCTGGCGCCACGCGCTCGCCCTCCTCGCCATCGTCGTGGCGGCGCCGAGCCGAGCGCAGACCGGCGAACCCGTCGTCGACGACGCGGCGTTGCTCGCCGCGGCGCGTACGCCGGACACCTGGCTCAGTTACGGGCGCGACTACGCCGAGACGCGCTTCAGCCCGCTCGCCCAAGTCGACACTAGCAGCGTCGCGCGGCTCGGCCTCGCCTGGAGCTACGACACCGGCGCGCTGCGCGGGCATGAGGCGACGCCGCTCGTCGCCAACGGCGTGCTGTACGCCACGACCAGCTGGAGCGACGTATTCGCCCTCGACGCGCGAACCGGCGCGCTCATATGGAAGTGGGACGCGCGCGCGGACCGCGTGCGCGGCGCGCGCGCCTGCTGCGACGCCGTGAATCGCGGCGTGGCGCTGTACGACGGCAAGGTGTATGTGGGCATCCTCGACGGCCGCTTGGCCGCGCTCGATGCGGCGACGGGCAAACCGGTGTGGGACGTGCAGACCACGCCCGTGGACCAGCCGTACACGATCACGGGCGCACCGCGCGTGGTCGACGGCAAGGTCGTCATAGGCAACGGCGGCGCCGAGCTCGGCGTGCGCGGCTTCGTGTCGGCGTACGACGCGCAGACCGGCGCGCTGGTGTGGCGTGTGTATACCGTGCCCGGCGATCCCTCGAAGCCGTTCGAGTCGCCTGCGCTCGAGGCCGCCGCGAAAACCTGGACCGGCGAATGGTGGACGATGGGCGGCGGCGGCACCGCCTGGGACGCGTTCGCGTACGACCCTGAAGCGAAGCTGCTTTACGTCGGCACGGGCAACGGCAGCCCGTGGGACCGCAACATCCGCAGCCCGGGCGGCGGCGACAATCTCTATCTGTCGTCGATCCTCGCGCTGAACGTCGAGACCGGCGAGCTCGTGTGGCACTACCAGACCACGCCCGGCGACAACTGGGACTACACAGCCGTGCAGCAGCTCACGCTCGCCGAGCTCGAAATCGGCGGCCGCGAGCGCAAGGTGATCATGCAAGCGCCGAAGAACGGCTTCTTCTACGTGCTCGATCGGCTGACCGGCGAGCTGCTCTCCGCCGATCCCATTGCGCGCGTGACGTGGGCGTCGGGCGTCGACCTGAAGACGGGCCGGCCGATCGAGACACAGCACGCTCGCTACACGGAAGTTTTGACCACGATCGCACCGGGGCCCGGCGGCGCGCATAACTGGCAGCCGATGTCGTTCAATCCGACCACGGGACTCGTGTATATCCCGGTAAGCGAGAGCACGTTTCTTTTTAGCCGCGACACGAGTTTTCGCTTTCGGCCCGGAGCGTGGAATCTCGGCATCGATTTGGCGGCCAGCATCGGCATGGGGCAGCCGCGGCCCATGCTGCCCGAGTCGGCGTACGCGGGCGGCACGGGCGAAGCGGCGGGCACACCGAGCTCGCTGCTGGCGTGGGACCCCGTTGCCAAGCGCGCGCGCTGGCGCGTGCCGCACACGGACGCGATCGGCGGCGGTACCCTCACGACGGCCGGCAACCTGGTGTTCCAGGGAACCGACACCGGTTACCTCGTCGCGTACCGCGCCGATACCGGCGCGAAGCTTTGGGAAAAGAAGGTCGGCATCGGCATCATGGCCGCGCCGAGCACCTACTCGATCGGCGGTACGCAATACGTGGCCGTGCTCGCCGGAATGGGCGGCGCTACGGCGCTCTACGGCCGCAATCCCACGAACCTCTTCAAGCCGACCGGGCGCGTGTACGCGTTCGCGCTCGACGCTCGAGCGGAAGTGCCGCCGGTGCTCGGCGTCGACCGGCCGCGGCCGGAACCGATCCCGAACGACGCCACGCCGGTGGAGATCGCGCGCGGCGCGGAGCTCTTCGGCCAGCGCTGCGCCATGTGCCACGGCGTGGCGGCACAGAGCGGCGGCTCGATCGCGGACCTGCGCTACGCGGCGCCGGCCACGATCGACGCGTTCGAACGCATCGTGCGCGGCGGCGCGTATTCGGGGCTCGGCATGCCGGCGTTCGATTGGCTCAGCGACGCCGACGTGAGCGCGCTGCGCAGCTACGTGCTGTCGCGCCGCGCAGCGTTGCTCGCCTCGCAGCAGCGGTAGTGCTGCCGCTCAGGCGGGCAGGAACGTGAACGAAACAACGCCGATCACGAACCACAGCGCGGCAAACACCAGCCCGTAGCCGAAGAAGCGGCGGAAGTCGATGCGCGCGATGCTCGCGATCACCACATACCAAAATGGCGAGATCAAGTTCCCGAGCTGATCGCCCACGGAGAGCGCCAGAAGACCGCGCTCCACCGACACACCCGCCGCGATCGCAGATTCCGACGTGATGAAGCCCTGGATGGCCCATTGACCGCCGCTCGACGGCACGAAGATCGCGATCACGGCTCCGGCCAACGTCGTCAGCAACGGGTACGTATACGCCGTGGACACGGTCGCCGCGAGCGCGGCAAGGTTCTCGCCGACCGGCGTGAACTGGATGATTCCCGCCACGCCTGCGTACAAGTGATAGAGGATGATCACGGGCCAAGCCGCTACCACCGCCCGCTCCACCGCGCCGCTGAAGGCCTTGAAGTTGCCGTGAAACAGCAACGTGGCCAGCAGTAGCGTGGTGTTCAGTGAATTGATATCGAGCGAATTGCCGTTGATGACGAAGTGGTAGATCAACCAGCCGGCAAGCGCCGCACACAATGCCAACGTCATGAATCGGTGCCGCTCGAGCCGCTCCGAGGCCGAAGTAGGCGGAGCAGCGACCGGCGCGGTTTCCTCGGCCAGCTTGTGCGACTCCGGAAAGTGCGAAATCGGCGCAGGTACCCGCGGCATCATCCAGCGTGAAAGAACGATGCAAAAAAGCGTGAACGTCACCACATGAAAAAGCGCCGCGGTGGACCAGATCGTGTTTCGTAGCGGTATGACGCCGATGCTGCCTTCGAGAAAGTGCCCCGGCGTGGCCACTAACAACGGCGCGCTCGCGGAAAGCCCGAACTGCCAGATGGATGCGCCCGCGTATGCCGCCACCAGCAGAAACGGAAAGTCCACGGTCACACCTTTCTTTTCCGCTTCCGTGGCGAAGAACACCGCGATCACCGGCGCGAGCGCATAGCCGAGCCCCCAGTGCAGGTACGACACCGCCGCGCCGAACAGCACCACGGCGCTCACCACACCCGCGGCCGACGTGGGTACGCGTGCGGCCGATCCGACGATGCGGCGAACCAGCGGCGCGGTGCTCAGTGCGCTGCCGAGCAGGATGATCAACGTCATCTGCATCGTGAACGGCAAGAGCATCCAGAGGCCGCGGTAGTACGCGTCCATCACCACTGTGCCCGGCGTGCCGATCGCGAGCGCGGCGGCTGCTACTACGAACAAGAAGATGACGCTGGCCGTGATCGCGTCGGGCACGGCCCGCCCCATCCAGAGGGAGAAACGCTCGAGCGATCCCTGGCGCGGCCGAGTATCGATGCTTTCGGTGCTCATGAGCGGCAGTGATCTTAAAGCAAGTGACGCGACCTTTGCGCAGGCGATGTAGCATTAGTCTCGGCATTCGATCCAATGGGGGCTTCGTAAGTGGGCAAGACCGGGTGGGCCTACAATGTTGCAGCCTACGTTACCGAGCGGCTCGCGCCCGGCAACCCGTGAGCGCTGCGACATGAACGACGTCGTCGCCCGGCCGCCGTTGCCGCCGTTCACGCACGGCACCGCCGCCCAGAAAGTGCGCTCGGCCGAGGACGCCTGGAACCTGCGCGACCCGGAGCGCGTGTCGCTCGCGTACACGCCGGACAGCGCGTGGCGCAACCGCAGCGAGATCTTCACGGGCCGCGCGGCCATCGTCGAATTCCTGAAGCGCAAATGGGCGAAGGAGCTCGATTACCGGCTCGTGAAGGAGCTCTGGGCGTTCGACGGCGCGCGCATTGCCGTTCGTTTCGCTTACGAATGGCATGACGACTCGGCCAACTGGTTCCGCTCGTACGGCAACGAAAACTGGGAGTTCGACGAGCACGGCCTCATGTGCCGCCGGCACGCGAGCATCAACGACCTGCGCATCGTCGAGCACGAGCGCAAGTTTCGCTGGGCGGCGGGTCGTCGCCCCGACGATCACCCCGGACTGTCCGAGCTCGGCTTGTAACGTCTCAAGAGGGAAGAGCTATGTGGAATCGCATTGCAGTCACGTTCATGGCGATCGGTTTAGCCGTGTCGGCCGGTGTGCTCGCACAACCTCCCGCCGCCGCGCCTCGCGCGTTGACGGCGCTCGACTACTTCGAGATTCAACAGCTCGTCGCCAAGTACGCGCGCGCGATCGACACGTGCTCGAATAACGGCTACGACTACGCGGATCTGTTCACGACAGACGGCGCGTTCATCCCGTCGTTCAACGGCCGGCCGGGCAATCCGATTCAAGGCCGCGAGCGGCTCGCCACGATCTCGGGCGGCGGAACTGCCGGCTGCAAGAACGTGCCATGGATCGAGCAAGGCGTGCGGCACATCTACACGAACCACGTGATCACGCCGACGGCGGACGGCGCCACCGGGGTCGTCGACATGCTGATGATCGGCCTGGGCGGTGACCCGAACAAAATCGAGTACGACGGCCACTACGAGGACACGTACGTGCGCACGCCCGAAGGCTGGCGCTTCAAAGCGCGCGTGCACCACGCGCTGCTGCGCGAAGGGCAACGCGTGGCGCCGCCCGCCGCAGCGCAATGACCGCGGCGCCGTTTTTTATTCCCAGCCCGTCGGTGAGTTGAGCGGCGCCATGAAGCCCATCGCCTCGATCTCGTGCACCAAGCCGTCGGCGCCGATCTTGAAGATGTGGGCCGCCGGCAGGTCGAACGGCTCGAAGGGCATGTTCTCTTTGTTCCGCTCCGACGTAGAACCGTCCGTATGAGTGACCTCATACGGCAGGTTGTCGAGCGGATGACGGAAGTGCGAGAAGCCCATCGATAAGCCCGTCACCGGATCGGCGGCGATGAGGCGGCGGTTCTCGATGCGATCGATGTATTCGAAGGTGTTACTCGTGAGCTGCGGGCCGCACAACCGCGCAACGGGGGCGCGATTCGGATCGGCGTTTGGACCGGCGCCTGCCTCCGGCCCGGCCGTGATCATGCCGTTCTCGTGGCGCTGGCAATCGTCGGCAAATGGCATCAGCGAGCCGTCGTTGTCGTCGAGCGCGTCATAGTAAGAAAGCCCGATCGCGACGAGGTTGTCGTGGTTCTGCCGGCTCCCCGAGGGCACGGGATTCAAGAGGCCCTGCCGCGGCAGCACGAGCCGCTGCATGTTGTTTTCGTTCACGCCGGTGACGAGGTGCTCGGCTTCGACGATCTCGTCGTCTTCGACTTTGAGACGCACCGCGATCAGCACGGGCTCGGTGCCGCTCTGCCCTTCACGGTGCATGACGCCCATGAAGCCCGCCTGCTGCTGCACCACATCGGGCACGTAAATCGCAAAGCTCGTAGGCCCCGACGCCGCATTCGCCCAGAGCCCCTCGCCGGGCTTCAAACGCGTGAGGTTCTCGACGAATGCGACGTCGGCCGCCAGCGGCACTGCCGAGGGATCGCCCGCCACGACGGCGGCAAGATAGGCGCTTGTGAGCCCGATCAGGCAGTCGCGGTCGCAGGCTGCGGAGTCGCCGGGCACACTCCCCGCCGGTTGCGCGATGGCCGCCGGTTCGCCGCCGCCGCACGCAGAAATCGACATACACGCAAGTACGCCCAGGCCGCTCGTGACTCGAGATTTCATGGTGTACCCCCCTCGCTCGCAATATCGTGTTGTTGTCTTGGATTCACAGGGAAAAGCCAAGGCCCCTACCTTAGCAGAGGGGCCCGGCACTGTGAGGCGGCTGCGTCCGTCCGGTAGTATTCATTCGGCGCAGCCGCCCTACCGCTGGCCCCACCGCAAGGAGTGCCGACCGATGCGAACGATGTTCCTGACGCTCATGAGCCTGGCGCCGATGGTCGCGCTCGCCCAGCCGCCGGCGGCGAATCCTGCGGAGCTGCGGGTCGAGCAAGGCCTCTGCACGGCGAGCGCGCCGCTGCGCGATGCCTCGCCGCAGCGCTGGAACGGTTGGGGGCCCGGCGTCACAAACACGCGCTTCCAGCCCGCCGAAGCCGGCGGCCTTACGGCCGCGGACGTGCCGCGGCTGCGGCTGAAGTGGGCGTACGGCCTGCCCAACGAGCAGCAGCCGCGCGGCCAACCGGCGGTCATCGGCGGCCGCATGTTCGTCGGCTCGCAAGCCGGCGCCGTGTACGCGCTCGATGCGAAATCGGGCTGCACGATCTGGCAGTTCTTCCCTCGCGCAGGCCTGCGCAGCGCGACATCCGTCGGGCCGCATCGCTTCGCGGACGGCCGCAACGGTTACGCGGTCTATTTCGTCGATGCGCAAGGCCACGCTTACGCGCTCGACGCGGACTCGGGCGAGCAAATTTGGATGACGCGCGTCGAGGATCATCCGATGGTGCGCGGCACGGGCGCGGTCACGCTTTACGAGGGCACGGTGTTCGTGCCGATGACGGGCATCAGCGAGGCGATGGGCGGCGCCAATCCCGAGTACGAGTGCTGTACTTTCCGCGGCAGCATGACGGCGCTCGCTGCGGCCACGGGCGCCGTGCGTTGGAAAACGCACACCATTCCGGAGTCGCAGCGGCGCGGAACGAGCAGCGCCGGCAAGCCGCTCTACGGGCCGGCCGGCGTCGGCATCTGGAACGCACCCACCGTCGATGCGCGGCGCGGCGTGATTTACTCGGGCACGGGCCCCGCCTATGCCGGCGACGATCCGCCGACCACCGACGCCGTGATCGCGTTCGACATGAAGAGCGGCGAGATCGTCTGGACGAATCAGTTCACGAAAGATACCTGGCTCATGGGCTGCGAGGGCAACGCGGCGAGCAACGCCAATTGCCCGAAAGCGAACGGCCCCGATCTCGACTTTTCCGCATCGCCGATCCTCACGCAGAACTCCGCCGGCCGCGACGTGATCGTGATTCCGCAAAAGTCCGGCATGGTGTACGCGCTCGATCCCGCCGAGCGCGGCAAAACGCTCTGGAGCTATCGCGCAGGCCCCGGCAGCCCCGTGGGCGGTGTTTGGGGTAGCGCCGTGGAAGGCGACCGCATGTACGTGGCCGTCGGCGGTTATCGCAACGAAGTGACGGGCGGCATCCACGCGATCGACATCGATACCGGCGAGCGCATCTGGTACACGCCGCCGCAACCGCTGCTTTGCTCGCCCGCGGGTCCCGCGTGCAGCCAGACGCAAGCTGCGGCCGTCACCGCAATTCCGGGCGCGGTGTTCTCGGGCTCGGCCGACGGCGGCTTGCGCGCGTACGACGCGCGCGACGGCAAGATCCTCTGGACGTTCGACGCGAACCGCGAATTCACGACGATCAACGGCGTGCCGGGCCGCGGCGCGTCGTTCTCGGGCTCGGGGCCGGTGGTGGTGGGCGGCATGCTGTACGTGCTATCGGGCGACGCGGGCTTCGTCGGCCGGCCCGGCAACGTGCTGCTTGCGTTCGCGGTGGAGTAGCGGCTCGCTGGAGGGCAGACATGCCTCACTACACCGGCGGATGCCTGTGCGGCGCAGTGCGGGTCGAAGTAACCGCCGCGCCCTATCGCGTCGGAATCTGCCATTGCCTCGATTGCCGCAAGCGCCAGGGCGCGGTCTTTCATAGTTTTGCCGTCTTCCCCGCGGCGGCGGTGACGGTGACGGGCGAGACGCGCGCCTTCAAGAGCCGGCACTTCTGCCCCACTTGCGGATCGCCGCTATTCGACCGCTGGGGCGACGAGCTCGAGCTGCACGCCGGCTGCCTCGATGCGCCCAACCAACTCACGCCCACGTACGAAAGCTGGGTGATTCGCCGCGAGACTTGGCTACCGCCGTTCGCCGTCGCGAGCCGCTACGAGCGCGACCGCACGGCGGACGGACGCAGCGATCCGTAGGCGTTATCGTCGACTGCACCTACCGTGCCGCCCGGCTCGAGCGCAACACTCAGCGCAACGTTCGGCGCAGCGCGACAGCCGCATCAGCCGGTTCGCGCGGCGACGTGCGGCCGGCGAAGTTGGCGACTGTTGCGAGCAGCTCTTGCGGTTCGATCGGCTTGGCGATGTGCATCTGATAGCCGGCGA
>CAMPKU010000136.1 GCA_946887385.1 uncultured Gammaproteobacteria bacterium
AACAGAATCTCGAATTTTCGAGAACGCGGGCATCTCCGCAGTAGGATAGTGTGTGTCGCCCGCTCGCTATCGGGGCGGCATGCGCTGTAGCAAACCGATTCGTGACAAACTTGTGAACGTGAACGACCGGGCCGCCTAGGACGAGGAAGCTCAAGTGCACGACCTGCCATTCAAACCGATCTCTGACGCAGGCGCGCGGTCCGGCTGGTCTGAAGATCGCGTCAAGCTGGGCCCCCTGATGGCCGACATTGCTCGTCGGGCCGAATTGACCGAGGGGGATGTCGCTGCCCTCGAGCGAGCAATGGCCGAGGCGCATCGCGAGAACCCTGCTCAACCCTTTCGATTCGAATGACCGTCCTCGACACCCGCGCCGTTTCCGCAACACTGAAGCCAAACCCGGATGCGGCATCGCTGACTGGTTGAATAGTTGCCGACGCAGCGCAGTTTCCGCGGGAGCGCGCACCAAAGAGGTGCAAAATCCCTCACGTGAGGGGCACGAGCGCGGATCTCAGCCGCGCCGCAAGTGGAGCGCGAGCACCAGCAGCCCTAGTCCCGCTCCGCTCCAACCGATCCACTCGGGCTCCGCGAGCCCGCTCCAGAGCACGCCTGCGATCAACAACGCCGCGCCGGCCACCACGCGCTCGAGGCGCGCGCCGCGGCGCGGCTCGGCTACCACCACGGTCGGCGTTCGCTGCCGGCGTCGCACGGCCGCGTCCTCGGCGTCGAGGCGCCGAAGCGTGCGATGCAGCACTCTCGGCAACAGCGCCAGGTCGTCGCTGATCTCGGGCCAAGCCTCGACGAGCTGCTTGAAGCGCGTGCGCGGATCGTGGCGCTCGCGCATCCACTGCTCGAGCACGGGCTTGGCGGTTTTCCACAGATCGAGCTCCGGGTAGAGCTGCCGGCCGAGGCCCTCGATCGCGAGCAGCGTCTTCTGCAGCAGCACGAGCTGCGGCTGGATCTCCATGTTGAACTGCCGCGCCGTTTGGAAGAGCCGCAGCAGCACGAGGCCGAACGAGATGTCCTTCAGCGGTTTGTTGAAGATCGGCTCGCAGACGGCGCGCACCGCGGCTTCGAGCTCGTCGACGCGGGTGCCGGGCGGCACCCAGCTCGAGTCGACGTGCCAGGCGGCCACACGGCGATAGTCGCGGCGGAAAAACGCGAGGAAGTTCTCGGCGAGGTAGTGCTGATCGCGCTCGTCGAGCGTGCCCATGATCCCGAAGTCGACGGCCATGTAGCGCGGCCGGTGCGGCTCGGTCACGTCGACGAAGATGTTGCCGGGATGCATGTCGGCATGAAAGAAGTTGTGGCGGAACACCTGCGTGAAGAAGATCTCCACGCCGTTCTCGGCGAGACGCCGGATGTCGGCGCCGGCGGCGTTCAGCGCCGCGAGGTCGTCGATCTGGATGCCGACGATGCGCTCGATCGTGAGCACGTTCGTGCGGCAGTAGTCCCAGTGCACCTCGGGCACGTAGAGCAGCCCTGACCCCAAGAAATTGCGCTTCAGCTGCGCGGCGTTCGCCGCCTCGCGCATGAGGTCGAGCTCCACGGCGAGCGTGCGCTCGAACTCGGAGACGACCTCCACCGGGTGCAGGCGATACGCCTCGGGCCAGTATCGCTCCGCGAGCGTGGCGATCGCGTACAGCACCTCCACGTCGCGCTGGATCAGCGCCGCGACGTTCGGCCGCAGGATCTTCACCACGACGGCTTCGCCGCTCGGCAGCGTCGCGGCGTGCACCTGCGCGATCGACGCCGCCGCGAGCGCGGTGCGGTCGAACTGCGCGAATACCTCCTCGAGCGGCCGGCCGAAGGCGAGCGCGAGCGCCGCTGCGGCTTGCTCGCCGGCGAACGGCGGCACCTGGTCTTGCAGCTTCGCGAGCTCGGCCGCGATGTCGGGCGGCAAGAGATCGGGGCGCACCGAGAGCGCCTGGCCGAACTTCACGAAGATGGGGCCGAGCTCCTCGAGCGCCTCGCGCAGCCGCACGCCGAGCGGCTTGCGGCGGCGGCCGAATGCCAGCAGCCGCCCCACCCAGGCGATGGGCCGAAAGAGATGCGTGCGCCAGACGATCTCGTCGAGCCCGTGCTTTACCAGCACGCGCTGAATCGACAACATGCGGCCGAGCTGCCGCAGCCGCCGGCGCATCATCGACTTCGCTCGAGGCGGGCGAGGCGCGCCGCGGCGCGCTCGACGTCGTCGCGCAGCTTTTCCACGTCGCTGTAGAACGCCTGCGCCTCGAGCGGCGCCGGCATGGCGCGGCTCTCCTCCTGCAGGTACTCGGCCGTGTTCATGCGCAGCGCGGCGCCGGCGCGCGCGAACCACGCGGCCGCGCCGCGCACAGCTTCGCCGAGCGCGTGCGCCGGCACGTCGCCGAGCCACTTCGCCACTTGCTCTTCGAGATCGGGGCGCGCGAGCTTCAGCAGCTTCGCGTAGCGCTCGGCGACCTCTAAGTCGCCGGAGATCTCCGCGCGCGTGCGCTTGACGCCGCTGATACCGCCCTCGGCACCCGCGAGACGCAGCAAATCGAGCGGGGCAGCGCGCAGCGTCGCCGTGGCGCCCGTGGCGTCGGAGTCGACGCGCAACCGCTCGTCGCCCGCGTGCAACACCGCCGTGAGCCCGAGCCCCTCGACGTGCACGGCGAAGCTGGTGCCGCGGAGCCTTGCGAGCACCTCGCGCGCGGCCGTCGATTCGCCGATGCAGCGATTGAGCTCGGCCTCGATGAAGCTCAAAGGCGGAAACCCACGTGCAACGCGACGATACCGGCGGTGAGGTTGAAGTACTCGCAGCGCTCGAAACCCACGCGCTGCATCATGGCTTTCAGCGTCTCTTGATCGGGGTGCCGGCGGATCGACTCGGCGAGATAGCGGTAGCTCGCGGCGTCGCCGGCGAGCCATTCGCCGAGCCGCGGCAGCACTTGGAAGGAGTACAGCTCGTACAGCGGCGCCAGCGGCCCGAGTTGCGCATGCGAGAACTCGAGCACGAGCAGCCGGCCGCCGGGCTTCAACACGCCGTACAAGCTCGCGAGCGCGCGCTCTTGGTCCGTGACGTTGCGCAGCCCGAAGCCGATGGTGACGCAGTGGAAGCTGTGCGAGGCGAACGGCAACTGCTCGGCGTCGGCGAGCACGTAATCGACGTTGCCGGCGATCCCTTGGTTCAATAGGCGCGTGCGGCCTTCCTCGAGCATCGCGGCATTGATGTCGGTGACGACGACGTGGCCCGTGGGCCCTACCTTGCGCGCGAGACCGGCGGCGAGGTCGCCGCTGCCGGCGGCAACGTCGAGCGCCTGCTGGCCGGGCCGTAACCCCGACTTCGCGAGCGTGAAGCGCTTCCACAGCCGGTGCAGGCCGCCCGACATGGCGTCGTTCATGAGGTCGTAGCGCGACGCCACGGAATCGAACACGCTGCGAACGCGGGCCTTTTTCTCGTCCCAGGGCACGCGCTCGTAGCCGAAATCGGCGAATCGGTCGGGGTCTTGATCGGCGGCCGTCATGGCGGCCAAGTATAGGCTAGGCACCGAATTGGCAAGCGGGTGCCACCCTGCGGAGACTTTCTCTACTAAAGCGTGACATTGCGTAGTTGACTGCTCGCTTTACCGGGGTAATGTGTCAGCCATGGCCATCGCGCGCTCCAAACTGACCGCCCAAGGGCAGATCTCCGTTCCGGCCGAGGTACGCCGCAAGCTCGGATTGGGCCCGGGGGCCGTACTGGAATGGGATGAGGAAGGCGGGCACGTGATTGTGCGGCGCGCCGGTCGACATTCGTCCGCCGATATTCACGACGCGATATTCGCGGAGCCGCCGCGGCGGGCCGCCAAAGCCGCCGACGCAAAAGAAGGTATCCGCAAAGCCGTGCGCGAGCGGCATGCGCGCCGTTGACACCAACGTGCTCGTTCGGCTGATCGCGCGCGACGATCCCGATCAGGTGCGCGCGGCTGAAGAGTTCATCGCGCCAGGCGCGTGGATCTCGCACGTCGTTCTTGTCGAAACGATGTGGGTGCTCGATGCGGTATTTGGCCGAAGCGCCCAGCAAATCGCGGCCGCCGTGGAGATGTTAGTCGATCATCGAGAGCTCGTGATCCAGGACGCCGACGTGGTGATGACCGCTCTTGTCCGCTTCAAGGAGCGGCCGTCGCTCGGATTCTCCGACTGCCTCGTCGTGGAGACGGCACGCAAGGCAGGACATACCCCGTTGGGCACGTTCGACCGCGAGCTTGCGAAGATCGACGGCGTTCACCGGCTGCCCGGTGCTCGTTGACGGCTACTCAGCCCACTTCGGCTCGGGATGGCGCGGCTTGCCGGCTGCGGCCAAGCGCTCGAGATAGCGCGCCCACTTGCGGTCGTGCTCGGCGCACAGCTCGTAGAGCACGGGCCACGTATAGAGACCCGTGTTGTGGCCATCGTCGAACACGATACGCACCGCGTAACGGCCGACGGGCTCGAGGCTCGCGATGTTCACGCCTTCCTTGCCCATCACGAGCATGCCCTCGCCGGCCGAGTGGCCTTTCACCTCCGCCGACGGCGAGTGCACGCGCAGAAACTCGGCCGAGAGACGCGCGCTCAACCCGTCGGCGAACCGAATCTCGAGCTCGCGCGAACGGCGATGGAATTTCAGATCCGTGGGCGGCGGGACCTGCAGCTCGCTCATAGAATGTAGCGGCTCAAATCTTCGTCCTGCACGAGCGCTTTCAGGTGCGAGTCGACGTAGTCGGCGTTGATGACCACGCTCTGCCCCGGGCGATCGGCGGCCTCGAACGACACGGTTTCGAGCAAGCGCTCGAGCACCGTGTGCAGGCGCCGCGCGCCGATGTTCTCGCTGCGGTCATTCACCTGGAACGCCACCTCGGCGAGCCGGCGTACGCCGGAGGTCTCAAATGTAATGTCGAACCGCTCCGTGGCGAGCAAGCTCGTGTACTGCTCCGTGAGCGATGCGCTCGGCTCCGTGAGGATGCGCACGAAATCGTCCACCCCGAGCGCCGACAGCTCCACCCGAATCGGGAAGCGGCCTTGCAGCTCCGGAATGAGGTCCGACGGCTTGGCGACGCTGAACGCGCCCGACGCAATGAACAGCACGTGATCGGTGCGCACCATGCCGTAACGCGTGCTCACGGTGCAGCCTTCGACGAGCGGCAGCAGATCGCGCTGCACGCCTTCGCGCGAGACGTCGGCGCCGTGGGCTTCGGCGCGCCGCGCGATCTTGTCGATCTCGTCGAGGAACACGATGCCGTTCTCTTCGACGGCCTTGACGGCCTGGACCTTCACGTCCTCTTGGTTGATGAGCTTCGCCGCTTCCTCTTCCTTCAGCAGCTTGAGCGCGTCTTTGACCTTGAGCGCGCGGCGCTTCGAGCGGCCCTGATTGAAGTTTTGGAAGAGGCTTTGCAGCTGGCTCGTCATCTCCTCCATGCCGGGCGGCGCCATGATCTCGACACCGACTGCGGGCGCCGCCAAGTCGAGCTCCACGTCGCGGTCGTCGAGATCGCCTTCGCGCAGCATCTTGCGGAAGCGCTGGCGCGTGTCGCGGCCCTCCTCGGTGCGCGGGCCCGGCAGCAGCGCATCGAGCAGCCGATCCTCGGCATTGTCGGCCGCACGATCGGCGACGCGCGTGACGGCTTCCTCGCGCACGAGCTTCACGGCCATGTCGACGAGATCGCGCACGATCGAGTCCACGTCGCGGCCCACGTAGCCCACCTCCGTGAACTTCGTGGCTTCCACTTTGATGAACGGCGCGCGCGCGAGCTTCGCGAGCCGGCGCGCAATCTCCGTCTTGCCGACACCCGTGGGCCCGATCATCAGGATGTTCTTCGGCGTGATCTCGCTGCGCAGCGGCTCCTTGATTTGCGCGCGGCGCCACCGGTTGCGCAACGCGATGGCAACAGCCCGTTTCGCGTCGTGCTGACCGATGATGTGCTTGTCGAGCTCCTCGACGATCTCGCGCGGCGTCATCGACATCGTCTACAGCTCCTCGACGGTGATCGAGGTGTTCGTGTAGATGCAAATCGCGCCCGCGATCGCCAGCGACTTCTCGACGATCGTGCGCGCGTCGAGCGGCGTGTTTTCGTACAGCGCGAGCGCCGCGGCTTGCGCGTACGCGCCGCCGGAGCCAATGGCGAGCAAGTCGTGCTCGGGCTCGATGACGTCGCCGGTGCCCGAGATCAACAGCGAGTTCTCTTTGTCGGCCACGATCAGGAGCGCCTCCAGCCGCCGCAGTATGCGATCCGTGCGCCAGTCTTTGGCGAGCTCGATGGCGGCGCGCATGAGGTTGCCGTGCTTCGTGAGCTTCGCTTCGAAGTACTCGAACAGCGTGAAAGCGTCCGCGGCGCCGCCCGCGAAGCCCGCGAGCACCTTGCCGTCGGCGAGACGGCGCACCTTGCGCGCGTTGCCCTTCATCACCTGATTGCCCACCGTGACCTGGCCGTCGCCGCCCACGGCCACGCGCCCGTTGCGGCGCACGCAGACGATCGTGGTGCCGTGAAATTCACTCATGGAGAGAGTTTAAGCCAGCGGCGCGCGGAGCGCCGCCGCGCTTAGTCGTGGGGGCGGCGGCGGGCGCGCGGATGGGCCTGGTCGTAGACGCTCGCCAAGTGCTGGAAATCGAGGTGAGTGTAGATCTGCGTGGTGGACAAGCTCGCGTGGCCGAGCATTTCCTGCACGGCGCGCAGGTTGCGGCTCGACTCGAGCACGTGAGTGGCGAACGAGTGGCGCAGCATGTGCGGGTACACACCCGTCGGCGCGCCTTGCCGCTTCGCCCATTCGTTGACGTGCCGCTGCACGGTTCGCGGGCTCACGCGCAGCCCGCGGCTGCCGACGAAGAGCGCCATTTCGCCGGCGCGCGCCAACCCTGAGCGCACGGCCAGCCAGTCGCGGAGCGCCGCGAGCGCCTGCTTGCCCACCGGCACGACGCGCGTTTTCGCGCCTTTGCCGAGCACGCGCACCGTGCGGTCAGCCGCGTCGACGTCGCCCAAGTTTAGCCCCACGAGCTCGGCGAGGCGTAACCCGGACGAATAGAAGAGCTCGAGGATCGCGCGGTCGCGCAACGTGATGGGATCGTCGCCGCTGATGGCGAGCAAGCTCGCCACTTGGTCCGCGTCGAGCGTGGCCGGCAACCGCCGCGGCGCCTTCGGCGCTTGCACGTGCACGCCGGCATTGCTCTTGAGCACGCCGATCTCGATGAGGTGGTTCAAGAAGGTTCGCACGGCGGACAGCCGGCGCGCGACGCTGCGGGGACCTAAGCCGCGGCGATGGCTTTCAGCCGCGAAGCGCCGCACCGAGAACGAGTCGAGCGCCTGCGGCGAGGCGATTCCCTCGCGCGCGCAAAACTCGAGCAGCGCGCGCAGATCACGGCCATAGGCGGCCACCGTGTGCGCGGAGAAGCGGCGCTCCGTGGCGAGGCGCTTCAAAAACGCTGCAAGCTGTTCGTCCACCGTTATGAGTTACGGATGGCGACGGACAAGACCTCGCCCAAGCGCGCCAGGAAGTCCATCCGCTTGCCGGGGTGAAAGTGGTCGGGATCGCGGCTGCCGATGATCAGGAAGCCGAGCTTCGACTCGGGGCCAAGCGGTACGAGCGCTGCCGAGCTCACGGTGTCGGCGTCGCGGTCGAAGATGTTCTTCTGCCGATCGCGCAAGGGACCGCAGCGTGGCTTCGCCGCACGCAGAAACGTGGCGAACGGCCGCACGTCGGCATCGTCGCTGCCCATGCGGCGCACGAAGCCCTCGCGCACGGCCGCGGCCGGCGCATCGGGAAACAGCACGAGCACGGCGCGCTCGGCGGCAAAATCCTCGCGCAGCCCGGTCTCGAGATGCTCCAGGCGCACCGCGAGCGTGGGCGCGCGCATGAGCTTCAAGCACAGCTGATGGATTTTCTCGACGAGCGAGTCGTTCTCTTTCGCCACGGTGACGAGATCTTTGAACTGGCGCTCCAGCTGCGCGTTGCGCTGCCGGAGCATCGCCACCTGGCGCTCGACGAGCGAAATGGCTGCGCCGCCGGCGCGATGCGGCACCTTGAGGCCGAGCACCAGGGCGCCATGGCGCTCGAAAAAATCGGGATGGCTTTTCAGATAGTCGGCGATCGAGTCTTCGGAAAGCGCGTCGGTCAATGGAGCGTCGACCGCCGCCCCGCTCTTAAGCTGACTCATAGTTCGATGTAACCCTCGTACACCGCTGCCGTTGGCCCAGTTTGCCACAGCGGCGCGCCCGGTCCAGGCCAATTCACTTCGAGCGTGCCGCCGGGCAGCTCCACGGCAACTTTCTCCTCGAGCAAATCCCAGCGGCGGCCCACGGCTACCGCGGCGGCGGCGCCGGTGCCGCACGCCAACGTCTCGCCGACGCCGCGTTCGTACACACGCAAGCGAATGCGCGAAGGATCGACGCGCTCCATGAAACCGACATTGACGCTGCGCGGGAAGCTCGCGTGGCGTTGCAGCGCGGGGCCGAGCACCTCGACGGGCGCCGTGGCCACGGAGCTCACGGCGATCACGGCGTGCGGATTGCCCATCGAGACGGCGCCGAGCTCGATCGAATGCCCCGCGGCCTCGAGGCGATAGCGGTCGCGCTCTTCGGCGGCGGCGAACGGCAGCGCAGCCGGGCGAAAGTCCGGTACGCCTAAGTTGACGCTAATGTCCTCCGGCGAGCGCACGCGCGCCGCGACGGGACCGGCGGGGCCGACGAGCGTGAGCTCGCTGCCGAAGCGCGGCGCGAGATAGCGCGCCAGGCAGCGAACGCCGTTGCCGCACTGCTCCACCTCGCCGCCGTCGGCATTGAAATTGCGATAGCTCGCGTCGCCGCCGGCCGGCGGGCCGCTCGTGAGCAGCAATAGTTGATCGAAGCCGATGCCGCGGCGCCGGTCGGCCCAGCGGCGGATGAGATCCGCAGGCGGCGGGGCGCGGTCGGCCGGCCATTCCACGACCATGAAGTCGTTGCCGAGACCGTTCATTTTGGTGAAAGCGAGCTTCATGCGATTGAACACCGGCAACAGCGAAAGCGACTTGGGCCGCGGGCCCGTGCCGCGGGCGGCCCGTATCTTAGGCCAAAAAGTCGATAGGCAAGGGCGGCGCGCGATCTGCCGGCCCGCATGCCGCGTGCGTGCGCAACACGCGACACCACCCGCGCAGGCGAAACTTGCGACGAATGGACATTTGTCATAAGGCTGGCTAACTTACGCCCTTTCGCGCGCCACAAGAACAATTCGAGCGGAGAGCCCATGCGACACATACTCGTCACGAACGCGAAAGGCGGTTGCGGCAAGAGCACCATCGCCACGAGTCTCGCAGCCTATTTTGCTTCCGAAGGCTACGCGACGGCGCTGGCGGACTTCGACCCGCAGGCGTCCGCGCTTTCGTGGTTGGAGCAGCGCCCGGCGGACTATGCCCCGATTGCGGCCGTGCGCGGCTTCGAGAGCGGGCTCAAAACGGTGCCGCGCAGCACCGAGTACGTCATCATCGACTCGCCGGCCGGCTCCTACGGCACCGACTTGACCGAGCTCGTGCGCAAGGCCGAGACCATCGTCGTGCCCGTGCTGCCTTCGCCGATCGACATCCGGGCTGCCGAGCGCTTCGTGGAGCAGCTCTTAAGCATCGGCAAGGTCGCGGACAAGAAGGCCAAGGCTGCGCTCGTCGCCAATCGCGTGCGCGAGAACACGTTGATCTTCGAGGAGCTCGACTCCGTGCTGTCGCGGCTCAAGGTGCCGTACGTGGCGCAGTTTCGCGAGGCGCAGAACTACAACCGCGCGTATCAGCGCGGCTTGGGCGTGCACGAGCTGCCGCCGTACCTGGCTTGGCCGGACTGGGAGCAGTGGGACCCGCTGATCGAGTGGCTCGACTCGCGCCGCTCGCAACCGAAGGGTTGACCGCTAACCCTGCGCCTTGAGCTCCGCGTCGCGCGCCGGCGGCGCCAGGCTCAGCGCCGGCGCCGGCGCCGGCTCGACGGCCGCCGGGCTCACGAGCCCTAACCCCAAACGAAACGCTGCGAGGGCGCGCTCCTCCTCGCCGAGCTGCGTGAGCAGCCGGCCGTAGAGCGCATAGACCTCCGGCGTGGGCTTGAGCGCCAAGCTCGATTCGAGATAGCTGCGCGCCTTTCCCCATAGCTCGTTCGCCATCGACAAGCGCGCGGCCGCCGTGAGCAGCGCGGCATCGTCGGGATGCGTTTTGAGCCAGGTCTCGACGTGCTTCAACTGCTTCGCGACGTCCGCGCCGCGCACTTCCCCGTAGCACTGCACGAGCTCCGAGTGCCACTCGCGCTTGAGCGCGGCGCGCAGCTCGCGCTCGGCCTCGACGCCGCGGCCGAGCCGCTCGAGCGCGCGCGAGCGCTCCGCCACCACGCCCGGCGAGGCTCGCAGCTCGCTCGGCAGAGCGTTCGTGACCTCGGCGAGCCGCTCCGCCGTCAGGTCGGTGCGCGCGAGCGCGCCTTCCACGGCGAGCTTCACGACCTCATCGCGCTCGGCGGCCGGCAGTGCGGCGCGCGGCAACTGCGGCAACAAGGTCAGCAGCTCGGCGCTGTCGCCGAGCGCGCGATAGGCGCGCGCCCGCAGCGCCAGCGCCGCCGGCTGATTCGAAAGCTGCGCGTCGATCGCGGCCAGCGTCTGCAGCGCCGCGGCCGGCTCGCCCGCTTGCAGCTGGAGCTGCGCGCGCGTCAAGCGGGCGCTCGTCGCCCCTTCGGCGGAAATGCCTTGCGCGAGCTCGAGCCACTTATCGCGGCGCTCGGGCGCCCCCTGGAGCTGCGCCGCGTGCGCGGCGAGCAGATAGTTGGCGAGCGGCGCGTCGGTGCTCTTCAGCCCTTGCGTGAGGAGGCGCTCGCTGCGCGCCCAGTTGCCTTCGATGAGCTGCGCGAGGCCCGCCGTGAGATTGTTGCCGCGGCGCGCGACGAGCCGCTGCTCGCGCGCCGCACGCCAACGGCGCGGCGCATGCGCGACGGCCGCGACGGCGCGCACGAACAGATACCCCAGGATCAGCACGATCACGAGCCCGGGCACCGACATCTCGATCACGTAGCTGCGGAAATTCACGAGCACGTAGCCGCGGTCGGCCAGCAGAAAGTGCGCGACGAACGCGCCGAGCAAAATCGCCAGCAGCGCCGCCACGCCGAGCCTCATCAGCGCGCCTCGTTGCGCAGCGCGCGCAGCAGATTCAGCGAGCCGCTGATGTCCGGGCGGTCAGGGTCGACGTCGAGCTTGCGCAGCTCGCCGAGCAGCGTCAACGCGCCGTCGATCTCGGCCGAGGCCACGTCGAAGTCGCGCTCGAGAAGCGTCTCCGCCATCTCGAGCCCGCTCGAGAACGCTTGCTCGTCGCCGCGCAGCGCCGCAACGCGTGCCAGCTCGAGCTCGATCGACAAGCGGCTGCGTGCCAGGGCGCGCTCCGCAGCCGACAGCGCTTGCGGCACCGGATCGTCGCGCCGCTCGACGCGCACGAGATCGAGCAGCGTGCGCTTCATCGCGAGCCACAGTCGGGCCAGGCCCGGCTCGGCCTCGAGCTCGGCGTCGGAAGCCACGGCGAGCGTGACGGGAAGATCCGCGCGCAGCGGCAGCTCGTCGGCGCGCGCTGCGAGCCGGCCGAGACTGAGCACGATGCCCTCGATGTCGGGCAGACGCACGCTTTTGAGTGCAAGCAGCTCGCCGGCAATCGCTTCGCGCACGGGCGTGAGCGCCGGATTGCCGATCTCGGCGAGCCGTCCGTCGGCGAGCTCGAGCGCAGTGACGGCCGTCTCGAAGTCGCTCGTCAAGGTGAGCTCCGTGTTGGCC
>CAMPKU010000137.1 GCA_946887385.1 uncultured Gammaproteobacteria bacterium
ACCCAAGAGCGGGAGCCGAACCTGACAAAGACGCAACGCCTCGGCTTGTTGATCGCGCTGGCGGCCGCATGGCTGCCGCCATGGGCGCAGGCCCACGAGGTTCCGAGCGACGTAACCGTGCGCATGCTCGTGCGTCCCGAGGGCGACCGCGTGCGTCTGCTCGTGCGGGCGCCGCTGGAGGCGATGCAGGACATCAACTTCCCGACGGTCGGGCCCGGCTACTTGGACGTGCCGCGCGCGCAGACGCAACTTCGCGACGCCGCGCAGCTCTGGCTGGCGAACAACCTCGAGGTCTACGAAGGCGAACGGCGCCTGCCGCTCGAGATTGCGGCCGTGCGCGCGTCGATCCCGAGCGATCGCTCGTTCGCCGCCTACGACTCCGCGCTCGCGCACGTGCGCGCTGCTGCGCTGCCGGCGGGCCTCGATTTACCGTGGCAGCAAGCGCTGCTCGACGTGGAGCTCGAAGCGCCGATCGAGTCTTCGAGCTCGCTCTTTTCGCTGCGTCCGCGCACCGAGCGGCTTGGCATGCGCGTGGTTAACGCCGTGCGCTTCATCGGCGCTAACGGCGTCGAGCGGGTGTTTCAGATCGAAGGCGACGCGGGCGTCGTGGCGCTCGATCCGCGCTGGCACCAGTCGATGCTCAGATTCCTGGTGCAGGGCTTCGAGCACATTCTCGACGGCGCGGATCATCTACTGTTCTTGCTGTGCCTCGTCGTGCCGTTCCGGCGGCAACTGCGCGCGCTCGTGTGGATCGTCACGGCATTCACGGCCGGCCATTCCGTAACGTTGATCGCGTCGGCTTACGGCTTGGCGCCGAGTGGGCTGTGGTTTCCGCCGCTGGTGGAGACGCTGATTGCGCTGTCGATCTTGTACATGGCGATCGAGAACGTGGTCTTCGCGAACCCGCGCTCGCGCTGGCCGATCGCGTTCGGTTTTGGGCTCGTGCACGGCTTCGGCTTTTCGTTTGCGCTGCAGAACACGCTGCAGTTTGCCGGCGACCACGTGCTCACGTCGCTTTTGTCGTTCAACGTGGGTATCGAGCTCGGGCAGCTGCTCGTGCTCGTGCTCATCGTGCCGGCTTTGAACGTGCTGTTTCGCTACGTCGACGCGCGCGTTGGCGGCATCGTGATCGCCGTCATCGTGGGCCACACGGCGTGGCATTGGCTCGATGAGCGCTTCACGGCGCTCGGCGCGTTCTTCGGCGGCCTGCCGTGGCAGGGCTAAGCCTTCGGCGGCTGATAGAGCTGAATCCGATTGCCGCAGGTATCGAGCAGCACGGCGATGGTCACGGGCCCTGCCGGTGTAGGCGGAGTCGTGAACTCGACGTCGCGCTCGCGTAGCCGGTCGTGCTCCGCCTTCACGTCGTCCACCTCGAATGCCGTGGCCGGAATGCCCTGCTCCAGCAGCGCCTGCTGATAGGTGCGCGCCGCAGGATTGGCGTTCGGCTCGAGCGAAAGCTCGGTATCGCCGCCGTCGGCGGAACGCACCGTGAGCCAACGGTACTCGCCGACCGGGATGTCCTTGGATTTTACGAACCCGAGCACATCGGTGTAGAACCGCAGCGCCTTCGCTTGGTCGTCGACGAAAATCGAGCACAGCTTGATCCGCGGCATGACAGAGCCCTCGCTGAAAATAAATCCGTCCCCAATTTCGCGAAGTTTAGCTAGCGGGCGGGTGGGTCGCTTCTCGAAAAGTAGGGCGGTTCGCTCCACGCGGCGGCCATGAGCGGCAGGCAGTGCGGCGCCAACCGCGAGCGGCGCGCGGGCTCGTCGAAGCGCTGCAAGCGCTTGCGGAAATTGAGCGGCGATTCGCCGCAGCGGAGTCGGAACAGGCGGCTGAAGCTGCCGAGGCTCGAGAAGCCCACGGCCATGCAGACCTCGGTGACGGTGAGGGCGGTGGTGGCGAGCAGCCAGCGGGCGCGCTCGAGGCGCGCGTGGATGCGCGTCTGATGCGGCGTGTCGCCGAACGCCGCCTGGTAACGCAGAATGAATTGCGAGCGCGACAGGCAGCTCGCCTTCGCGAGCGACGCGACGGTGACGTCGGCATCGAGATCGAGGAGCGCCGCGCGCGCCCGGCACATGCGGATCAACAGGTCTTGAGTCAACATGGCACTGCTCGGCGCATCGCCACCATATTGGCGTTTGTACCCGCCTCCGGCAGCGCCGGCAATGGCTTCGCAAAACTCAAGAGCCTGGAAGGCGCGGCCGTTGCGCCATTGAGAAGCCGCTTCGGGTATCGTTCGCGCATTCTTGAGCCGGCGATTAGAAATCGATGCAACAGAGTTTTCGCTTGCGTTCGGTGCTCAGGCGCGTTGCGCTGGCGGCCGCGGCGCTCGGCTGCGGGCTCCACGCGCCGGTGGCGCAAGAGGCCGCGCCCCGCGATCCCGGCCAAAAGTCCGTGCACATCGCGCGAACCGCCACTCGCCCTGTCATCGACGGCGTGCTCGACGACGCCGTCTGGGCCAACGCGGCGCGTATCGACGACCTGCATCAGGTGAATCCCGTCGAGTACGCAGCGCCGTCGGAGCGCACCGAGATCTTTCTGCTTTACGACGACGACGCGCTCTACGTGGGCGCGCGCCTCTACACGCCGCCCGGCGAGATCACTGCGAATATCATGCGGCAAGGGGCGTCGATCACGCTGGAAGACTCACTGTTCGTGACGCTCGATCCGTTCAACACGCAGCGCAGCGGCTATTTCTTCGGCTTGAACGCGCACGGCGTGCGCTTCGACGGTCTCTATCGCAACGTCTCCGAGTTCTACAGCGACTGGGATAGCATCTGGTTCGCCGGCGCGCAGCGGTTCGAGGGCGGCTGGACGGCCGAGTACGAGATCCCGTTCAAGTCGCTGTCGTTCGATCCCGGCAGCGACACGTGGGGACTCAACTTCTCGCGCAGCCTGGAGACGCGCAACGAGGACATGGCGTGGGTGTCGCGCAACCGGCGCTGGGATCCGAGCACGGCGGGCCGTATGACGGGGCTGTCCGGCGTGAACCAGGGCGTTGGGCTCGACATCGTCCCGAGTGTGAGTCTGGTGAACCGCCGTGCCTTGAACACCGACAACCCACTCACCGTGCTCGTCGAGCCCGATATCGATTCGTCCGACGACGAGGTCGAGCCTTCGTTGGATCTTTTTTACAAGCTCACCCCGCAGTTGAACGCCTCGCTCACGCTCAACACGGATTTTTCGGCTACCGAGGTCGACGACCGCCAAGTGAATCTCACGCGCTTCGGCCTGTTCTTCCCCGAGAAGCGCGACTTTTTCCTGCGCGACTCCGATATCTTCGAATTCGGCCGCATCGGTGCGTCGGACGGCACGGGCGCACTGAGCAACGCCGAGCGGCAGAACGCGCGGCCGTTCTTCTCGCGGCGCATCGGCTTGGGGGCGTTCGGCGAGCCCGTCGATCTCAACTATGGCGGCAAGGTGAGCGGGCGAGTAGGCCGCTTCGAGCTCGGAGCGCTGTCGATTCGCCAAGACGAGAACCCGAGCGCGGCCGTCGACGACACGACCCTGTCCGTGGTGCGCGCAAAGGCAGGGATCGGCGGAGAGTCGACGATCGGCGCCGTGTTCACGGACGGCGATCCGCTGAACGCCCGCGACAACTCGCTCGCGGGCTTCGACGTGCTGTATCGCAACTCGCGCTTACCGGGCGGCCGCACGATCGAAGTGGGTGCGTGGTACCAGACAACGGAGACCGCGTGGCTCGCCGGCGAAGCGCCGAATCCCTTGGCCCCGGACGAAGAAGATTCCGCCACCGGCTTCGGCGTATCGATTCCGAGCAACAACAAGTTTCGCGGCGCGTTCTCCACGCGGCGAGTGGAGGCCAACTTCAACCCAGCCCTCGGCTTCACGAGCCGCACCGACATCCAAGACTACTCGGGTCAGATCGCATACACGCATCGGCCGGCGTCGGGCCGCTGGCAATCGCTCTTCTTCAACCTCGACGGCCAACGCATCGAAGGCTTGGACGGGCGATTGCAGTCGCAGCAAATTGGGCTTACGCCGCTCCAGGCGCACACGCGCCAGAACGACATGCTGTACCTGCGCTCGAACTTCGAGAAAGAAGTGCTTCACGTGCCGTTCGAAATTCGGCCGGACGTGTTCATTCCCGTCGGCGACTATTCATTCTCCGATCATGGCATCGAGTTCGGCTTCTCGGCGCACCGCCGCTTCTCGGGCCGCATTGCGCGCACCGACGGCGGCTTCTACAACGGCGGTCGCGTGCGCACCTTCGGCAATTTCACGTGGGCGGCATCGCCGCGATTTCGCACCGGCGTGGGCTTCAATATCCAAGAAATCGACTTGCCGATGCTCGGCGGCAAATTTTCGACGCGCATCATCAACACCACGTTCGACGTGGTGTTCTCCTCGCGGCTGTCATGGACGAATCTGATCCAGTACGACAACGTCAGCGAGGTCATGGGCCTCAACCTGCGGCTGAACTGGATCCCGCAGGCCGGTCGCGAGCTGTTCTTCGTCATCAACCACAACATGCAGGATTTCGACGAAGACAACCGCTTCCACTCGCTGACGAGCGATTTGGTCGCCAAGGCGAGCTATACGTTTAGATTCTAGTTCGCGTTGTGCGAGGCGCTCATGTCGGCTCCCAATCCGTGAGTTGCACGATCCGCCCGACAAGCGCTCCCGCCGCAAGATACCGCAGGTCAGCCGTCACGAGCGTGGCGTCCGTCGTTTCGAGCGCCACCGCGTGGTACAGCGTGTCGAAGAGGTGCTGTCGCAGATCGATTGCAAGGCGGCAGGCCCGTTCCAGGATCGCCGGTCCTTCCTCGGTGGGAAGCTCGAGCGCAGCCAGCATCGCGATGTCATCCACAGCCGTTGAAGGGCTCAGCCTGGCCAACACCGCGCCTACTTCTATCAACCAATGTGCCGGCTGCACGATCCGCTCGCGGCTTTCGAGCGCCCAAGCCATGAGCCGCTCTGCGTGTGTCGTCTCCGCCTCGCGGGTAGGGTCGATGAGCAGCCACTTGACGACGACGCTGGCGTCAACGACGAGAGTCACGGACGGCCAGCGGCGCGTGCACGCCTCACGGGCTCGTCCCCGACTGTCGGTCGGCGGCGGCGATCGTCGGTAAGGCGCCGGAACAGCACGGCGCGCCGCTTCGCGAGCTCGGCCTCGGCTACAGCTCTACGCATCAATTCAGCGATCACGGCGCTTTTGTTCTGATCCTTGAACGCCTTGTCGAACGCCTTTTTGACGTCTTCGGGCACACTGAAGTTAACGGTGGCCATGGCACTCGATTGTTGAAGATTTCAACAATTGTACGCGTAGCAATGGTCCGCGGTCATCCCTCCCTTTCCGGCCCAATGTGCGACTTTCGCGCGCGAGTTGTCGCCGATCTGGCGTCCGATCTTCACGGGTGTCGAATTTTGGCGCCCCTGTTCGACTAACCACCACAGGCCGTCGGGGTTGCCGCTAAGGCGCCCCGAGGCCAAGCGTCACAATCGAGTAGAGAGGTACTGCGCCATGAGCAAGCCCACCCCGCAAAAGATCGTTCCGCATCTGTGGTACGTGCGCGAGGCCGAAGAAGCCGCGCGGTTCTATGCCAGCGTGTTTCCGGATTCGCGTGTTAACCGCGTGACGGCCATGCCCGCCGAATCGCCGAGCGGACCCGCAGGCTCCGTTGTGGTCGTCGAGTTCACGCTGTGCGGTCAGGCGTTCATGTCGATCAGCGCCGGCCCGCACCACGAGTTCAACGACGCCGTCTCGTTTCTCGTCAATTGCGACTCGCAAGCCGAGCTCGATCGCTATTGGAACGCGCTACTCGAGAACGGCGGCAAGCCGCAGGCGTGCGGTTGGATCATCGACAAATATGGCCTGCGCTGGCAGATCGTGCCCACCGTGCTCGGCGAGATGATGGTCGACAAGGACCCGGCCAAGGCGAAGCGCGCGACCGAAGAGATGTTGCGGCAAGTGAAGCTCGACATCGCGAAGCTCGAAGCCGCGTTCAACGGCCGCTAGCGCCGGCGTCGCTGGACTGGACTAGCGCGATGCAATCGCGGCGGCGACTTGCCCTGCTACGCGCGCGGCGTGCCGAGCGCCGAGTCGAGCAACGCGGTGACGGCTGCCGACAGGGCGGCCACTTGCTCGCGGCCGTCCACCGACAGCCGCGCCGAGAACGCGCCGCTATACAGCAAGCTGAGCGCGTCACCGAGCACGTCGGGTTGGCGGGCGCCCATCTGCCGGCACAGCTCGCGCAGACGCTGGGTGATGTCGAGCTTGTGCTTCTTGATCACGGCGCGCGCGGGATGGTCTTCGTCAACGATCTCGACGGCCGCGTTTGCGACGGCGCAACCGCGACACGCTTCGTCGCCGACGATCTCATCGCGAAACCGCGCGATGAGCTCCTCGATCTGCTTGCGCGGCTCGCCGGGATGCTCGGCGACGATCGCGTCCCACCATTCCCAAAAGCGTTTGGATTGCTCTTCGAGCACTTGGACGATGAGGTCGTCCTTCGACTCGAACACGCGATAGAACGTGACCTTCGTCGTGCCGGCTTCCGCCGCGATGGCGTCGACGCTGACGGCGCGAATGCCGTTTCGATAGAACAGGTTGATCGCGGCGCTGAAAAGTCGATCGCGCGCGCACGCATTCGTATCGCACTGCGACAGCGCCATGAACGGCGTGGGCGCCGTCGACGAAGAAATTTTCGGTTCAGGTGTTGACATGTTACTTACCGGTAAGTATCGTGCCGGCCCATGGTGTTACTGAACGGTATAGTAACAGCGGCGGGGGAACGAAGCGAGCCCCTCCTGCGTACCAGGCCGATTTAGTCGCAAGACGAATAACCAGTTGACTGAGAAGGATTTTCGTATGGCCTCGCAACGCTCTTTCCGAATGATTTCCCTCGTCCTGCCGCTCGCGCTCGCCGGCTGCGCCGTTGGCGAAGCGGGTAACCCCCCACCGGCTCCGCCAGCCCCGGAAGTCACGACGGCCGAAGTGGCCGTGCGGGAGCTCCACGACTCCGCCGATTTCACGGGCCGTCTCGAAGCTGTGGAAAGCGTCGAGATCCGGCCGCGTGTCGGCGGCTACGTGGAGTCCGTGCACTTCTCTGAAGGCGGGCGCGTAGCGGCAGGCGAGCTCTTGTATCAGATCGATCCGCGGCCATTCAAGGCGGAAGTCGACCGCCTCACGGCCGAGCGCGATCGTGCGCTGGCGCAGCTGAAGCTCGCGAAGTCGTATCGCGATCGCGCTGAGCGGCTGCTCGAGCGCAACGCCACGTCGCAGGAGGAGTTCGAGCGCAACGCGGCCGATGCGACCGTCGCCGCCGCGCAGGTGGCAGCGATCAGTGCGGCGCTCGAAGCGGCGCAGCTCGATCTGTCGTTCACGCGCGTGACGGCGCCGATCTCGGGCCGAGTCTCGCGCGCGATCGTAACAGCGGGCAATTTGGTCGACGCCTCCGTGGTGTTGACCACCGTGGTGTCGGACGAGTCCGTCTTCGCGTACTTCGACGTCGACGAGCAGACCTATCTCGAGCACGTGCAACGGCCGAACGCCGCCGAGCACAGCGTGGTCCATGTCGGTCTCATCAACGAAGACGGCTATCCGCACGTCGCGCGTCTCGATTTCGTCGACAACCAAGTCGATCCGCAGCACGGCACCATCCGTGCGCGCGCCGTTCTCGACAATCGCCACGGCGAATTCACGCCGGGCTTGTTCGCGCGCATGAAGCTCGTGAGCCCGTCGCGCTATCGCGCCGCGCTCGTCGATGATCGAGCGATCGGCACGGACTTGGGCAAGCGGTTCGTATTCGTCGTCGACGAGCAGGGCGTCGTCCAGTACCGGTCCGTGGAGACGGGGCGGCTCGTGGACGGCTTGCGCGTCATCAGTAGCGGCCTCGTGGCCGGCGACGTGGTCATCGTCAACGGCCTGCAGCGCGTGCGCCCGGGCGTCACCGTCGCGCAGACCCGAGTTCAGATGGACGACGATTTGCCTGCGCTCGCGCGCCTCGAGAGCGACGCGATCGACGCCTCGGCCAGCGCAGCGTTCTGAGGTAACCAGCCATGAACTTCTCGCAATTCTTCATTCAGCGGCCGATTTTCGCCGGCGTTTTGTCGGCGATCATTTTCATCGCCGGCGCGCTGTCGCTCAGGCTTCTGCCCATCAGCGAGTACCCGGAAGTGGTGCCGCCCACCGTCGTCGTGCGTGCGATGTACCCCGGCGCGAATCCGCAGGTCATCGCGGAAACCGTTGCATCGCCGCTCGAGCAGGCGATCAACGGCGTCGAGGACATGCTGTACACCTCGTCGCAGTCGACGGCCGACGGCCTCATGACGCTGAACGTCACGTTCGAGCTCGGCACCGATCTCGACCAGGCCCAGGTGCTCGTGCAGAACCGCGTGGCGCAGGCGCTGCCGAAGCTGCCCGAGGTTACGCAGCGGCTCGGCGTCGTCACGGAGAAGTCGCTGCCCGACTTCACGCTCGTGGTGCACTTGGTGTCGCCCGACAACCGCTACGACATGCTGTACTTGTCGAACTACGCCACCTTGCGCGTGCGCGACGAGCTGCGGCGGCTCGAGGGTGTGGGCGACGCGCAAGTGTTCGGCGCCGGCGAGTACTCGATGCGCGTGTGGCTGGACCCGGAGAAGGTCGCCGCGCTGAATCTCACGGCCACGGACGTGGTTCGCGCCATCCGCGCGCAGAACGTGCAAGTCGCGGCGGGTCAGCTCGGCAGCCCGCCGGCGCCGAACGCGTCGCAATTCCAGCTCCTGGTGGACACGCAAGGGCGGCTCGTCACCGAGGAAGAGTTCGAGAACATCGTCGTCAAGAGCGGAGAACGCGGCCAGATCACCCGCTTGAGGGACGTGGCACGCGTGGAGCTCGGCGCGAGCACCTACGCGCTGCGCTCGTTGCTCGACAACGAGCCGGCCGTGGCGATTCCCGTGTATCAACAGCCCGGCAGCAGCAACGCCATCGACATCTCGAACACGGTGCGCGCCAAGATGGCGGAGCTCGCGGAAGACTTTCCGGAGGGCGTGGACTACCGCATCGTTTACGACCCGACGGTGTTCGTGCGCGAGTCGATCAGCGCCGTTGTAGAAACGCTGGTCGAAGCGCTGCTGCTCGTGGTGCTCGTCGTGGTGCTGTTCTTGCGCACGTGGCGGGCCTCGATCATTCCGCTCGCCGCCGTGCCCGTGTCGCTCGTCGGCACGCTGGCCGTCATGCTTCTCTTCGGCTTCTCGCTGAACGCGTTGTCGCTGTTCGGCCTGGTTCTCGCAATCGGCATCGTCGTGGACGACGCGATCGTCGTCGTCGAAAACGTGGAGCGCAACATCGCGCGCGGCCTTTCGCCAATGGCGGCCGCGAAGCAGGCGATGACCGAGGTCACGAGCCCGATCATCGCCATTTCGGCCGTGCTGATCGCCGTGTTCGTGCCGACGGCTTTCATCAGCGGCTTGAGCGGCCAGTTCTACGGGCAGTTCGCGCTCACGATCGCGATCAGCACCGTGATCTCGGCGGTGAACTCGCTCACGTTGTCGCCCGCGCTCGCCGCGTTGCTGCTGAAGCCGCACGGCGCGCCGCCGGACCGGTTCCAGCGCGGCATCGATCTTGCCTTCGGCTGGGCGATCAGGCCGTTCAACCGCTTCTTCGAATGGTTGTCGGAGCGCTACGTGAACGTTGCGAGCAGCACGCTGCGCCGCGCGGGCGCCGCGGCGGTCGTGTACGTGGGGCTACTCGGCCTTACCTGGTTCGGGTTCTCGAGCGTGCCGGAAGGCTTCATACCGCAGCAGGACAAAGAGTATCTCGTCGCGTTCGCGCAGCTGCCCGAAGCCGCCACGCTCGACAGAACCGAGGACGTCATTCGGCGCATGACCGACATCATGCTCGAGGAGCCTGGTGTCGCTCATTCGGTTGCCTTTCCAGGCCTGTCCGTGAATGGCTTCGTGAACGCGCCGAATGTGGGCATCGCGTTCGTCGCGCTGCGCGACTTCGAGGATCCGAGCTTCGAGAAGACGCGTTCCGCCGACGAAATCGCCGCCGCGCTGAATCAGAAGTTCGCGGCGATCCAAGACGCGTACATTGCGATTTTCCCGCCGCCGCCGATTCAGGGGCTGTCTACGATCGGCGGCTTCAAGATCCAGCTCGAGGATCGAGCGGGCTTGGGTTACACGGCGCTCTACGAGGAGACGCAGAAGATCGTGGCCGCCGGCTCGCAGACGCCGGGGCTTGCGGGCCTCTTCTCGAGCTACCAGGTGAACGTGCCGCAGGTGCGCGCCGACGTGGATCGCGACAAGGCCATGGCGCAAGGCGTGCCGCTCAACGAGATCTTCGAGACGATGCAGGTGTATCTCGGCTCGCTGTACGTGAACGACTTCAACCGCTTCGGGCGCACGTATCAAGTCAATGCGCAAGCGGACATGCCGTTCCGGCTCGAGCCCGAAGACATTCGCACGCTGAAGGTGCGCAACGAGCAAGGCGACATGGTGCCGCTCGGCTCATTCGTCTCACTCGAGCAAACGGCGGGCCCCGACCGTGTGATGCACTACAACGGCTATCCGTCCGCCGAGATCAACGGCGGGCCGGCACCGGGTTACTCGTCGGGCGAGGCCGAGGCACTGATCGCGGGCATTGCCGAAAGCTCATTGCCGAACGGCATGCACGCCGAGTGGACGGAGCTCACGTACCAAAAGCAGCTCGCCGGCAATGCGGGCATGTGGGTGTTCCCGATCTCCGTGCTGCTCGTGTTCCTCGTGCTCGCCGCGCTGTACGAGAGCCTCACGCTGCCGCTCGTCGTGATCCTGATCGTGCCGATGACGCTGTTGTCCGCCATTGCCGGTGTGTTGCTGGCCGGCGGCGACAACAACATCTTCACCCAGATCGGCCTCATCGTGCTCGTTGGCCTGGCATGCAAGAACGCCATTCTGATCGTGGAGTTCGCGCGCGTGCGCGAGCAGGCGGGTGCCAGCACTTGGGACGCCATCATCGACGCGTGCCGGCTTCGGCTGCGGCCGATCTTGATGACCTCGATCGCATTTACGGCCGGCGTGGTGCCGCTCGTGCTGTCGAGCGGCGCGGGCGCCGAGATGCGCAACGCGATGGGCGTGGCCGTGTTCGCGGGCATGATCGGCGTCACGATCTTCGGGCTGGTGCTGACGCCCGTGTTCTATTGGCTCGTGCAGCGGCTCGTCGGCGCTGCGCGCGCCCGGGCTGCCGAGCGCGCGTCGATCAGCGACATGAACTCCGTCGCCGCCGCGTTGATTCCATAGGGAGATGCTCATGAGATTCGTATTTGTGTTGAGTGTGGCGGCGTTGCTCGGCGCGTGCGCCGTCGGGCCCGACTACCGGGCGCCGGAAACCGCGGCGACCCCGTTCGTCGCGGCGCAAACGGCAGGCGTTGATGAGCAGCCGTTCGAGGCCGCGTGGTGGGAGCAGTTTCAAGACCCCGTGCTCGATGAGCTGGTGGAGCGCGCGCTCGCCGACGACCTGGATCTGAAGATCGCGCTCGCACGCGTGACTGAGGCACGCGCGGTGTTCGGCGCCGCGCGCCGCGACCGCTGGCCCGGCGTGTCGGCTGAAGCCGCGCGGTCGGAAAGCCGGGGGCAGCAGCCGGGATTCACCACGGACCGTGTAACCGTCGAAAGCTACGATGCGGGGCTCGCCACGATATGGGATCTTGATCTTTTCGGCCGCGTGAGTCGCGGCGTTCAGGCTGCGGGCGCCGAGGCCGACGCGGGGGTTGCAAGCTTGCGCGA
>CAMPKU010000138.1 GCA_946887385.1 uncultured Gammaproteobacteria bacterium
TTCGAGCTCGCCACGCAGCTCGCCACACGCCTCGACCGAACGAACCGCAAGCTCGGCGACCTGGCCTTCGTCGACGTCACGGGTCGTGTGGCGCACGCCATCATGGATTTGTGCCGCGAGCCGGACGCCATGACGCACCCCGACGGCATGCAGATCAAAGTGTCGCGGCAGGAGTTGTCGCGCCTCGTCGGGTGCTCCCGCGAGATGGCCGGCCGCGTGCTCAAGGTGCTCGAGGACCAGGGCCTCGTGCGCGCGAGCGGCAAAACCATCGTCGTTTTCAACGCGCGGCGTGAGCTGCCGCGAGCTCGCCCTACCGAAGCGCTGCGGCGCGCCTAACGCCCTTCCCGTCCTTTTTTCGGTGCAGCGCGGCTATTTGAAGCCGCGCTGCGCTCTGATGCGCTCGTAGGCCGTGCGCACCTCGTGGGTCTTCTGCTCGGCTACGCCGATCATGGATTTCGGCAGCCCGCGCGCCACGAGCTTGTCGGGATGGTGTTGATTCATGAGCCGTCGATAAGCCGTCTTCACCTCATCGTTGCTCGCCTGCACCGTCACGCCGAGCACCTTGTACGCCGCGTCCAAACTTTGCGCGGTGATGGGCCGCGCGGCGCCGTGCCCGAAGCCGCGAACGATGGCCTCGATCTGCGCAACCTCGGCGCGGCTGACGCCGAGGGCGCTTGCCACGCGCCACAGCACATGACGCTTATCGGCGCCGATGTCGCCGGCGCTCACGGCCGCCTGTAGCTGGATTTGCACGAACGCGCGCGCGAGGTCGCCGCGGCCGTCGAGCTGCGCCTGAAGCTCGGCGAGCCGGTTATCGAGCGGATACGCAGCGCTCTTGCCGCGCGTGAAATGCTCGATGGCGCTTTGCACCTGCGCATCGTTCAAGCGCATGCCGCGCATGATGCCGCGCGCGGCCCGCACCTCGTCCTCCGATACGCGGCCGTCGATCTTCGCGACTTGCCCCATGATCTCGAACGTCACTTCGAAGAATAGGCGGCTGATTTCGGCAACGGTGCCGCCGCGCCCTGCGCTCTGATCGAACTGGTGACCGACGAGAACGCCGAGCAACGAGCCCACGGGCCCGGCGACGAACGCGCCGAGGAGCCCACCGATCCCTTTGCCGAGCCACTGCATCGACGCTCCGAAAATCCACACCAAGTACCGCGGCAATGAAGTTGCCGAGACGCGCCGCGAGGGGTCATTATCGTGCCTTTGACACGCCGCGCAACGAGATCCGTCTTGACCGAATCGCTGTTCGAATCGAATCTCGCGAGCCTCGAGCTCGTCGCACGCGGCAAGGTCCGCGATATCTATCGCGTCGACGCCGCGCGGCTGCTCATCGTCGCAACGGATCGCTTATCGGCGTTCGACGTGATATTGCCGGACCCGATTCCCGGCAAAGGCGTCGTCCTCACGTCCATCTCGAATTTCTGGTTCAAGAAGCTCGAGAGCGTCGTGCCGAACCATCTCACGGGCACCGAGCCCGAGGCCGTGCTGTCCGACAGCCGCGATCACGCCGCCGTCAAGAATCGCGCCGTGGTGGTGCGCAAGCTCAACGCGCTGCCAGTCGAGGCCGTCGTACGCGGCTACCTGATCGGCTCCGGCTGGAAGGACTACTGCAAAACGGGCCGCGTGTCCGGCGTACCGCTGCCGGCCGGCCTCGAGCTCGCACAGCGCCTGCGCGAGCCCATCTTCACGCCGAGCACGAAAGCCGCCGCGGGCCAGCACGACGAGAACATCTCGCTGCAGCAGGTGAAGGACCTCATCGGGGCCGAGCTCACCCGGCAAGTGAGCGAGGCATCGCTGAATCTCTACACGCGTGCCACGGAGCACGCGCGCGAGCGGGGCATCATCATTGCCGACACGAAGTTCGAGTTCGGGCTCGACGATACCGGCACGCTGCATGTGATGGACGAAGTGCTCACGCCGGATTCGTCGCGCTTCTGGCCGGCGGATACCTACAAGGCGGGCTCCTCGCCGCCGAGCTTCGACAAGCAATACGTGCGCGACTATCTCGAAACGCTCGATTGGAACAAGCAAGCGCCGGGACCGAAGCTGCCCACCGTCGTCATCGAGCGCACGCGCGCGAAGTACGTCGAGGCGCTCGAGCGGCTCACGGGCGACCGTCTCGCATGACCGCGGGTTACCCGCGACGAGTCCGTCGCTAGCATGGAGCTCATCACTCGGCCGATCGAGCGCCGTCTCTGGCCGAGAGGGCAACGCACCACCGAGCCGCTACCGCGCTGGCTCGTGCCGGCCCGGTTCACCTACGCACTGCTGCGCGATCTCGGGCACGGCGACTTGAGCTTGCGCGCCATGAGCCTCGTCTACACCACGATGCTCGCGATCGTGCCGTTGCTTGCGTTCGCGTTCTCCGTGCTGAAAGGGCTGGGTTTTCATCACGAGCTCGAGCCGGTGCTGCAGGGGTTTCTCGCTCCGCTGGGGCCGCGCGGCGGCGAGTTGTCGGCGCAGATCATCAGCTTCGTCGATAACGTCAGCGGCACCACGTTGGCCAGCCTCGCGATCGCGATTCTGCTGTATTCGGCGTTTTCGATGGCGCAGAAGGTGGAGAGCAGCTTCAACTTCGTGTGGCGCGTGGACCGGCCGAGGAGCTTCGCGCGGCGATTCAGCGAGTACTTGAGCGTACTGCTCGTCGGGCCGCTGATCATGAGCGTGGCGCTGGGCTTCACGGCTACGCTGTCGAGCACGGCCGCGATGACCAGGCTGCGGGAGATCGGCGTCGTCGGCGGGCTATTCGAGGCTTTGAGCTGGCTCATGCCCTATTCGCTGGTGATCGCGAGCTTCACGTTCCTCTACGTCTTCGTGCCGAACACGCGCGTGCGCTTCAGGCCGGCGCTCATCGGCGGCGTATTCGCCGGCGTGCTATGGGCGGGCGGCGGCAGCGTGTTCACGAGCTTCGTGGTCTCCGTGAGCCGCGCCGAAGCAATCTACGCAGGCTTCGGCATCGTGATCGTCGCCATGGGTTGGCTGTATTTGTCGTGGTTGATCCTGCTGCTCGGCGCACAGCTTGCGTTCTACGTGCAGCACCCCGAATACCTGCCGCTCGGGCAGCGCGCGCCGAGCGCGTCGAATGCCGTGCGCGAGCGCTTGGCGTTGTCGACGATGCTGCTCGTCGGCCGGGATTTCGAGCAGCCGGGGCACGGCTGGCGCATCGAGAGCCTCGCCGCACGCATTCGGGTGCCGCGCCACCTGCTCGAGCCCGTGGCCACCGCGCTCATGACGGCAGGCCTCTTGGCCCGAACCAGCGAGAACCGGCTCGTGCCCGCGCGCGACCTGCGCCGCATCGCCGTGGCCGACATCCTCGCGGCGGTGCGCAGCAGCAGCGAATGGGAGTCGCATCACCAATCCGACGACGAGTGGAATGCGACGGTCGATGCCGTGGCCGACGACGTGGAGCGTGCCCACGATCGCCGACCTCGTCGACGCCGACGCCCGCGCGGCGGCGCAGTCGACCTGAGCTCCGAGCGCGCTTAGCCGCCGCCGGCGAGCGTGAGCCCGTCGACGCGCACGGCGCCGCAGCGCACGGTGCCGCGGATATCGATGTCGGAGCCGACGGCCTGGATCTCGCTGAACAGGTCGGCCAAGTTGCCGGCAATCGTCACTTCGTGCACGGGATGCACGATCTCGCCGCGCTCCACCCAAAATCCGGCCGCCCCGCGCGAGTAGTCGCCCGTCACGGTGTTCACGCCCTGGCCGAGCAGCTCGCCGACCACGAACGCCTGCTCACAATCCTTGATGAGATCGGCCAACGTGCCGCCCGTAGGCTTCACGAGCAAATTGTGAATGCCGCCGGCGTTGCCCGTGGTGGTGAGACCGAGGCGCCGCGCCGAATAGCTCGACAGCACGTAGCCTTGCAGCACGCCGCCGTCGACGAGACGCCGGCGCCGCGTGGCCACGCCTTCGGCGTCGAACGGCGCGCTCGCGAGCGCGCGCGGAATCCAGGGGTCTTCGTCGATGTCGATGAACTTCGGCAGGATCTGCTTGCCGGCGGCGTTCAACAAGAACGACGCCCGGCGGTACTGCGCCGTGCCGCGCACCGCCGAAATCAAGTGGCCGAACAAGCCCTTTGCGAGCTCGGCCGGATAGAGCACGGGCACCTTGCGCGTCGACAGCGTGCGCGCGCCGAGACGCTGCACGGCGCGCTGCGCCGCCTCGTTGCCCACGCGCTCCGGGGTTTCGAGGTCATCGGGGTGCCGGCTCACGGTGTACCAGTAGTCGCGCTCGAGCGACTCGCCGTGCTTGGCCAGCACGCTGCAGCTCATCGAATGCGTGCTCGTCGGATACGCGCCCACGAAGCCATGCGTGTTCGCGTACACGCGCTGCCCCACCCCGCTCGATACGGAGGCCCCCTCGGAGTTCGCGATGCGCGCATCGAACGAGCGCGCCGCATTCTCGCTGCGCAGCGCGAGGTCTGCGGCGCGATCGACGTCCACATTCCAGGGGAAATGCAGATCGAGATTGGGTTGCTCCGCCGCCATGAGCTCGGCAGCGGCGAGGCCGGCATACTCATCCGCCGCGGTGAAGCTGCCGATGCTCATGGCTTTGCGTACGGTGTCCTCCACGCTCGACGTGGAGAAGTCCGTTGTGCTGGCGCTGCCCTTGCGCTGCTCCCGATACACGGTAATCGCGAGCCCGCGGTCACGCTGCCGCTCCACGGACTCGAGCTCGCCCATGCGCACGGTGACGGACAGGCCCTCTTCGTAGCTGACGCCGACTTCAGCTTGATCGGCGCCTTGCCGGCGCGCGAGAGCGACTGCGCGCTCGGCGACGGCCTTCAACGATTCGGCGACAGCTTGGTCATCCATGCTGTAAATCCCTCGAGCGAGTGAGAACCGAATTCTAACTGCTGTACACTACCCCGATGAAACCGTTGGTCGGTGTCATCATGGGGTCCCGGTCGGACTGGTCCACGATGAGTCACGCCACCGAGACGCTCAGCGCGCTCGGCATCCCCTTCGAGACCCGCGTCGTCTCGGCACATCGCACGCCCGATCTCTTGTACGAATACGCCGCAAGCGCCGTGGGCCGCGGGCTCGAGGTGCTCATCGCGGGCGCCGGCGGCGCGGCGCATCTGCCGGGCATGACGGCCGCCAAAACGCGGCTGCCGGTCATCGGCGTTCCGGTCCGCTCGCGCGCATTGCAGGGCATCGACTCGCTGCTGTCGATCGTGCAAATGCCGCGCGGCATCCCCGTCGCCACCGTCGCGATCGGCAAATCGGGCGCCGTGAACGCGGCGCTGCTCGCAGCCGCGATGCTTGCCAACAAGCACGCCGCGATTGCGGCCGTGCTCGAGCAGTACCGCGCCAAGCAAACGGCCGACGTGCTCGAGCAGCCCGATCCGCGCCCCGCGCGTTGAGCGTAGACGCTCCGTTGCCGGATCGCCCATGACGCGACCCCGTGTTGGCATCGTCGGCGCCGGCCAGCTCGGCCGCATGCTCGCGCTCGCGGGCTATCCGCTCGGCATCGACTGCACGCTGCTCGATAAGAGCGCGGACGCTCCCGGCGCGCAAGTCGCAGCATCGGTGTTGGGCGCGCTCGACGATCCGGCCGCGCTCGCCGAGCTCGCGGACCGCGTGGACGTGATGACGCTCGAGATCGAGAACGTGGCGGTAGCCGCGCTCGAGTCGCTCGACGGCCGCATCGACGTTTTCCCGCCGCCGGCCGCCGTAGCCGCCTCGCAGGACCGGCTCGCCGAGAAGACGCTCTTTCGCTCGCTCGGCATTCCCACTGCGGAGTTCGTGACGATCGACTCCGACGAAGACGCCGCCGCAGCCGAGAAGCTGGGCTGGCCCGCCATCCTGAAAACGCGCCGCATGGGCTACGACGGCCGCGGCCAACGCGTCGTGGATTCGCCGGCCGCGCTGATCTCAGCTTGGCGCGAGCTCGGCAGCGTGCCGTCGATCTGCGAAGCGTTCGTGCCGTTCGAGCGCGAAGTGTCGCTGATCGGCGTGCAGGGCGCGCGCGGCGAGCGCGCGTTCTACGCCCTGGCGGAAAACGTGCACCGCAACGGCATCCTGGCGAGCACCATAGCGCCGTACCACGACGCGGGCCTGCAGCGGCAGGCCGAGCACTGGCTCGCCGCGCTCATGACGGCGCTCGAATATCGCGGTGTGCTGACCGTGGAGTTCTTCCAGTCGCCAAGCGGCCTCATCGCGAACGAGATGGCGCCTCGCGTTCACAACTCCGGCCACTGGACCATCGAGGGCGCCGCGACGAGCCAGTTCGAGAACCACCTGCGTGCCGTGCTCGGCTGGCCGTTGGGCGACGCCGGCGCGCGCGGCCACGCGGCGATGCTGAACTTGATCGGCCGGCTGCCGCCGCGCAGCGCCTTGCTCGCCGTTGCAGGCGCGCACCTGCACGACTACGGCAAGAGCCCGCGACCGGGCCGCAAGGTCGGCCACTGCACACTCGTGGACACGGACCGCGCCCAGCTTCTGAAGCGCCTCGACCCGCTCAGGGAGCTGGTTTCACGGTCGAACCAGTGATGCGGTCCCTCGAAACACCACAGCCTTTGGGGTAGGCTCGCTCCTTCTTTGGGGTCCGCCGCCAGGATGTACTGCGAGCTGTTTCAACTCACCGAGCCGCCGTTTCGGCTCACGCCCGACCCGCAGTTCCTGTTTGCGAGCAAGCAGCATGCGCGCGCGAAGGCGTACATGGAGTCGACGATCTGGCTCGCCGACGGCTTCGTGGTCATCACGGGTGACATCGGCTCGGGCAAAACCACCTTGATCGAGAGCTTCCTCGGCGATCTGCCGGAGGACATCGTGCTGGCGCATATCAGCCAGACGCAGCTCACGCCCGTCGAGTTCCTGCAGGCGCTGCTCGTCGAATTCGGCTTCAAGCCGTTTCGCAAGCGCAAAGTCGAGCTGCTCTCGATGCTGAAGGATTTCATGGTGGAGCAGTACGCGGGCGGGAAAAAGATCCTGCTCGTCATCGACGAGGCGCAAAACCTGTCTCGCAAAGTGCTCGAAGAGGTGCGTCTGCTCTCCGGCCTCGAGCTGCAGAAAGAAAAGCTGCTGCGCATCATTCTAGCCGGCCAACCGGAGCTCGCACACAAGCTCGACTCGCCGCGCCTGCAGCAGCTGGTGCAGCGCGTGCGGCTGCGCTTTCACTTGGGTGCTCTGTCGAAGCGCGAGACGCACGAGTACATCGCGCATCGATTGAGCGTGGCAGGCGCCGCCGGCCGCACCATCTTCGAGCCCGAGGCCTGCGACGTGGTGTTTCGTTACACGGGCGGCGTGCCGCGGCTCATCAACGTGCTGTGCGACACGGCGTTGCTCTGCGCCTTCGCCGAGGAGAAGACCGTCATCGACAGCGGCTTGGTGAAGGCCGCCGTCGAAGAGCTCCAGTGGGTGGAGTTTTCCGAGCGGCTCCGCGATCAGCAGCGCCACACGGAGACCACGGGCAAGTTCGCCGCGGCCGACCAGCCGATGGCGCGGCTCGAAGTGCTGTACCGCGACCAGCTCGTGGGTGAATACCGCATCGGCTCCGGCCGCACCATCATCGGCCGCACGCCGGACAACGACGTGCAGATCGAGAGCCGCTTCGTCTCACGGCACCACGCGCAAGTGGTGTCGGACGCCAAGCAGTCGGTGGTCGAGGACCTGAACAGCACGAACGGCGTATTCATCCGCTCGCAGCGCGTGAAGCAGCAAGTGCTCTCCGACGGCGACATCATCCAGCTCGGCGAGCACAAGCTCCTGTATCGCGACATGCGCGGCGCGCTCCCGCGCGCGGTCGTCGACGATGACGAGGATGACGACGACGACGAGGATTTGGACGACCTCGACGAAGACGAAGAAGAGGAAGAGGAACAGCTCGACGAGCGCGAGGGCTAGCGCGAGCGGTGGCGGCGGCGCTTGAGCCACACGAACACGCCCGCGGCAAGGCTTGCCACGCCGACGATCGTGCAGATCAGCGGCCAGTACCAGTAATCGACGTAGAGGCGCGCGAGCAGCGCGATCGCGCCGAGCACCACGTAGTAGTACGGCAGAGCTTCGTAGACGGGCTTCGACAACCACATGGCTGTCTAGTCTAGCTCCGTGCCCGGCCCCCGCCGGCGAAAAGCCGCATGAGCCGGCTCAACAGCGAGTCGTTCAACCCCTCGACGGCAAGATCGACGTCGCCGCGCGCCTCGCGCGCGAGCCGATCCTCGGCCGCGTCGAGCAGCGGGCGCTTGAACTCGGCTTCAGTCATCGTCGCCGTGAAATCGATCTGCATGAGGAGCCCGGTTGGAGAAGACGCCGCTACCTTAATGCAGCCTCGCCACGAATGCAGTGAAGCCATTCACGACGACGGTTTGACTTAACTCGAAGACCGCGCCGCGCAACGTCAGGCCTGCGTGCCGCCCACCGTCAGCGAGTCGATGCGAATGGTGGGCTGACCGACGCCGACGGGCACCGACTGCCCGTCCTTGCCGCACGTGCCCACGCCCGCGTCGAGCTTCAGATCGTTGCCCACCATCGACACGCGCGTGAGCACTTCGGGCCCGCTGCCGATCAGCATCGCGCCTTTGATCGGCACCGTTTTCTTGCCGTTCTCGATCAGGTACGCCTCGCTCGCCGAGAACACGAACTTGCCGCTCGTGATGTCGACCTGGCCGCCGCCGAAGTTCGGCGCGTAGATGCCTTTGTCGACGGACGCGATGATCTCCTCGGGATCGTACGCGCCGGGCAGCATGTAGGTGTTCGTCATGCGCGGCATCGGCGTGTGCGCGAACGACTCGCGCCGGCCGTTGCCCGTCGACTTCGCGTTCATGAGGCGCGCGTTCATCTTGTCGAACATGTAACCCTTCAACACGCCGCGCTCGATGAGCGTGTTGCAGCGCGTGGGGGTGCCTTCGTCGTCGACGGTCAGCGAGCCGCGCCGGCCGATCAGAGTGCCGTCATCGACGACGGTGCACTGCTCGTTCGCGACGCGCTCGCCCATCCGGCCCGTGAACGCCGACGTGCCCTTGCGGTTGAAGTCGCCCTCGAGCCCGTGGCCGATGGCCTCGTGCAGCAGGATGCCGGGCCAGCCGGCGCCGAGCACGACGGGCATGTTGCCGGCCGGCGACGGCACGGCCGCCATGTTCACGGCCGCCGTGCGCACGGCTTCCGCGGCGATCTCGAGCGGCCTGCCGCCCCCCGTGAGCAGCGAGTAGTCGCCGCGCCCGCCGCCGCCCGAGTAGCCCTGCTCGCGCCGGCCGCCCTTTTCCATGATGACGGACACGTTGAGGCGGACGAGCGGCCGCACGTCGGCCGCGAGCGTGCCGTCGGTGGCCTGCACGAGCACCACCTCGTACACGCCGGCCAGACTGCCGATGACTTGCACCACGCGGTTGTCCATGGCGCGCACGCGGCGGTCGAGCTCGGCAAGCAGCTCCACTTTGTCGCTGTCGCTCATGCTGCGCAGCGGGTCGGTGTCGGGATAGAGCGGCCGCTGACTTTCGCGCCTGGCCGCCACTTTCTGCGAGCCCTCGCCTTGCGTGCGCGCAATGCCGCGCGCGGCTGCGACGGCGTCGGCGAGGGCCGCTTCGTCGAGCTGGTCGGAGTACGCGAAGCCCGTGCGCTCGCCCGAGATGGCCCGCACGCCGATGCCTTGATCGACGCTGTAGGCGCCCTCTTTGACGATGCCGTCCTCGACAGTCCACGTCTCGTAGCGCGTGAGCTGCAAGTACAGATCCACGTAGTCGAGCTTGCGCACCATTGCCGAGGCAAGGGCGCGATCGAGCGCCGCGAGCTCGAGCCCAGCGCCTTCGAGCAGCAGCTCGCGCGCAATCGAAAAAGAGTCGCGAGCAGCCACTGCGGACTGCGACGGTGTCGCCATGAGCGAATCTCCTACAGCTCGCGCCGGTGTTGAATAGCGGGAAAGCGCTGACGCAGCTCGCCTAACCGGATCATATCGAGATCGGCGCAAACCACACCAGGACCGGAAGCGCGCTCCGCGAGCAGCTCGCCCCAGGGGCCGAGAATCAGCGAGTGGCCGTAGGTTTTGCGGCCGCCGGCGTGCTCGCCCGTTTGGCCCGCGGCCACCACGTAGACGAGCGATTCTATGGCGCGCGCTTGCAACAGCGGCAGCCAGTGTACCTCACCCGTCGGCACCGTGAACGCCGCCGGCACCACGACGATGTCCGTGCCGAGCACGCTCAGGCGGTGAAACAGCGCCGGGAAGCGAATGTCGTAGCACACCGTCATGCCGATGCGCGCGAGCGGCGTCGTCGCCGCCACCACGCGCGTACCGGCGAGCGTGGTGGCCGATTCGCTATAGCGCTCGGCCGCTCGCGCCCCCTGCGGGATGTCCACGTCGAACAGATGAATCTTGTCGTAGTGCGCGATCACGCGGCCGTCGGGCCCCACGAGCAGCGAGCGTGACGAAGCGCGCTCGCCGCCGTCGCGAATCGGAATCGTGCCGCCGACGATGAAGAGTCCCAAGCTCTCGGCCGTCTCGGCCAGGAACCGTTGCGCGGGACCGGCGCCGAACGGCTCCACGGCAGCCACGCGGTCGGCGTCCGTGGCGCCGAGGAAGGAGAAATTCTCCGGCAAAACGACGAGCTGCGCGCCCTGCTTCGCCGCCTCGGCAACGAGCTGCCCCGCCTCGCGAAGGTTCGCATCGACGTCGCGGGTGCTCGTCATCTGCACAGCCGCTACTTTCACCGAGCCGCCACCTCCGCGCGCTGCGGCAACACCCCGTTCGGCGGCAGCTCGGCGCACAGCTCGCCCTCTTCGAGCTGCTCGTTCGTCAGCCGCTCGACCATCGGCTCTTGCCAGCTGCCGGTGACGCAATACGACGCGCGGCCGATGCCGCCGAGCGGCTTCTTGAAGATGCGCGTGAAGATCAAGAGCGCGGCGGCCACCTGCGGGCCCGCGAGTAGCGCGCCCACGGTGGGCAACACCTTGCCGGGCTCCGCCGTGACGATCGCCTGCTGGCTATAGTCGCGATCGCGCAGCCCCGTGCGGCCGACGATACCCACCTCGGCCACGGGGCCCGTGAGCTTCAGATTGTCGGTGTACGCGTTGCCGTCCACGATCACGAAGTCGGCCGTGATCTCGTCGAATACGAGGCCGCGGTTGAACACGTCGCGGAAATCGAGCGCGAGACGGCGCGGCAACGCGCTGATGCTGAGCAGCCCGGCCGCGCGGCCGGCACCGCCGGGCTCCACGTCGACGAGACTGCCTTCCGCCGCGCGCAGCGCGAGATCGCCGCCGATGTGATCGAGCCATGCGCCCGACGGCGGGCCCGGCCAGAAGACGCTGGCCGTGACCTCGGCGGTCTCGGCTTCGACGAACGGCGCGAAGCCGAGCTGAGTGAGCATCTGGCCCACGTTCGTCGAGCTCAAGCTGACCGCGAAGCGCGTGGTGGCGCCTTCGGCGTTCATGAACCAACCGCCGCTGCCTTGCGCCGTGAAACTGTCCGTAGCGCTCTCGAACGACACCAGCCGCAGTCCCAGCGGATCGGCCAGCACTTCGGCATCGAGGCGGCCGATCTGCCGCTGGCCCACGCCGAACTCGTCGGCATGCAGTTGCAAGCCCGGCAGCTCGCGCGGGTCGAGCTCGCTCAGGCCGCTGCCGCTACCGCTACCGC
>CAMPKU010000139.1 GCA_946887385.1 uncultured Gammaproteobacteria bacterium
GGGGCGCAGGCTGAAGACGAACGTGGAGTTCTACACGGCGCTGTTGCTGCACGGCCTGGGGCTCGAGACTGCGTTCTTCACGCCCACGTTCGCGATCGGCCGCGCCGCAGGTTGGACGGCGCACTGCTTCGAGCAGCGCGCGCTCGGCCGGCTGATTCGGCCGCAGAGCGTTTACGTCGGCCGCCAGCCGCACTAGCGCCCCACGATACTCTGGATTTTCGCGACACTCGTCGCGGTTCATGTCGCCGTTGCTACTCGCCGTTTGACGCGCGCGCCGCGCGGCCGCGTGGCACGAACCTTGCTGGCTTTTCGCGTCACGCCGCCGGCACCGCCGGTGCCGGCCAAACCCCGTCAGCGTTCACAAAAAGGAGACGACGCCATGGAGAATTACGACGACCGTCGAAGGCAGTCGACTGACGACCCGCGGCATCGGTCGCGGTCCGGTTTCGAAAATCGCGGCCGAGACCCCGAACCGTGGTGGTCGCAAGACTCGGACCGCCCGCGGCGCGCGGCACGCGGCTGGCTCGACTACGACCGCGACTACGGCGCGTCGGACGAGCGCGACCGCGAGGAGCCGCGCTACAGCCAAAGCGGCCGGGAGCGCCCGCGCTTCTCGCCCGATTGGTCGCGCGAAGGCGAAGAGCCCAGGCGGTCCGACGAGCCGTACTACTCGCGCAATCGCGAGCGCAGCGGCTCGGACGAGTCCTACCGCCAGCGGTCCGAGAGCGGATCCGACGACCAGAGCCGCTGGCAACAACGGGCGCGCGCGTCGATTCCGCGCGAGCAGCGCGAGATGGCGGAGCGCAGCCAATCCGGCGACTACTACAGCCCCGATTGGCCCTACGAGCGCAGCGGCCGCGATCGGGGCCGCGACATGCAGCGTTCGCGCGATGAAGACCAGGATCGTCACTATCGCGGCTACTACAGCCGCTCGACGACACCGATTTCGTACCCGGGCGGCGGCGGCTACCTGTTCTCGGAGTCGTTGACTCTGCACGGGCCGTACGCAGGCCGCGGACCGAAGGGCTACAAGAGGTCCGATCAGCAGATCGTGGAAGAGGCGTGCCAGCGCCTCGAGCGCGACGGCGAGATCGACGCGAGCGAGATCGAAGTGATGGCCGAGGACGGCGTGATTCGGCTGCGCGGCACCGTGCCCGATCGCGCGACGAAGCGCAAAGCCGAGGACTGTGTAGAGTCCGTCTACGGCGCCCGCGACGTCATGAACGAGCTGCGCGTGCAGCGCGATGAGTCGCAGTCTTCGCAGAGCGGGTTCGGCTCGCAGGATTCGCAGTCGACGCAGGCCTCCCAGGCGGGGCGCGGGTCGACGCAGTCACAGTCACAGTCGTCCACGTCCACATCGACGCGCACACCGGGCGCTACGTCGCCCTCGGAGCAGTCGCCGAAGCACTAGGGCGCATCGAGAAGGGCCGTACCGACGCGGCTCGCGTGCCGCGTCGGTGCGGTGTGCGCTGGGCAACTCCAAGTGCGGCCGGAAAAGCGCTACTGCTTCGCAGCCGCCTCTTTTTCCGCGACGCGCGCGCCGGACAGGATATTGGCCATGCCGTAGTTGCCTTCGGTGCAGGCGTACTCGTACAGCAGGCCGTCGAGCTTCGTGAGCGGATACACGCCGCCCCACGGCTCGGCCCAGGTGTCGGGATCCGTGACCGTGAAGGCGTACTCGAGCGTGTCCTCGTCGACGCGCGTGATGCGCTCCGTGACGCGCATGTTCTCGCTCGCGTTGCGCCAGGCGCTTTCCGGATGGAAGCCCGCCGTCTCGATGACGAACGTGTTGCCTTCCCAGCGGCCAACCGAGGTGCCATTCCACTGCGGCAACAGTTTGTCCGGCAGCTTGCGGCCGTCGGTGGGAATGACGCGCGGATCGCCCATCTCGCCTTGCACCACCACGTAGCCGGGGCTCTGGAAGATTTGCAGGTTGCTGTTGTAGCCGCGCGGCAGGATCGGCGGCTGCGTGCTCGACCAGATGACGCAGCGCTCGGTGAGCGACCGCATCTCGGGGCCGTCGAATTCTTTGCCTCTGCGCGCGGCGGCGCGCGCGTCGCGGCGCGCCGCGGCCGCGGCCGTCAGCGGCGGGATGCGGCCGTTCTTCGGCTGCGTGACGATGGAGGTGCGCAGATTCAGCGAATGCACGCCTTCGTTCTCGCTCAAAGCGAACTGCCCCATGCTGTAATGCACGTCTTCCTGCGTGCCGGGCTCCGTGTCGTCGGCGTCGAATTGCTGCTCGAGCCGGCGCTTCGCGAACTCCTCGTACTCTTCGCGCGCGAGGAATTCCTTCTCGCCGTACTCGGGCGCGCGTTCGAGCGGCGCCGTGGTGAACTCGGAGTAGGAGCCCGTGAGGTCGGGATCGCCCCACGCCGTGCGCGGCTGCTGCTGCGCGAGCGCAGATAAGGATGCGACGGCTGCGGCGAGCGCCGTGAGAACGCCTGCGGCGACTGACAACGTGTGCTGTTTCATCGGCTCGATGCTCCTGCCGGCGGCTCGGTGCCCGGCTTACGCAAATGCCCGTAGATCTTCTCTTCCGCGTACGGCTCGCACTTGAACTCGAGCACGCGGAAGTTTTCGTCGACGATGCGATAGAGCGGCATGCGGATCGTCCACGGCCGTGAAAACACGGTGGCGTCGTCGATCGTGGCTTCGTATTGCAGATGGTTCGGCCCGAGCGGCGTGTAGCGTTCCGTGATGCGTGCGCCGCCGCTCGCATAGTTGCCGGCCCGGTCGAGCCAGGTGAGGCCGTTCAAGCCGGTGACGTCGACGACGAACGTGTCGCCGTCCCAGCGGCCGTTCGACCAGCCCATCCAGCTATCGAGCGGCGCCTCTTCGGTGCCGTCGACGAAGATGCGGCGGAACGCCGTGGCGAACTGATAGTAGATGACGACGTCACGCTCGTTCTGGAGAATCTGGAAGGGGTACGGCATGTACGTGGAGCGCGGCACGCCGCCCATGTAGCACTTGCCTTCGGGATCGTCGGCCAAGCGGTTCTCGAAGCGGCGGTCACGCTCCGCGCGCGCCTCGGGCAGATACGGGATCTCGCCGCCGACCACCACGCCCGGCCCGGGCGGCACGGCGAACTGCGCGCCGAGCTCCAGCAGCACCGGGTAGCCTCCGGCCGTGGGCTCGATGTTCCAGTGCGCGTTGTTCACTGCCTGCCACACGCCGGAGAGGTCGGGGCGGCCGTTCGCGGCGCGCGGGAACTCGCTGAGTACTTGTGCGTTCGCGGCGGTTGCCACGAGAGCGAACGCGGCCGCGAGGATGAGCTTCATTGCGGCTGCGGCGCGTCGGGCGTTTGCGTGCCGCCGAAGAACAACGCGCGCCCGTCGGCGAACGTCATGTCGCGGCCGACGGCCTTGTTCGAGCCGTCGCGCGTGCCGTAGCCGCGGATGATGAGCTCCGAGCCGATCGGGATCGAGTTCTTCGTAATGCCGCGGCGCACCAATGCGTTCGGGCTGCCGCCCTCGATCATCCACGTGACGGGCTTGCCGTCTTGCATCACCTCGACGTGGATCCAGGAGTGCGGATTGATGAGCTCCACCTTCGTGACTTTGCCTTCGAGCGTGACGTGCCGGTTCACGTCGAACTCGGTGGCAAACGCGTGGTGGGCGTAGGCGCCCGCCGCCGCGGACAGGGAGGCCATTCCAGGTACGAGTAGTCTTAGAAGTCGCACGGCCGCTCCCCCCTCTATGCTTGAAGTTCGGCTTCGCCAAATAATGCCCGAATCCGCGGCGGCGCGCCTAGCATAGAAGGCGTCGGGGCGAGACTTGTGGGCTTTGAAAGGATTGGCCATGAAACTGGTGCCGTTTGTACTCGAAGAGTGGCTTGCGAAATATCGAGATTCGGTGGATTACCACCTCGGTACGAGCACGGGGCCTAGCTGGACGCTGGCCGAGCTCACGCGGCTGATGACGGACGCGCAGCGTCAGGCGTTCGACGCCGCGGTGCTCACCTATTGCCCCGGCAACGGCGGCGCGCCGCTGCGCACCGCGCTCGCGGCGATGTATGGCGCCGACCCCGACGAGATCCTCGTTTTCAACGGCGGCGCCGAGGCGCTGCTGGCGCTGTTCGCCGTCATCGACGAGCCCGGCGCGAACGTGGTCGTGCCGGTGCCGTCGTTCGCGCCGTTCGTGGAGCTTCCCGCAGCACTCGGCGTCGAGGCACGTCGCTACACGCTCGAGCTCGAGGACGGCTTTGCGCTCGATGTCGACGCCATTCTGCGGCTCGTCGATGCACGCACCAAGCTGATCTTGGTCAACACGCCGCACAACCCGAGCGGCGCCACGGTCGGCGAGGAGGCTCTGCGCGAGCTGGATGCGTTCGCGCAGCAGCGCGGCATTCAGCTCGTCGTGGACGAGGTGTACCACCCCATCTATCACGGCGAGCCGCGGCGCTCGGCCGCCGAGTACTCCCGCGCCACCGTGCTCGGCGATTTCTCGAAGTCGTTCAGCATGCCGGGCTTGCGGATCGGGTGGCTGCTCGAGCGCGACCCGGAACGGCGCCGCCGCCTCGTCACTGCGCACGGCTGGTTCACCGTATCGACCAGCACGCTCAGCGAGCTACTAGCCGAGGTGGCGACGCGCAATCGCGAAACGATCTTCGACCGCACGCGTGCCGTGAGTGCCGAGAATCTCGCCTTGCTGGACGACTGGGTTGCGCGGCACGAGGACCGGCTCGAATGGCTGCGACCGGCGGGTTCGATGACGGCGTTCCCGCGCTTGCGCGGCGTGCCCGATGCGCGGCCGTTCTGCATCGCGGCTGCCGAGCGCGGCGTGTTGCTCGCTCCGGGCGATTGTTTCGGCGCGCCGGCGCATTTCCGTATCGGTTTCGGGGCCGCGATGCCGCGGTACGGCGAGGCGCTGGAGGTCTTGAGCGGCGTGCTTGCTCGCACGAGCTAGATTTATCATCGGAGTCAGAGGAGGGCTCCGACGATGTCCCGATTGCGCGTCAACAGCTTCAGCGTGTCGCTCGACGGTTACGGTGCCGGGCCGAACCAGACCGTGCAAGATCCGCTCGGTGTGGGTGGGGAGACGCTGCATCATTGGGTCGTCGGTACGCGCACCTTCCAAACGATTCTCGGCAACGAGGGCGGCTCCACGGGTGTCGACGACGAGTTCGCGCAGCGCGGGTTCGCGAATGTCGGTGCCTGGATCTTGGGGCGCAACATGTTCGGGCCCGTGCGCGGCGCGTGGCCCGACGAGAGCTGGCGAGGGTGGTGGGGCGACGAGCCGCCGTACCACTGCGAGGTGTTCGTGCTCACGCACCATCCGCGCAAGTCGTTCGCGATGAAGGGCGGCACCACGTTTCACTTCGTCACGGACGGTATCGAACGCGCGCTCGAGCGCGCCCGGCGGGCGGCAGGAGGCAAAGACGTGCGCGTCGGCGGCGGCGTCGCCACGATCCGGCAGTATCTGCGCGCCGGTTCGATCGACGAGCTGCATCTGGCGTTCGCGCCGGTGTTGCTCGGTTCCGGTGAAGCGCTGTTCGACGGCATCGACATGCTGGCGCTCGGGTACGAGGTTGCCGAGCATGTGTCGACCGACAACGCCACGCACGTCGTGCTGACGAAGCGCACTTAAGGGCGGCGCAGCCGATCCTCCGGGGGCTCGGCGGCGGCGAGCCAAGGCAGCGCATCGAGGTCGATCGGCGGCGGGTCGCGCCGTTCGTAGCCCATCGCGCGGCCGAGCGCGATTACGCTGATCCACACCAGCACCGATACGACGGCCGTGGTGCGCGCGCCCCAGGGCGTCCGCATCCGTTGACTCCAAGCCTCGACGCGCCGCCACGCCGTGACGTGGAACGCGAGTGCGTTCAACCCGCCGACGGCGATCGCCGCCAGCTTCCAGAAGAAAATGGCGCTCGCGGCATAGCGATCGGCCGACGGCACGAACAAGAGCGTTCCGCTCGCCGCGAGCAATACGAACGCCGGCACGCAGATGCGCAGCAAGAAGCGCCCCGCGGCCTCGGCGCGCAGCTGGGGCATCACGCCGAGCAGGCGCAGATCGAGCAAGAAAATCGCGCCGAAGAAGAATGCAACGCCGATCAGGTGAACGCCTTCGAGCGCCGCATACGCATACGGCGTGAGCTGAATCCACGTGGCGAGATCGCCGCGCGCAACGTCGAGCCAGAAGGCCGCTGGGTCTTCCCATATCGGCATGCTCAAAGCCTCAGGCGCCGGCCATTTGCACGAACGCGTACATGAGGCGAGCCACCACGATGACCGTTGGCCACAACAGCAGAGACAGTGCGGCCACCGTCTTCACGGCAGCCGGAATGGCTGCGCCGGAATCCCACTGACTGGCGCCGCGCCGCAGGCGCGCGTGCAGCCAGACGAGCGTGAAGAGCGCGAGACTCAACACCGCGATCTTGGCTCGGAACGACGGCCGATAGAAAACCTCCGCGGCGATCGGCAGAAACTGAAGCACGCCGGTGACGAAGACGACGGCGAATCCCAGCCACGCCGTCCAGAGCGCGGGGCGGCGCAGCGCCGCAATCGACAGGCCGCGGCCCACGCCGACCAGCCGCAACGAGATGACCATGATGGCGCCGATCTGAAGCGCGAACGCCGTGAAGTGCAGCGTCTCGAGGATCTGTTTGCTGTTGGCGGTGATGGCCCAGCGCTCGCTCGTCAGCAATTGCGACAGCGGCGAGCTCTGAACGGCTTCGAGCAGCGCGTGCATTAGTCAGAACACTCCTTCCACGCTGAGCGTGACCTCGCGCACGGGCTCGGTGAACCGCAGCTCGCGTCGCGCGAGCAGGCCGTCGCCGCGGTTGCCCACGAACTGAAGCCGCTCCCGCAAGCTCTGCGCCCGCAGCAGCTCCTCGGCCTGGAGCCGCAGGGTGAGGTTGCGGCGCAGTTGCGCTTCCATGAACAGCTCCACGTCCGCATCCGTTTCCTCGAGCTGCCGATAATCGAGATCGAATTCCTCGCTGCGCCCTTCGGTGCCGATGTCGAAACCGTAGGAAAAGCCGCGCCAGGTGGTGTCGTGCCGAAAGCTCAGCTGCCATTCGTAAGGCGATACGAAGTCGAACGAGCGCTGCTCGCCGGTGAACGGATCCGTCACTTCCGTGTCCGCGAGCTGCACCGTGGCCTCGACCACGGCGCGCTCCAGGTTGAGCCAGCCGAGCCGCACGCTCGCGTTGATTTCGAGCTCCAGCGCGGTGCCGTCGCCGAGGTTGCCGGGCGCGGTGCGCTCCTCGATTTCGCCGGTCTCGTTAAGGATCAAAAGAGGCACGCGTCCCTCCTTGTCTTCTACGTCGCGGTACGCGCCGGTGATCGACACGAACCCCGCGTCGCCGCGCAGGCGCCGCTCGTACGTGAGCTCGTAGGTCCAGGATTGCTCGGGCTCGAGCTCGGGGTTGCCGGCGCTGATCACGTCGAGACGGTTATCGTCGTTGGTGAAGCTCGCGGTGAACGCGTTGAAGTCGAGCTGATTCACGGTGCGCTCGATTCGCGCGCGAAGCTGCGTCTGCTCGCTCAAGTCACGGCGCACCACGAGGCGCGGCCGCAAAAAGAAAAAGTCGCGCGAACGGCTCACGTCGACGCCTTCTTGCGTGAGCTCGGACGCTTCGGCATCCAGTGAGCCTTCCACGAGCAGGGCGTCGTTCGGCTGCCACGTATACGTGGTGAACGCCTCCAGGCGCGTTTCGCGCACTTCCGAAGCTTGGTTGAACACGCGCGTTTCCTCGAGCACGCCGTCTGCGTTGCCGTCTTCGAAGAGCTCGATGCCGCTGTTCACCGTGTTCACGGCGATCTCCGCGCCGCTTTCGAGGAGGCGCCGATCGTTCACGCCCCACTGGTACGTGCCGCGCAGGATCCGTTCCGACCGGCGGCTGCGCTCGAGCTGAAGCTCGTCGAGGTTTCTGGGCTCGCCTGCCGGAGTGAGCACCAGCCTGCTGTTCTCGTCGCCGCTCGAAGAGGTGACGACGAAGAGGCCGGTTAGAACGTTGCCGTTGCCGAGCACGTGCTCGTAGTCGCCGCCGAGCTCCCAGTTGCTGCTGGCGTCCTCGCTGTCGATGAGCTCGTCTTGCACGAGCGCTTCGCCGGCCGGGGCGACGTTGAAGCGTTCCGCAAAGCTTTGCTCGTCCTCGTCCTCTCTCGCGTAGAGCGCGTTGAGGTTCAGGATGTCGCCGTTCGTCAACCCGTAGCTGGTGTTTGCGGTGAAGGCGCGCTCGTCGGAGTCCTCGAGGCCGATCTCCGCTTGCCGTTCGAACAGCGCGTCGCCTGGGCTGAAAAACCGATCCTCGCCGACATCGCGGCCGTGGCGGGGATCGCTTTCCGCGGACACCACGTAGTTCAGCGCGCCGAGCTGACCCGAGTAGTTGACGCCCGCGCCCGGCGCGCTCTCGCCGTCGGAGTAGTGCGCCACAGACGCCTCCCAGGAGCCGAAGCCCGCAACGAGCGTCTCCGTGAGAACGAGATTGACGACGCGGCCGCGGCTGCGCACGTCGAGCCCCTCCACGGCACCTCGAATCACTTCGACTTGCGCCACTTGCCGCGCCTGGATGCGGCTCACGGTGGAACCGATATCGATGAACTTGCCCGAGAGCCGCTTGCCGTTGATCAACACCTGATCGCCGGAGTTGCCGAAGCCGCGTTGACCGCCGAAGTCTTCGCCGTCGCCGCCTTCGAGGAGATCTTGGATGCCGGGGATGCGCTCGAGCATGTCGCGCGCGGTGACCACGTTGTATTGAGTGAAGTACGCCGCCGTGTACACGACGCGGTTGCCGGAGTCCGTGACGGCCACGCCGGGCGCGTCTGCCGCCAGCGGAGCCGGAACCGGTGCCGGCTGCGCATGCGCCGGCCGCAACAGTGCGGTGTCCGCGCACAGCAGCAGCATCGCCACGAGCCCCGAGCCTGCTGCTGGCGATGCTTGCTTCACGCTGCGATTCCAGCCCCTTGCGAAAAGCCCGCGCTAATTCGGCAGCGCGAACACCCACAGCGTGGCGCCGCGGTTCGGCGGGCTGCGAAACTCCGGCACGAGCGGCGCGAAGCTGCGCGCATGAAAGCCGCCTTCGCCGACGACGATCGCCACGTACTGCTTGCCGTCGACCGCGTAGCTGATCGGGCTCGAGCTCGATACGTCGTTCAAGCGCGTTTGCCAGAGCTCTCGTCCATCGCGCGCATCGTAGGCGCGCAGCGTGCGGTCGAATGCGGCGGCGAACACGAGCTCGCCGGCCGTTGCCAGCACACCGGAGGTTTGCGGCGCCCGCTGGCGCGTGGTCCATACCGTCTCGCGCGTCGCGAGATCGATGGCTTCGAGCCGCCCGTAGTTGCCGTCGTCGTCGGGCCGCGGCCGGATGCCCCAGTTTACGCCGGACGACAGGCCGCCCGTGCCGCCGCCCGGCACGGGGAACAAATCCATGCACGCTTCGTTCAGCGGCACTACCACCACGCGCCGCGCTGCGATGTAGGCACCCGGCAGGAAGTTCTTCGCGCCCGCGCCGTGCGGGCATACGAGCTGCACGCCGCCGTCGGGATAGAGGCTGCGATCGACGTGCTTCTCGCCCGTGCGCGCGTCGATCTCCGTGACGATGTTGTTCAGTCCTAAGTCGATCGAGAACACGAACTCGCCGGTGCGCGCATCCACGGCGTCGTAGATGCCGATCTTGCCGGCCGTGAGCACGATGCGCCGCGTGGTGCCGTTCACGGGCACGTCCATGATTTGCCGCTCGAACGCCCAGTCGAGGTCCCACTGGTCGTTCGGGAAATGCTGGAAATGCCACACCAGCTCGCCCGTGTCGGGATTCACCGCGAGCGTGGAATTCGTGTAGAGCGCGTCGCTCGTCTGCCCGGGCGCGTTCGGTTTCAGCAGCGGGCCCGTGTCGTAGGTGTTGCCGGTGCCGAAGTAGGCGAGGCCGGTTTGCGGGTCGTAGCTGCCGGGCGTCCAGATCGACGCGCCGCTGCGCTGCTCGAAGGGAATACCGTTCCAGCTCTCGTCGCCGGGCTCGCCGGGCTTCGCGATGGTACCGAGGCGCCACGCTTCTGTGCCGGTGTCGGCGTGAAGCCCCACGATCTGCGGGCCGCCGAATTTCGCCGCCACCCCGGTGCCCGTGGTGCCGACCATCACTTTGCCGCGCGCCACGAGCGGCCCGCCGTTCAAACCTTCGCGGCGGCGAAAGTCGCCGACTGTGGTGTCCCAAACCACCTCGCCCGTGGCCACGTCGAGCGCCACGACGTGCACGTCGGATGTGCCGACGTAGAGCCGGTTGCCTGAAAGCGCGAGGCCGCGCTTGTGAAACGGCGATGCGCCTTGCTCGAGCGTGTGCGTGTACTGCCAGATCAGGTCGCCGGTCTTCGCGTTGAGCGCCTGCACGATATCGCCGTACGCCTGCACGAAGATCGTGCCGTCGCGCACGAGCGGCACGCCCTCGGCCGAGCCCGCGGGCAGAGTCCAGCTCCACGCGAGCCGCAGATCGCTCACGTTGCGCGTGTCGATTTGCCGCAGCGGGCTGAAGCCCTGCGCGTCGTAGCTGCGGCGCCAGCCGAGCCAGTCGCCGGCCGGAGGGGCGGCGATCGACTCGTCGCTCACGGCGTTGAAGTCGTCGAGCGGCGTGGGCTGATCGACGGCGGAGCGTGCCGTGTACGGCGAGAACGCCATGAAGCTGAAGCCGCCGGCCGGCACTTGCATGGCGGCCAGCCGCTGCGGATCCGCGGGCAGCGGAGTGTCGCCCGCGACGATGGCGTTCTGCTCGAACATCAGGGCTGTGAGCGCCGCATACGTTTCCGCAGACAGCGAGCCGGGGCTGCCCGTGGGCATCGTCGTGCGCAGCACGTCGAACAACACGCGCGCGGACTTGCCGCCGTACTTGCGCATGAACGCGTCGCCTTTGAGCGGAGCACCGAGCGGGCCGTCGTTGAGGTTCTCGCCGTGGCACATCGCGCAGCTCGCGTCGTAGACGGCGCGGCCTTGCTCGACCTGCGCCCGCGTGAACGACAGCGCCGCTTCTTGTGCCGATGCAACCCCGCCAGTCGATACGTAGAGGGCGGCGCTCACGAACCAGGATCGCTTTGACATCGGATTCCTTGCTGCGGATGCGGCGATTGCCGGGAGTCTACTGCGAACTCGTCGCCGGGAGGAGACAGGTGCGCGGGCTCGCGCTGATTCGCTCAGGTGTCTCGATGAGGCGACAGTTTGCGTGGTGTGGACGCGCCGCGAAGAATGCCGCCGCTCTCATTCCGCGCGTCGCGGCGCCGAGCGTCGTGGGGTTGCTTCTTGTTCGTGACAAGGGGGTTGTCTGACGATGAGTGAACGGATGAATTTTCGAGCGGTGGGCTTCGGGCGTGAAGCCAGACTGGTGCTGTCGGCCGCACTGATGAGCGTGGCGCTGACGGCTTGCGGCGGCGGTGGCGGCGACGGCGGCGTGCCGGCGGCCAAAGCATCGCCGACGCCGACGGCGCCTATCGGCGGCACGGGCAGCGGTCTTGGCACGGGCAGCGGTCTCGGCACAGGAAG
>CAMPKU010000140.1 GCA_946887385.1 uncultured Gammaproteobacteria bacterium
GCGGCAGGGAGACGCGTCTGAATCGCTCGCCGAACACTCCCGGAATGCCGTAATGCTTCGCGAGGCGTTCGTCCAGGAAGGTGTAATCCGCATCCAGCAGATCGAGGACGCTGCGGTTCTCGCGGATGATGCTTTCGAAGAACAGCTGCGTCTCCTGTTCGAACGCCCTCCGCAGGTTGTCGTCGTAATGGAACAGCACTTCGGGACTCGGCTGGTGCCCGGCCACGTTGCGGATGTGCAGCCACTGGCCCGCGAAGTTGTCCACGAGCGCCTGCGAGCGCGGATCCGCCAGCATCCGCCTCACCTGGTGCATCAGAACGTCGGGCTTCTGCAGATTGTGTTTTTCCGCGATGTTGAGGAGCTCGTCATCCGGGATGCTGCTCCACAGAAAGAACGACAGCCGCGACGCCAGGTCGACATCGCTCAGGCGATACGGCGTATTCGGCGCAACCCCCGACGGCTGTCCCTCGAGCCGGAACAGGAAGTCCGGGCGCACGAGGATGCTGCGAATCGCCATCTCGAGCCCCGACTCGAATCCTCCACGAGCCGAGCCCTGGTTGTACGAAGCGAGCAGCACGTCGAGATCTTCCGCGCTGACGGGTCGGCGGTACGCGCGCCGAGCCAGCGTCGAGACGATCTTGTTCGCGCAGGCCGCTTCCTCCTTCTGCGCTGCCGGCGCGCAGGTGAGCACCCGGCGGCGACTGGCCGAATCGGCCGCTGCGGACGTCTCGGGCTGGGGCCCGGTGATCGTGACGCTGGAAAGGTTGGGCTGGCCGTTCGGCTTTCGATAGGGTTCCCGCAGAAGCGACCGGTCGAACAGATCCTCGAGGTACGCCGACGTCCTGGCGACGAAGTACACCTGCACGAGACGCGAGCCGGCCTTGACGGGTACGGCGAACCGCAGCGACTCGATCACTTTTCTGTCGCGGTCGTCGGCGACATACGCGCCCGCGCCGCCGGGGACCCGGCCGGCTGCGAATTCTGGTCCGCCAATCGTTCCGCTCCACACCCTCACATTGTCGAGGCTGACGTCGATTTGATGCGGCTCGGCGGTAACACCCTCGAACCCACCGGATACGCCGGTCTCTCGCGGCTTCATTTCGAACAGGTACTCGCCATCGGCTGGAAAGTAGTAGCGGAACGCGACTCCTCCGCGCGATCCGAACGGCAGCTCGTCGCTGACCCGGACGCCCTGGTCGCTGTCGGTCGGCACGACCATCGTTTCCGGCGTCGGAAGGCCGCGCGGCCGGCCCAGAGCCATCTGGCTGATTTTCGCGGCGGCGCCGAGGTACCGCTCCGTGAGCGCCGACGACAACGTCAATGCATCCGCGTTGTTGTCGAAGCCATGCCCGGCCACATCGGCCGGCAGTATCGCGGCGGCGTCGATCTCCACGGCAAGCAGGGCGGGAATGGCAGTGGTGTATTCGGTGGGGTTCTGCCGCTGCGGGGTTGGCCGGCCGGCTGGGTGCTGCCGCGCGCGGCGGCCGCCGTCGCACTCGACTCCCCCGAGCGGGGCGCCCCAAACGGCCGCGCCGCGCTGGCGCCCCGCACGTCGAAGTAGCGCGCTAGATCATCGCGAGCGGCGCGGCGCGCTTCGGCGGCGGAAACGTGCGGTCGAGCTCGGCCAGCTCCTCGGCTTTCAACTCGAGCTCCAGCGCGGCGTGGTTGTCCCGCATGTGGGCTTCGCTCGACGCCTTCGGAATGACGACCACGTCGGGCTGGCGCAGCAGCCAGGCCAGCGCTACTCGCGCCGGCGTTGCCCCACGCCGCGCAGCCATCGCCTTGAGCACGGGGTGCCGGCGTAGCCGGTGCGAGTCGCTGCCGAGCGGCGAGTACGCCATCAGCGGCAGCGCGCGTTCCCGGCACCAGGGAAGCAGGTCCCATTCGATGCCGCGCTGCTCGAGGTTGTAGAGCACTTGATTCGTCGCGACGTCTTGCCCGCCGGGGAGCGTGGCCGCCTCTTCGAGATCCGCGACGTCGAAATTGCTCACGCCGAAGTGGCGAATCGAGCCGCGCTCGCGCAGCGCCGTGAACGCTTCGAGCGTCTCCTGAAGCGGCACCGAGCCGCGCCAGTGCAGGAGATATAGATCGAGGTAGTCGGTTTGCAGGCGCTTCAAGCTGCGCTCGCAAGCCGCGATCGTCCCGCGGCGCGAGGCGTTCTCCGGCAACACCTTGCTCACGAGATACACCTGCTCGCGCCGGCCCGTGATGACGCCGGCGATCAGCTCTTCCGAGAGGCCGTTGCCGTACATCTCGGCCGTGTCGATCAGATTCAAGCCGAGATCGAGGCCCACATTGAGCGCGAGCAGCTCTTCGGCCCGCTTGCGGCGGTCCTCGCCGATCCGCCATGCGCCTTGACCGAGCCGCGACACCGGCGTGCCCGACGGCAAACGAAACGCGTCCATAGCGTCAGTCTACGCTGCATGCCGCCGGCCTTTGCGACCGGTTACGAGCGGCGGTCCTTGAGCCACGGGCTCGCGGCGAAGGCGAGCCAGGCGGCCATGAATGCGACACCGCCATAGGGTGCGATCGAAACGATGCCGGCCGGCGCGCCGAACGCGCGCGCGTAGATGCTGCCGGAGAAGAGCACAGTACCGACGAGCATGAGCCATGCCGCGATCGCGCGGAGCGTGCCGCCGCGGCCGGCGAGACCCACGAGCACGAGCGCGATGACGCCGAGGCCGTGAAAGAACTGAAAGCGCACGGCGGTTTCGAAGCTGCGCAGCGCCTGCTCATCGAGCGGCAATGCGTGCGTGCCGACGGCGCCCGCCATCGTGGCCACGAGCAGCGAGATCGCCGCCAACGAGAGCAACACTTTGGCCTGGCTATGCATGAAGGCCGAACGCTACCTCTGTGTCCGGAATGGACCTAAGTGAAGTGGTGGGCCCGGTAGGACTTGAACCTACGACCAAGGGATTCACTTCGCCCGCCGTTTCCGGCGGAAGTGGACTATCTCTTCACCCGCCGAGCTTCAAGCTCGGGTAGGGTGCGGGACGCTCGCGCCTGTCATTAAGAGCACTTCAGCTCTCAGGTAGTCTCTGCACCGTCCGGCGGTGTACCGCCGGCTTGGCTCAGGATTGCCGGCGCGCTTCGCGCGCGTTGCGGTTTCCCTGAATTCATCCCGTCCACTGCGCGGCTCATCGCCGTGCAGGCACCTTTCTCGATGAGTCCCCTGCTCTAACCAACTGAGCTACAGGCCCACGCGCGTATGGTACACCGGCCGATTCAGCGGCCGCGCGTGCGTTCGATGAAGTCCACCAGGATGCTCGCAACGCTCTGATCCGCAGTGCCGAGGGACAAGAGCTGCGACGAATGGTTGTGGCCCAGGCTTTGGAGGTACCGCGGCATCACGCCGTGCTCCGTGACCAGCTCGTGCAGCAGGCCCGCATACGCTTTCGTGTAGCGCGCGTTGTCCCATTCGGCCGTGGTCATGAGCACGGGAATGTCGGTGCGGGTGACGTTGCCGTTCACGACCATCTCGGGCCATCGCGACCGGTCCTCGCCGAAATAGGCCAGCTCGCCTCGGCCTGCCGCGTCGAAATCGAACGTGTAGGGGCCCGAGACGAGAATCGCCCCCGCGGCCCGGGCCGCGTCGGCAGGCAGCAGCTCGGGCCGGAACACGTACGTTGCAGCATGCAGCGCGCCGGTCGAGATACCCGCCACGAAGACGCGGCTCGGATCGCCGCCGTACTCGGCGACATGGTCGGTGAGAAACTGCACGGCGGCCGCCACGTCGCGCGCGCCTTCCGGCCACTTAGCGTCGGGCGCCAGCCGGTAGCCGCCGTTGACGCCCACGTAGCCCAGGCTCGCGAAGTACTCGGCCACGTTCGCCGTCGCCGCGCGGCTGCCGCCGATGAGCCCGCCGCCGTGAAACACGACGATCGCAGGCACGGCTTCGGCGGGCCGGCGCACGCGCGTGTAGATGTCCACGCGCTGGCGCTCGTGCGGCCCGTAAGCCAGGTCTTTCGTGACGGTGATCTCGTCGGGCTGGTAGACGCGCGGCTGCGGCGCGTAGAGCGCGGCGGTTTGCTGCGCGATCGCCCCGTCGAACTCGTGGCCGAACGCCGCGAGCGCCGCGGCGAGCTCGGCCGGCATGCCGGCGCGTGCGGTGTCGGCGCTGCTGTCTTGCACCTCCTCGGGCGCCAGCCAGCGGAAGGTGGTGAGTACGCCGACCGTCGAGCCGCAGTCCGCGAGCGCGAGCGTTTGCCGGCGGTAGGCCGGCGAGACGAGCCGCGGTGTGCCCCACGGCTCGCCGCGTGCAGCGCCGAGCGCCACGCACAGCTCCGGGCGCGACGCAGGGCTCAACCGCCCGTCTTCGAATTGCCAGCGTTGCAGCCGCGAGCTTGCGCACGCGCGAAGCTGCAACGGCCGGCCGCGCTCGAGCGCTTCGGCGGTGAGGCAGCGGTCGTGCTCGCTCGCTCGAATCTGCTGCTCGGCGGCGTCGAACAGCTGGTCATCGATCGTGCCTGTCCCTTTGCACGTATGGGCTTGGAGCGGCGCGTCGAGGTCGAGCGTGGGCCCCGCGCCCGAGATGTCGATGCAATACCCGCGCGGCTCGTCGAGGGCGTCAACGGCTCGCAGCATCGCGGGTTCGGCGGCCGCAGGCGGCGCTAGCGAGATAGAAAGCAGTGAACCGAGTAGGACGACGCAGCTGAAGGTGCGCACACGTTATCTCCCACCGATCGGAAGCAACGAGTATGCGACGAAGCTAGCTTCGCGGCCAATTGGCCGCCGCCTCCTTCATCGCCTCTGGGCGTGGCGCTCACGTCGATGCGTGTATAGGTCGCCAGCATTTTTACCGTCATATTGCTGGCGTGGCTCGAGCGCGACCACCGACGACACCGTACGGGTGCTGCCGCTGCATGCGTTCTTACGGGAGCTCGCGGCCGGCAAGATACTGCCGGGGTGAAAGAGGGGACGGATTTAGAAATCCGTCCCCAGGATGCGCGTTTAGTCGTCGATCAAGAAGCTGCGCAGTTGATCCGAGCGCGACGGATGACGCAGCTTGCGCAGCGCCTTCGCTTCGATCTGACGGATGCGCTCGCGCGTGACGTCGAACTGCTTGCCGACCTCTTCGAGCGTGTGGTCGGTGTTCATGTCGATGCCGAAGCGCATGCGCAGTACCTTGGCTTCGCGCGGCGTGAGGCCGGCGAGCACGGCGTGCGTGGTCTCTTTCAAGCCTTCATCCGTGGCCGAGTCGATCGGCGAGGACACGGCGGTGTCCTCGATGAAGTCGCCCAGGTGCGAGTCCTCGTCGTCGCCGATCGGAGTTTCCATCGAGATGGGCTCCTTGGCGATCTTGAGCACCTTGCGCACCTTGTCCTCGGGCATCTCCATGCGCTGCGCGAGCTCGTCCGGAGTGGGCTCGCGGCCCATCTCCTGCAGCATCTGCCGCGAGATGCGGTTCAGCTTGTTGATCGTTTCGATCATGTGCACGGGGATGCGGATCGTGCGTGCCTGGTCCGCGATCGAGCGCGTGATGGCCTGACGAATCCACCACGTGGCATACGTCGAGAATTTGTAACCGCGCCGGTACTCGAACTTGTCCACGGCCTTCATGAGGCCGATGTTGCCTTCCTGGATGAGGTCCAGAAACTGCAAGCCGCGGTTCGTGTACTTCTTCGCGATCGAGATCACGAGGCGCAGATTCGCTTCGACCATCTCCTTCTTCGCGCGGCGCGCTTGCGCCTCGCCGAGCGAGATCTCGCGATTGATGTCTTTCAGATCGCTGATCGAAAGCGCCGTGGCCTCCTCGATCTTCTGCAAGCGCTTCTGCGCCTTCTGAATCTCTTCGCGGGCCTTGTGCAGCGCCGACGAGTGCTTGCGCTTCTGGCGAATGTGCTTGTCGACCCAGGTGAGGTTCGTCTCGTTCTTCGGGAAGCTCGCGATGAAGTCTTTGCGCGGCATGCCCGCGTCGCGCACGCACAGCGCCATGACGAGCCGCTCTTGGCTGCGCACTTGATGGACGACGTCGCGGAGTTGCCCCACGAGCTGGTCGAATACTTTCGGCGCGAGCTTCAGCTCCATGAACTCGTTGGTCAGCGACTTCAGCGCCTTCTTCGTGGCCGGATGTTTCACGCCGTTGGCTGCGAGCGTCTCGGTGTAGCGCTTGTGCAGGCGCTTCACTTTCTTCAACCGCGCGGCCACCTCTTCCGGATCCGGCCCCGTGTCGGGCGTCTCTTCGGCATCCGGATCGTCGTTCTCTTCGTCGGCCTGCGGCTCGGCGGCAGCGGCAGCGGCGCGCGCGCTCGGATCCGCAATCTGTTCGTTCGGATCGATGAAGCCCGTGATCAGATCCTGCAAGCGCGTCTCGCCGCGCAGGATGGCGTCGTACGTGTTGAAGATCAGCGTGCCGGTGAGCGGGAACTGTGCGAGCGCCGAGCGCACTTGATCGAGGCCTTCCTCGATGCGCTTCGCGATGCGGATCTCGCCTTCGCGCGTGAGCAGCTCGACGGTGCCCATCTCGCGCATGTACATGCGAACGGGATCGGTGGTGCGGCCGAACTCCGCATCGACGGTGGCGAGCGCGGCCGCAGCTTCCTCGGCGGCGTCCTCGTCGTTCGATACGGCGGAGTCGGAGAGGATCAACGACTCGGCGTCCGGTGCCTTCTCGTACACCGTGATGCCCATATCGTTGATCATGTTGACGATGTCTTCGATCTGCTCCGGATCGACGATTTCGCTCGGCAAATGATCGTTGACCTCACTGTACGTGAGGTAACCCTGCTCTTTGCCTTTCGCAATGAGCAGCTTCAGCTGAGACTGACGCTCGTCTTCCTGGAGCTGAGCCTGGGGCGTTTCCGTGGCCATGAAGTTCCTCTGGCGGGAGGGGGGCAGAATCGAACGGGGCACTATACTCGGCTAGGACTTATACGGCTAGGCACTGGTTCCACGGCTAGGGTCCCTCTTTGGGTCGGCCAAGCCCGTGTTTTTCTGAAGATTTCCAACCTCGGCGTTGTGACTCAGCTCTCGCCCTCAGGCGCGCGCAGGACCCGGTCCCGGCGTATGGCCGCGGATGCGCTCCACGTCGGCCGCGCGTTCCGCGTCCCGATGAAGGTGCTCGAGCGACGCCGCGAGCTCCGTCGCGGCAGCGTCTTCGTCGTCGATGGCCAACGGCCGGTCGGCCACGATGCGTTCGAGATACGGGTAATCGGGGTCGTCCCGCAATGTTTCAAGTACCCGGGCCGTGTTGATGTCGGCCGTCTCCGCCGCGGCTGCGAACACGCGCCGCAGCAAGTCGGCGCCGGGCTGGTTCAGCGCCTCGAGCCGGGCGGCGTCGGCCGCTTTAGCCGCCGCGCGCGGATAGTGCAGTGCCAGGTTGATCACCTTCTGTACCACGGTCTTGCGCTTCGGCCCGCCGAGCGTGCGCTGCGGCGCCGGCGCGGCCGGCTTGTCGTCGGCCATCAAGCCGTCGAGCACGTCCGGCTTCAAATGCAGCGCCGCCCCGAAAGCGTCCATCACGGCCGCACGATAAGTGCCGTCGGGCAGCCGCTTCAGCAGCGGCTTGGCGATGGCCTGAAATCGCGAGCGGCCGTCCACGCTGCCGAGATCGACTCGCTCCGCGAGCTCCTTCACGAGGAAATCGGATAGCGGTGCAGCCTTCTCGGCGAGCGCCCGGAATGCGTCGGGGCCATGCGTGCGCACGAACGAATCGGGATCGTCGCCTTCGGGCAGCAGCAGAAACTTCAGCTCGAGCGTGCCGCCGCCGTACGGCAACGCGGTTTCGAGCGCGCGCCACGCCGCAGCGCGGCCCGCGCGATCGCCGTCGAAGCAAAAGAGGATGCGGTCCGTGAGACGCGTGAGCCGGCGCAAGTTCTCGGCCGTGGTGGCCGTGCCGAGCGTGGCCACGGTGTTCTCGATGCCGTGCTGCACGAGGCTCGCGACGTCGAGGTAGCCTTCGGTGACGATGATCTCTTTGGGCCGGCCGGGATTCTGGCGTGCCTCGTACAAGCCGTAGAGCTCGTGGCCTTTACGGAAAACCGGCGTCTCCGGCGAGTTCAAGTATTTCGGCTCGCCGGAATCGAGCACGCGGCCGCCGAAACCGATGATCTGGCCGCGCGGGGAGTTGCGGATCGGGAACATGATGCGGTCGCGAAAGCGGTCGTAGCGGCGGCCCGCGTCGTTGGCGATGAGAAGGCCGGCTTGCAGGAGCTTCGCGATGCGCGCGTCCGACGTGCCGAGCGCCTTCAGCACGGTGTCCCAAGCGTCGGGCGCATAACCGATGCCGAAGCGGCCGGCCGTCGGGCCGTCAATGCCGCGCTTCTTCAGGTACGCGACGGCTTTCTCGCTGCTGCGCAGCGCCGCGCGGTAGAGCTGATCCGCTTCGCGCAGCAACGCATAGAGCTCGTCGTTCTCGTCTTTGCGTTCCGGAACACCCGTGTTCTCGCGGGGCACCTCCAGGCCCATCATCTCCGCGAGCGCTTCCACGGCGTCGGGAAATTCCAGGTTGTCGTACGCCATGAGAAAACCGATGGCCGTGCCGTGCGCGCTGCAACCGAAGCAGTGATAGAACCCCTTCGACGGGCTCACCGTGAACGACGGCGTCTTTTCCCCGTGGAACGGGCACAGGCCTTTGTAGTTACTGCCGGCGCGCTTCAGCGTGACGCGCGCGCCCACCACCTCGACGATATCGGCTCGTGCAACGAGCTCGTCGATGAAGGATTTGGGGATACGCCCGGCCATTCGGTGCACGGTAGCCGAGCGGCTGGCCGCCGCCAACGGCGGATTGCGCGCGGCGCTCTACTCGGGCGTTAGCATCGTGCGAACGCGGGCGCTCACGGTGCTCATGTCCACGCGGCCCGCAGCGCGCGTCTTGATGACGCCCATGACTTTGCCGAGATCCTTGACGCTAGTGGCGCCGGCGGCATCGATGCACTCGGCGATGAACGTGTCGAGCTCGGCTTCGGACAAGGGCTCCGGCAAATAGGTTTGGAGAACCTTGAGCTCCGCTTCCTCCTTCGCCACGAGATCGGCGCGCCCGCCTTCGCGGAACTGCGCGAGCGAGTCCTTGCCTTGCTTGATCATGCGCTCGATGACGGTCTGCACGCCGGCATCGTCGAGGGGTCTGCGCGTATCGACTTCGCGCTGCTTCACGCCCGCGAGCGCCATCCGCACCACGCTCAGCCGCGCCTTGTCGCCGCTGCGCATGGCGTCTTTCATGTCTTCCGTTAAACGGTCTTTGAGTGACATGACCGGGGAAGCGGGCGAATCAGTAGAGACGGCGACGCCTTGTGGTGGGAGTACGCGAGTTGCGCTTCATGTGGCGCTTCACGGCAGCCGCCTTCTTGCGCTTGCGCTCTTGCGTGGGTTTCTCGTAAAACTCGCGACGCCGCAGCTCGGTTAAGACACCGGCTTTCTCGCAAGCACGTTTGAAGCGCCGCAACGCTGCATCGAAGTGCTCGCTCTCTCTTATTCTGACGCCCGGCATCGACTACCCGTGAAGTTTTATGGTGGCATGGAAAAAATCGCCGGCTCGAGCCGGCAGAAGAGCGGCATATTAGCTGCGGCTCCCTTAAGCTGTAAAGCCTTACCTATGCGTGTTCTTGGGGTCGAAACGAGCTGCGACGAGACCGGCGTCGCTCTTTACGAGGCTGGCGCCGGCATCCGTGCGGAACGGCTTGCGAGCCAGGTCGCGCTGCATGCGGCCTATGGGGGGGTGGTGCCGGAGCTCGCCTCCCGCGATCACATCGCCAAGCTGCTGCCCATGATCGAGGACGTGCTCGCCGACGCGGGCCTCACCCTGCGCGATCTCGACGCGATCGCGTATACCGCCGGCCCCGGGCTCATTGGGGCCTTGATGGTGGGCGGGTCGCTCGCATCGTCGCTGGCGTACGGGCTCAAGATTCCCGCGATTCCCGTGCATCACCTCGAGGGGCACCTGCTGGCCTGCATGCTCGAGGAGCCGGCGCCGGAGTTTCCATTCCTGGCGCTGCTGGTCTCGGGCGGCCATTCCCAGCTCATCGACGTGGCCGGCGTAGGCCGGTACCGCATCGTCGGCGAGACGCTCGACGACGCGGCCGGCGAGGCGTTCGACAAAGTTGCCCGGCTGCTCGGCTTGCCCTATCCCGGCGGGCCGCAGCTCGCGGCCTTGGCCGAGCACGGCAACCCCGCTCGTTTCGCCTTGCCGCGGCCGCTCAAGAACCAGGGGCTCGACATGAGCTTCAGCGGCTTGAAGACGGCCGTGCGCTCGACGATCGACTCGTGCCGCGGCGAGGGCGGCGAGCTGGCCGACCCCGTGCGCGCCGATCTCGCGGCGTCGTTTCAGGCCGCCGTGGTCGATACGCTCACGGCGAAGTGCCAGCGCGCGCTGCAAGCCACCGGGCTCGCTCGGCTCGTGGTGGCCGGCGGCGTAGGCGCGAACCGCGCCCTGCGCACGAGCCTCGCCGACTTAGGCTCTCGCGTGGGGGTGCGCGTGTACTATCCGAAGCCGGCGCTGTGCACCGACAACGGCGCCATGATTGCGTATGCAGGTTGGTGTCGCAGAACGGCGGCGACGCGCGTGCCGCACATCGTGGCGAAACCGCGCTGGCCGCTCGACGAGCTCATGCCTCCCACCTAGATATAAGGACGACAGTGGACAAGATCTTCCTCCGCGAGCTCAAGATCGAAACGATCATCGGTTTTTGGGAGTGGGAGCGGCGCATCAAGCAGATGGTCAGCATCGATCTCGAGATCGGCACCGACGCGCGCATCGCCGCGCAGAGCGATGGGATCGCGGGCACGCTGAACTACGAGCAGCTCGCCAAGCGGCTCGTCGAGTTCGTGGGCGATGCGCAGTACCAGATGGTCGAGGCGTTGGCCACGGCCATCGGCGGAATCGTGATTCGCGAGTTCGGCGCACCGTGGGTGAAAGTGTCGGTGGCGAAGCCCGGCGCCGTTGCGGCTGCACGCGACGTGGGTATCGTCATCGAGCGCAGCGCGGCCGACTATGCCTGACGTGTTCGTCGGGGCCGGCAGCAATGCCGACCCCGTGCCGCGATTGCGCGCCGGCGTGCAGGAGCTCACCCTTCGGTTCGGCGCAGTGCGTTGCTCGAGCGTGTATCGCGGCCCCGCACTGGGCGCTACGGCGGCCGCCGAATACTGGAATCTCGTAGTAATGCTCCGCACGGACATGGGCCTCGATGCGCTGCTCGCCGAGCTGCGCGCAATCGAGCAGCTCGCGGGGCGCCAGCGCGCCGATCCCGCGGTGGTAGAGCTCGACCTCGATCTTCTGCTCTACGGAGCGCGCGTCGACGCGGCGCGGCGGCTGCCGCGCCCGGGGATCTACACGCTGCCGTTCGTCGTTGCGCCGCTCTGCGAGCTGGCGCCCGAGCTCGCGCATCCCGTGACGGGAGAACGCTGTAGAGAAGCCCGGTCCAAGCTTGCCGCGCCTGAGCTGCGCAACGCCGGTGCGCTGGATGCGCTGTGAAAAAAACCGCGAGGCTACCAGCCTACGCTGCGCCCGCCGTCGACGGCG
>CAMPKU010000141.1 GCA_946887385.1 uncultured Gammaproteobacteria bacterium
TCGCCCGCCGGCACTGCGCTGTCGCCGGCCGGCACCGCGCGCTCGTCCGCCGGGGCCGCGCTGTTGCCCGCCGGGGCCGCCGGCTCCGGCTCGCCGGCATCGGACTGCGCCCACGCCGGCGCGCTCGCGAAGGCGCCGCAGAGCAGCCACGCAAGCGCCGCGCCGCGCGCGCAGCCGTAGTTTCGATTGCTGGTGGTGGCGAGACCCATCGCTGGCATTCTATCCCCAATGAACTTTGCTCCGCAGCCGCGGGAGAGGCGTTGGCCACGCGCGCGATGAGCCGCTGTTGAGTCCCGACCGAAGCCGGGATCGTTCAGTGTGTGTAGCCGCGGGCAAGTGTCTATAATGGCGCGCCGTTCGCTCCCCCTCCGCCACTTTCATGGTGCTGCCCACGGTCTAGATGCCGCCCGATGGATCCTACTGACACCCACGGGACCGAGTATTTTCACCGCGTCGTTGATTGCCAGTGGGCGTGCCCGGCACACACCGACGTTCCGGAGTACATCCGGCTCGTGGCGCAAGGGCGGTTTGCCGACGCCTACCTGCTCAATCGCGAATCGAACGTATTTCCGGGCATCTTAGGCCGCGTCTGCGACCGGCCATGCGAGCCCGCCTGCCGCCGCGGGCGCGTGGAAGAGAAGCCGGTGGCCATTTGCCGCTTGAAGCGCGTGGCCGCGGATAATCGCGGCGAGGTGGAGCACCGCTTGCCGCCGCCGCCGCAGCAGCGCAACGGCCGGCGCGTGGCGCTGATCGGCGCGGGCTGCGCGTCGCTCACGGTGGCGAACGATCTTGCGCCGCTCGGCTACGAGTGCGTGATTTTCGAAGCGCTCGATCGTCCCGGCGGCCTGATGCGCACGAACATTCCCGCGTTTCGCTTGCCGGCCGAGGTGCTCGACGAGGAAATCGGCTATGTGACTCGGCTCGGTGTGGACGTGCGCTTTTCCACGCCGATTCAAAGCCTGCGCGCGTTGCTCGGCGAGGGTTACGACGCCGTGTTCGTGGGCAGCGGCGCACCGAAGGGCAAGAACTTGCAGCTGCCGGGGCGCGACGCCAGCGATCGCATCCACATCGGCATCGACTGGCTCGGCTCGATCGCGTTCGGCCATATCGAGTCGGTGGGCGAGCGCGTGCTCATCATCGGCGTGGGCAATACCGCCATGGATTGCTGCCGCAGCTCGCTGCGGCTCGGCGCCAAGAGCGTGAAGGTCATCGCGCGCAAGCCGCGGCAGTTCTTCAAGGCGTCGGAGTGGGAGCTCGAGGACGCCGAGGAAGAGCGCGTCGACATCGTCGTGAATCATTCGCCGAAGGAGTTCGTGATCGAAGGCGGCAAGCTCGTGGGCATGCGCTTCGACGAGCTCGAGTACCAGCTCGACGCGCGCGGCGAGATCGTGGCGCAGAACGTGCTTCGCGAGGTGTTTCTGCCGTGCGACGACGTGGTGCTCGCGATCGGCCAGGAAAACGCGTTTCCGTGGATCGAGCGCGACCTGGGCCTGCAATTCGACCGTCACGACGTGCCCGTGGTGGATGCACAAACCTTTCAATCCACGCGCGCGGGCGTGTTCTTCGGCGGCGACGCCGCGTTCGGCCCGAAGAACATCATCTGGGCCGTCGAGCACGGCCACCAAGCCGCGATCTCGATTCACAAGCATTGCGAAGGCACGAGCTTGACGGAGCGGCTGGCGCGCGGCGTGAAGCTCACCACGGCGAAGATGGGCATTCACGAGTGGAGCTACAGCAACGGCTACGAGCCGGCGGCGCGGCGCATCATGCCGCACGTGGGTTTAAAGGAGCGCTTCAAGAAGCTCGACATCGAAGTGGAGCTCGGCTTCACGGCCGAGCAATTCGTCACGGAAGTGGAACGGTGCTTGAACTGCGATCTGCAGACGGTTTTCAAGGCCGATCTGTGCATCGAGTGCGACGCGTGCATCGACATTTGCCCCGTGGATTGCCTGGCGATTGCGCCGAACGGCACCGAAGAAGAGCTGTCGCTGAAGCTGAAGGCCGCGCGCTTGACGCGCGAGCAGCAACTCTTCGTCTCCGCGCCGCTCAAACAAACCGAGCGCGTGATGTTGAAGGACGAAAATTTGTGCGTGCACTGCGGGCTCTGCGCCGAGCGCTGCCCCACCGGTGCTTGGGACATGCAGAAATCGACCGTGACAGTTCCGTACGCCCGCGACGAAGCACGGCTGGAAGTGGCAGAGTGGCAAAGCAGCAGAAAAGCCGGCTAAACGACTTCGTCCTCAAGATTGCCAACGTCAACGGCACCGGCTCCGCGAGCGCCAACTCGCTGCTGATGAAAGTCGTGTTCCGCATGGGCATCCCCGTGAGCGGCAAGAACTTCTTCCCGTCGAACATCCAAGGGCTGCCCACCTGGTACGAGATCCGCGTCAGCAAGGACGGCTATCTCGGCCGCTCCGGCGACGTGGACATCATGGTGGCCATGAATTCGCAAACCTACGAGCGCGATCTGAAAGAAGTCGCGCCCGGCGGGGTGCTGCTCTACGACTCCACGTGGCCGCGCGACCGCCTCTTGGCACGGCCCGACATCGACATCATCGGCGTGCCGCTGGCGCGCATGTGCAACGAGCGGTTCGCCGACGTGCGCACGCGCATCTTGATGAAGAACATGGCGTACGTCGGCGTGCTCACGGCGCTGCTCGAGCTCGACCGCGAGGTGATCACGCAGCTCGTGAAGGAGACGTTCGCCAAGAAGCCCGGCCTGATCGAGGCGAACCAGCAGGCGATCGATCTCGGCTACGACTATGCGCGCGCGAATCTGGCCTGTCCGCTGCCGCAGCGCGTGCAAACCCTCGACAAAACCGCCGGCCACATCTTGATCGACGGCAACACCGCCGCGGCGCTCGGCTGCGTGTACGCCGGCGCGACGGTGGGCGCGTGGTATCCCATCACCCCATCCACGTCGCTGATGGACGCGTTCAAGTCGTTTTGCGAGCGCTACCGCAAGCATCCGCAGACCGGCGAGCGCCGCTATTGCGTGGTGCAGGCGGAGGACGAGCTCGCGGCCATCGGCATCGTGCTCGGCGCCACCTGGAACGGCGCGCGCGCATTCACGCCCACGAGCGGGCCCGGCCTGTCGCTGATGAGCGAGTTTTTGGGGTTCGCGTACTTCGCGGAGCTACCGGCCGTGCTGTTCGACGTGCAGCGCGTGGGCCCTTCCACGGGCATGCCCACGCGCACGCAGCAAGCGGATCTTCTGTCCGCGGCCTATGCCTCGCACGGCGACACCAAGCACGTGCTCTTGTTTCCGCGCGACCCGCGCGAGTGCTTCGAGCTCGCCGTCACGGCGTTCGATCTGTCCGACCGGCTGCAAACGCCGGTGATCGTGATGTCGGACCTCGACATCGGCATGAACGACTGGATGTGCCCGGAGCTCGACTGGGATCCGAGCTATCGCCCGGACCGCGGCAAGGTGCTGTCGGCCGAGCAGATCGAGAGCGCGAAGGCGTTCTACCGCTACGTGGACGTCGACGGCGACGGCATACCGCAGCGCACGCTGCCCGGCGTGCACCCGCGCGGCGCCTACTTCGTGCGCGGCTCGGGCCATAACCAGTACGGCGGCTACACCGAAGACGCCGGCGAGTACCGGCAAGTGGTGGATCGGCTGGCCAAGAAGTGGCAGACGGCCGCAACGCTCGTGCCGGCGCCCGTGATCCGCCGCTCGCGCGAGGGCGCCGCGCTGGGCGTGGTGGCCGTGGGCAGCTGTGACGCGGCGATTGTGGAAGCGCTGGACCGGCTCGCCGAAAAAGGCATTCACGCCGACTATTGCCGCATCCGCGCGTTCCCGTTCGGCAAAGAGGTGCGGCAGTTTCTCGAGCAGCACGAGCACGTGTTCGTGGTGGAGCAGAACCGCGACGCGCAGCTGAAAACGCTGCTGCTCGCCGAGCTACAGCACCCGCCGCAGCGCCTGCTGTCGATCTTGAGCTACGGCGGCCTGCCGATCGACTATCGCTGCATCGCGGATGCGCTCGAGCAGCACGCGGCACATGGAGTGGCGGCATGACGTCCATCGCGAAACCGCAGATCGTGCACCAGGGCTTGAAGCGCAACGCGCTGGGCCTCACGGTGCGCGACTACGAAGGCGGCATGTCCACGCTGTGCGCCGGCTGCGGCCACGACTCGATCACGGCCGCGATCGTGCAAGCGTTCTTCGAGCTCGACATTCCGCCGCACGGCGTGGCCAAGATGAGCGGCATCGGCTGCTCGTCGAAAACGCCGGCGTATTTCCTGAACGCATCGCACGGCTTCAACTCCGTGCACGGGCGCATGCCGTCGATTGCCACGGGCGCGAGCGCGGCCAACCGCGAGCTGCACCTGCTCGGCGTGTCCGGCGACGGCGATTCGCTGTCCATCGGCCTCGGGCAGTTCATGCACGCGCTGCGCCGCAACCTCGACATGGTGTACATCATCGAGAACAACGGCGTGTACGGGCTCACGAAGGGCCAGTTCTCGGCCTCGGCCGACGTGGGCTCGAAGGCGAAGCGCGGCGAGGTGAACAAGCAGCCGCCCATCGACCCCGTGCAGATGGCGCTGGCGCTCGGCGGCTCGTTCGTGGCGCGCGGCTTCTCCGGCGACAAGGACCAGCTCGTGCCGCTCATCAAGGCCGGCGTGCGCCACCGCGGGTTCGCGCTGATCGACGTGATCTCGCCCTGCGTCACGTTCAACGATCACGAGGACTCCACGAAGAGCTACGCGCACACGCGCGAGTTCAACCATCCCGCCATCTACGCCGACTTCGTGCCGCCATCGCTGCCGATCAAAGCGGCGTACGACGAAGGCGAGGTGCTGTCCGTGGAGCTGCACGACGGCAGCCGTCTCAACCTGCGCAAGGCGGCTCGCGACTACAACCCGCGCAATCGCGGCGCCGCCATCGACTACATCCGCGCGCGCCACCGCGACGGCGAAGTGGTGACGGGCCTGCTCTACATCGACGGCGCCGAGCCCGACCTGCACGGCGTGAACGGCACCGTACCCCAGCCGCTGGCCCAGCTCCCGTACGAAGACCTCTGCCCCGGCCGCGAAGCCCTCCACTCGCTCCAAAAGCGCTTCCGCTAAAAAGGGGACGGATTACATAAATCCGTCCCTCCGCCCTCCCGGCAGATGTGACGTAATTCACCGTAATCCGCCGCCAAAACCGGCAGCGTAGCAAGCGCTGTTCCACGTGGTGCGCCCTACATGACCGAACCGACCGCAACGATCCAGAGCCTTCGAGATCGGCTCACCGGGCTGCTTGCCGACTGGGGCAGCGAGCTGGCGTTGGTCTTGAAGGAGCTCGAGCAAAAGCGCGCGCGCGTGGCCGAGCTCGAAGGCGGAGCGGCGGGCCGCGACAACGAGCTCGAGGCGCTGAAGCAGCGCGTCGACGGCCAGAACACCTTGATCGAGGCGCTGCGCGGCGACGCCGAAGAAGTTTCGAAGCTGCGCGCCGAAGTGCGCACCCGCGATCTCGAGCTCGAGCGCGTGAGCTCGGAGCTCGAAAGCAAGAAAGAGCTCGTGCGTGCGTTGCGCCGCGACACCGACGGCACCGAGCGGCTGAAAGCCGATACCCGCCAAAAAGACCGTGAGCTCGAGGAGCTTCGAACGAAGCTGCAGCGCGCGGAGCGCACGGCGAACGAAGCGAATCAGCAGCTCGCGAGCCTGCGCGAGGCCGCCGACGGCAAGGCGAGCGAGGAACGGGCCGAAATCGAAGCGTTGCGCTCGGAGCTCGAGGCGCGTAAGACGGTGGTGAAGAGCCTGCGCGCCGATCAAGAGCGCGTGACCGCGCTGCAAGCCAGCCTCGAAGAGAAGCGCGACATCATCGAGCAGCTCGAGGCATCGATCAACCGGCACTCCAACACGATTGCCGAGCTGCGCCGCAGTGCCGATGCGTGGAAGCGCAAATATCACTCCGTGAAGGGCGATAGCGCGACGGCCACGACCTCGGTGAACCTGCCGTCGCTCAGCGACACGGACGTTCGCGTGATCGAGCAGATCGAGAAGACGTCGGGCGGCAAGACCGACGCCACGATCGCGATCGACATGCGCCGCTCATTGCTCGAGGCGCGCCGCACGGCGGCACAGGGCAACGAGAAATAGCCGCAGCGGCCGGCGCATCCCAAGCTGCCGGCCCTCTCCAGCGCTTTCTTAAGCTTCGCTCACTGAAGCCCCGGCGCCGATTCGGCACGGGTCGTGCATTAGTGTTTGCGAATGGGTCGTACTTATGTTCAACGAATCCTATAATTGTGACTGTACTCACAGACACATTGAGTAGAAAGTTCGAGCCTGACTCTGACGACGATTTAACGGAACGCCGATTACGTTACTTCGTCTAATCAACCGATCGGCATTAACTGGAGGGCCCGCAAGACGATCAAACAACAATAAAAAACGCCACGTGCCATGGCATCGATAACATCAAGGTAGGGAGTGTTGATGACGACGACGCTATCCGAATCCGCAGCAGTCCATCGGGAACTGTTGAGCCCACGGGTTGCCACCCAACGGGGCTCGTTCATCGACGACCTAGCTGCCTATGCCACGCAGCATCAAGCCCAGCATTGGCGCGGCACATTTGCAGAATTTTTACACGACATCCTTCCTTTAGATCCCGGCAAGCTCACGCGCTCATCGCATCAGTACGTCTACGACATGCTGTGCGCCTATCGCGACGTCGCGGTGCGCGACGAAGCGGCCGACGAGCAAGCGCCGCGCAAAGCCACCGCGCTGTTCGCCGGAGAACTGTTCGGCATCGACAGCGCGCTCGAACGCGTCATCGACTATTTCAAGGCCGCGGCTGCGGGCTCCGACGTGGGCCGGCGGCTGCTGCTTTTGCTCGGACCGCCGTCGGGCGGCAAATCCTCGCTCGTGATCCTGCTGAAGCGCGGGCTCGAGGAATACAGCCACACCGACGACGGCGCGCTGTATGCACTGCAGGGCTCGCCGCTGCACGAGTCGCCGCTGAATTTGGTGCCGGTGAGCTTGCGGCCGCGGTTCCGCGCCACCTACGGCGTGGATATTCAAGGCGAGCTGTCGCCGTACGCGCGTGCGCGCCTCGACGACGAGTTCAAAGGTGACTTCATGCGCTTCCCCGTGGAGCGCATCTTTTTATCCGAGGCGGCGCGTGTGGGCGTGGGCACGTATGCGCCGCACGACCCCACGACGGCCGACATCGCGGATCTGGTGGGCTCCGTGGACTTGTCCAAGGTGGCCGACATCGGCGACGAGGGCGATCCGCGCGCGTGGTCGTGGTCGGGCGCCGTGTACGCCGCGAGCCGCGGCGTGCTCGAGATGATCGAGATCTTGAAGGTGAAGCGCGAGTTTCTGTACTTGCTGCTCACGCTCACGCAAGAGAAGAACGTGAAGGTGTCGCGCTTCCCGCTCATCCATCTCGACGAGACGATCCTGGCGCACACGAACCTGGCCGAATTCCACAAGTTCCTTCAGGAAAAGGAAAACGAGGCGCTGCTCGACCGCATGGTGATCATCAAGGTGCCGTACACCTTGTCGTTCCATGACGAGGCGCGCATCTACCGCAAGCTGGTGTCGAGCGCGCCGGCGTTCCGCAAGGTGCACTTCGATCCGCACGTGCTCGATCTCGCCTCCGTGTTCGCCATCCTCACGCGGCTGCAGAAGCCGCAGCGCGAGGGTCTCGATCTCACGAAGAAGCTCAAGCTCTACGCCAACGAGGACGTGGAGGGCTTCACGGCGGCCGACGTGCCGCGCATTCACCAGGAGTCCACGGACGAGGGCCTCACGGGCGTGAGCCCGCGCTTCGTGATCAACGCCATCAGCAACGCGATCACGCGCAACAACGTGGCGAGTCTCACGAGCATGGAGATGCTGCTGGCGCTGAAAGACGCCATCGAGACCGATGCGCGCATGGACGCGAGCCGCAAGAAGCAGTGGATCGAGTTCCTGGTGCTGGCGCGCAAGGACTTCTACAACCGCTGGGTGAAGGAAGACGTGCACCGCGCGCTGTTCGCCTCGTTCCAGGAAGAGGCGCAGGAGCTGCTCGAGAAGTACTTGGACGAGATCGAGGCGTCGCTCGACAAGCGCGAGGTGGAAGACCCGATCACGGGTGAGTCGCGCCCGCCCGACGAGCGTTTCCTGCGCTCGGTGGAGGAGAAGATCAAGATCTCGGAGTCCGGCAAGCTGTCGTTCCGCCAGGAAGTGGTGCGCAAGGCCATGGTGGCGTTCAAGGCCGGCGAGAAGTTCACGCTCGACAATCACTCGCGCCTGCACGAGGCCATCGAGCAGTACTTGTTCGAGGAGCGCCGCGACGTGCTGCGGCTCGTCACCTCGAGGTCGCGGCCGGATGATGAGGCCGAGCAGAAGATCTCGGCCGTGCAGGAGCGGTTGATCCGCGAGTACGGCTACGACGAGCACAGCGCCAAGGAAGCGCTCAACTACGTCACTACATTGCTGTCGCAGGAGTAGAGCAGGCTCCGAGACGTTAGGGAGGACACAAGACAATGGCAGGGCCGTCCGGTTTCGTAGATCCAACGGGTTCCGGGCGCCAGTGGTACGACCTGTTCTCGCGCGGCGCCCGCGATTGGTTGCGGCATAACGACAAGGTGCGCGCGGCGGTGCGCGACAAGCTCCCCGAGCTCATCGCCGGCAGCGATCTGCTCCCGAACGCCGATCGCACGGTGCAAGTGCCCGTGCGCTTCCTCGAGCACGCGCGCTTGCGGCTGCGCGACCCCGAGCAGTCGGAAGGCGTGGGCCAAGGCGCCGGCAAGCCCGGCGACCAGCTCGTGCAACCGAGCGACGGCGCCGTGGCGAAGGGCGCCGGCGGCAACGAGGACGGCGGCTACCAGTTCATCCTCGAGCTCAAGATCGACGACATCGTCGATTGGCTGTGGGAAGAGCTGAAGCTACCGAACCTCAAGGTCAAAGAGGGCGCCGTCCAGTACGACGACTACACGCGCGAGGGCTGGAGCCGCCGCGGCGTACGCTCCCGCCTCGATCGGCGTCGCTCGTTGAAAGAAGCGCTGAAGCGCCGCGCCGTTCAACAGGACGCGCCGCCGTTCACGAACGACGACCTCCGCTATCGGCAGCTGGCGATCCGGCGCCGGCCCGCCACCGAGGCCGTGGTGTATTTCGCCATGGACGTGTCCTCGAGCATGACGGAGCACGATCGCAAGCTCGCGAAGACCTTCTTCTTCTGGGTGGTGCAGGGGTTGCGCCGCCAGTACACGCATCTCGAGGCCGTGTTCGTGGCGCACACAGTCGAGGCCTGGGAGTTTCCGGAGGCCGACTTCTTCGAGGTGAGCGGCAGCGGCGGCACCGTGGCATCGACGGCGTTTCGCAAAGTGCTCGACATCGCGCTGGAGCGCTACGAGCCGAGCCGTTTCAACACCTACGTGTTCTACGCTTCGGACGGCGCCAACTTCCACAACGATCGCGAAGCCGCGCTGGCCGCGCTGCTTCAGGTCGGCGCCATCGCGAATTACGTGGGCTACGTGGAGACCGCGTCCATGGCGCAGCAGCCGCTGCAATCCGAGACCGCCATGCTGTTCGAGCAGCTCGAGGCCGTGACGGGTGCCGCGGGCCGGCATGCGCTGTCGTCGCCGGAGTCCGTGTGGGACGCGATCCGCGCGTTCTTCACCCAGCGCGCAGAGGTCGAGGTATAGCCGCATGAACGGAGTGCTGCAGGGCTACGCCGGGCGGCTCGAGAAGCTGGCGCAGGAGCACGGTCTCGACTACTACCCCGTGCAGTTCGAAGAAGTGCCGTCGAGCTTCATGATGGAAGTGGCGGTGTACGGACTGCCGGTGCGCATGCCGCACTGGTCGTTCGGCGTGCGCTACATCTATCAGCTCGTGCAGCATCGCATGGGCCACTCGCGGCTGTTCGAGGTGGTGTTTCCCGGCAATCCGGGGCGCGCGTACTTGGCCGGCAACAACTCGCTGCAAGAAAACACGCTCGTCACGGCGCACGTGCTGGGTCACGCGGACTTTGCGAAGAACAACTCGTTGTTCAAGCGCAGCCAGGAGCAGGTGGGTTACCGCATCGTGGAGCAGGCCGCGGCGCATGCGCGCGAGATCGGCACGGCCGTCGAGCAATACGGGCAAACGCGCGTGGAACAGGTGCTCGACGCGGCGCTCGCGCTCGAAGCGCACATCGATCCGATCCAACCGCTGCGCCGCAACCGCTATCCGCACTACCTGGACGGGCAGCGCTCGGGGCACGAAGGCGGCTTTCACAAGCGATTCGAGAACTTGCCGGGCAGCGCCGTGGCCGTCGACGCGCCGCTCGAGCGCACGCGCGCACCGATTCCGCCGGCGCCCGAGCGCGATCTCTTGTGGTTCATTGCGGAGTACGCGCCGGAGCTCGAGGAGTGGGAGCGCGACATCTTCCGCGCTGTGCGCGAGGAGTCGTTCTATTTCCATCCCGTGTTCGCCTGCCAAATCATGAACGAAGGCTGGGCGTCGTACTGGCACGCGCGCCTGTTGCGCGAGGCGGATTTCCTGCCGCACAACGAATACTTGGACGCGCTGAAGACGCACTCCGACGTCGTGCGGCCGCACGCGGCCGAGCAGCAGGCTTCGCTCGCCACGAACCCGTATCACCTGGGGTTCTCGATCTGGGAAGCGATCGTGGCCGAGCACGGTTTACAGCGCGCCTTCGAGATCCGCGCCGAGGACGACGACTTCAGCTTCGTGCGCAACCATCTAACGCAGGAGCTGGCCGAGGAGCTGAAGCTGTTCCGCTACGAGAAGACCGCCGACGGCGGCGTGCGCGTGCTCGATCACGACATTCACGCGCTGCGCGAGACCATCCTGGCGCCGAAGTACAACTTCGGCGCGCCGGCCGTGCTGGCGAAGCACGTGGCCACCGACGGCTCGCTCACGCTGTATCACGAGCACGACACGGACGGCCGCGGGCTCGATCTCGAGCGCGCCGAGCGCGTGCTCGGCTACCTGCACAAGATGTGGCGCCGCCCCGTGACACTCGAGACCGTGGACGCGGCCGGCCAGCCGCGCACGCTGAGCCGCTCTACGGGCTAGCCGCTATTTAAACAGGTCGTCGAGCACGGAACGCGCGGCGGCTTCGGCGGCCTGCTCGGCGGGGTTGTACGCGCGTTCGCTCGGCTTGAAGTAGTCGCAGAAGTTGGCGGCTTTCTTGTCACGCACCTCGATGGCGTCGTCCTCGCTGCACCCCTTCGGCTTGCGTGGCGCGTAGTGCACGCACATGCGGCACACGTGCACGTGCACGCGGCACTTCGCGCACTCGTCGAGCCGCGCCAGCGGCAGCGTGAGCTTCGCGAGCGGTTCGCCGCACCGCCAGCACTTCAGCGCATGCCCCATGTCAACTCTGCTACCTTATCGCCCCGCTCTTGGATGCTAGCAGATGGCCAACGGCGCGGAGCAGTGGGTAACGGTTGCCAC
>CAMPKU010000142.1 GCA_946887385.1 uncultured Gammaproteobacteria bacterium
CGCTGTGCCGCGCGCAACATCGCCCGTCTCCTGCGTCGAGAAGCACGCGATCCTGTCGACAATCACGAATCAAAACAGCGGCGCCTGCGGCGGGGCACGGGCTCCGAGCGCGACTGTCAGTGTCTTCTCCCCGCCCTGCTCCCGCCGGTGCGCGAGAATGCGTTCGATCAGCTCCGGCTCCTCGATGCTCGCGATGACCTTGAGCCGCCCGCCGCAGCGCACGCACTGCTCGATCTCGATCCCGAACACGCGCTTAAGCCGCCGCGCCCAGCTCATTCGCGCCTCTTTCGCCACAAGGCGCGACGGTGCGGCCACTTGCCCGCGCGCCCCCGCCCCTCTGCCTGCCGGCGTGATCGCCGCGCGCAGCGCCGCGTGCGCGGCCAACACTCCATGAAATCTCGTCAGGTGCACCCGCGGCGGCGGAACGAGCGCCGCCAGGCGCGCGATGAAGTTCACGGGCTCCAGCACGATGTGCGTCGTGCCGTCGCGGTACGGCGTCTTCAGCCGGTAGCGCACCTGCCCCTGCGCCGTGAGATCGAGCCGCTCCACCGACACCGGCGGGCGGCTCACATAACGAGCAAGCCGTTCGAGCTTGTCGCGCTGCTCAGCTTGCACCCCGACGCCTGCATGCAGCGAGAACCCCGCGTACTGCGCGACGCCTTTCCTCGGCTCCTCCTCCCGCGCCGGCACGCTCTGTAACGCAAACACCTTTTGCCCTGCCCGCGGGCCCACCGCCACTCGGTACGTGATCGAGTGGCCGAGGAGATCGTCCATCGCTCCGCCGGCGTCGGGCTCCAGCGCGAGATAACTGCTCTCGGCGTCGCGGGCGAGCACGCCTTGGCGTTCGAGTGCTCGGCCGATGCGTTCGGCGATCCGTTCCACGAGCGCTTGGAGCTCCGCCGCACTTGGCGGCGCGATCCGGCGAAACACCGGCGGCTCGGTGCCGGCGAGGTAGGCGCCGTCGAGCACGAGCATGTGGAAGTGAATATTCAGATTGAGCGCCGAGCCGAAGCGCTGGATCAGCGTCACGGCGCCCGTCGCACCGCTCGCGCGAGTGAGCCGGGCGCTCTTGAGAACGTGGGCCGAAATCGTGCGGTACACGATGCCGAGCACCCGCGTCAGTGCGTCAGGATCGGTGGCGAGCAAGAAACGTAGTGCAAACGGCAATGACAGTACCCATTGCCGGATCGGCTTCTCCGGTAAGACCTCGTCCGCGAGGAGCGCAGCGCTGTCCGTCATCCGCCGCGCGCCGCAGGAGGGGCAAAAGCCGCGACGCTTACAGCTGAACGCAACGAGCTTCTCGGCGTGACAGTCCTCGCAGCGCACGCGCAGGAAGCCATGCTCGAGGAGGCCGCATTTGAGATACGCCTCGAATTCCTCCTGCACGTACTTCGGCAGCGGCCGGCCAGCGGCTTCGCGCGCGGCGACGAGCTCGGGAAAGTGCCGCTCGACGAGCGCGTAGAGCAGCGTCGCCTCGGGGCGGTGGCGGAAATACCCTGGCGGATCGATGAACGGTGGCGCGCGCGGGCGTGCCCGCTCGGCGGCCATGGCTTCGCGTCCTTCCAACGGAGGGTGGAAGCGAAGAACGTACCCACGCAGGCTTCGGCGGCCTTGTCACGAATCTCGGCGGATCGAATAAATTCATTCTTCCTCGCGCGAGCGGTGGCCCGACGACTCCCGATGCCGCGGAGTGATAATCTGACTGCAGTGAGCACTTCCATCGAGCAGATCGAGATCAAGATCGCGTACTTGGAGCAGGCCAACGCGGAACTGAGCGACGTGGTGTACCGGCAGGGACGGGAGCTCGAGTCGCTGCATGCGCAACTGGCGGAATTGTTACGTCGGCTCGACGCTTTGCAGACACCCACGGCGCCTTTACCGCAAGACGAGACCCCTCCGCACTATTAAAAAGCTCTTCGATCGTTCACGTCGGTCTTCGACGGGGCACGTTCTTGATGTGCTAAGCGTTGGCGAGCACGAACTCGAACTGCTCTTCGTTCGATCGCTTCGGCCCAACGCTCCGCCGCGAGGTTGCGAGCGTGGCTCGGCGGAGTTTCGACGGATAGCCGCAGCTCGAGCGGTTGTGCCGCTGCAAGCTGGACGAAGATAAAGGCAGCCGCCGAGGCCGCGGCCCCGATGAATCGGCCGCTTCGCGAAACCAACTAGAGCCCCTTGCTCCGGTATTCCCACTCCGGATCGCGGCAGAGCCCGCAGCTCGGACCGACGAAAGCGCGAGCAGCGTCGGCGTCGCCGCGCAACTGCCAATCGAGCCAGTCGATGACGACTTCAGCCGCTGCACCGCCGTTCGGTTCCCAGTAGGTGCCGCCGTGACCCTTGTCGATGTTGGCCACGGCGATCGGCACATGATCGATCTCTCCGAAGTCGTGCATGCCGTTCGCGTATGCAATATCCGTGGACCCGCCGAGCACGTAAAGCGTCGGCGTATGCAGGTCCTTGATGCGGCTCTTCGTCTCGACCATGGCGCCCATGCGCGTCTCGCCTTCCACGAACAGCCCACTGTTCATGATGACGACGGTCTTCACGCGTGGGTCGGCGGCGATCGTCAACGCCTGTATGCCGCCACAGCTAAACCCGGAGATCGCGATTTGCTCGGGATCGATGCGGCCATAGTAGCGGCTGCCCGGGCGCTCGTTCTCCGCGAGCGCCCAGTCGATCGCGCCCTTGAGCTGGGCGGGACGCGTCGGCGCGTAGTTCGCGATGCTCGTGTCCGCCGGCCGCGGCGGCGCCTCGGTCTTACCGGGACCGTTGTAGATTCCGCCGGGCGCGATTGCGAGGTAGCCGTGCGAGGCGACGTTCAACAGATGCAGCCGTGCGCTCGCACCGTCGTTCGAGCAGCCGCCGTTGCCGAATACGTACACGCCGAGCTTCGTAGCGCCGAGACCGGCGAGATCGGCGGGCCGGTAAACCACCTGATCGGGTAGACCTGGATCGATTTCTTTGAGCGGGGCGAAGCGGCCGGTGCCCGGCGTATCCGGAATCCCGTCCCGATTCTCGGGCGGCTGGCTGAAGCTTGCGCCTGACAGCGTGACGAGAACGACGGTGAGACTCGAGGCGATCTTGCGCGTACTCATCGCTTCCCCCCGGGAGTGCTGCAACCACGAAAGCGAATCGAAGCGTTCGGGCGATGCTACCGATCGTTGACAACATTGCCAACCAAACCCAGCATCGGGTAGCACGCGATCGCGTGTCCATCTTTGAGGGGCGGTATGCGGGTCATGATCTGTCGAGGGCTGCGCGCAGCGCTATTGGCGCTGGTGAGTATCGTTTGGCTGGCGGCGGCGCGCGCGGCGGAGCCGGTGGGGTCCGGCGCGGAACCGGCGATCGTGTACTCGGATGGATCGCTGCCCACGCATACCATCTATCGCCCCGCGCAGCTCGCGGGCCGCTATCCCGTGGTGCTCTGGGGCAACGGATCTTGCGTCAACAGCAACTTCGGCTACCGAGAGTTTCTGGCCGAAGTCGCGTCGCACGGCTTCATCGTATTGGCCATAGGCCCCTACCGCGATTCGCCGGCGCCGCGCGAGCAACGACCGGCCGACCCGGCCGAATGGCCGCCGTTTGAAACGCGCTATAGCCAGATGCTCGACGCGCTCGACTGGATCGCAGCGGAGAACGACCGGCCCGGCAGCCCGTTGCTGGGCCAGGTCGCTGTCGAGAAGGTGGCGGTGATGGGGCACTCGTGCGGCGGCCTGCAGGCGGTGAAAGCGTCCGTCGACGCTCGCGTCACCACGGCGGTCGTGCTGAACAGCGGCATGATGGCGGATGACGACCAATACATGCGCCGGCACGAGCTGAAACGTTCAATTCTCGACGAGATGCACGCGCCGATCGCCTACTTCATCGGTGGCGAGAGCGACATCGCCTATCTGAATGCAGAGAAAGACTGGCAGGCGCTGCAAACGCTCGAGCTTGCCGCGATCAACGCCAATATGGACGTGGGCCATGGAGCTACGTACCAGATGCCTAATGGCGGACCCTTTGCCCGCGGGCCGTTGGCCTGGCTTCAATGGCAGTTGAAAGGCGACGCGCAGGCGCGAGCGATGTTCGTAGGCGATGACTGCGGCTTCTGCTCGGCCAGCGACTGGACGTTGCGGCGACACTTCCCGCAGTAACGCGACGTCGGGCTACGCTCGAGACCGGGCCGGTCGTGAAGGCCACCGTGGTCTTGGCCGTGTGATACGCGGTCCTGGCCCGGATCTTGCTTGAAACCTGCACTCGCTCTCTCGAAAGGCGCCACCATGCGCAGGCTGCTTCCGCTCGTGGTCCTAGCGGCTACACCGTTCTTGTCGTCCTGCGCGACCGCGTACTACCGGGCGCTCGAAACGGTCGGCATCGAGAAGCGCGAGATCCTTGTGGACCGAGTGGAAGACGCGCGCGAGTCGCAAACCGAAGCCAAGGAGCAGTTCACGTCGGCGCTCGACCGCTACCGCAGCGTCGTCAACGTCGAGGGCGGCGACCTCGAGGAGATTTACGACCGGCTCGCGGCCGAGCTCGAGCGCAGCGAGGCGCGTGCGCAAGCCGTCGAAGAGCGCGTCGGCGCCGTCGAATCGGTCGCCGACGATCTGTTCGACGAGTGGGAAGCGGAGATTGGCGAGTACAGCGATCCCGCACTTCGCCGGCAGAGCCAGAGTCTCTTGACCGCCACGCGCACGGACTATCGGCGTCTGATCGCCGCGATGCAACGCGCGGAGAATTCGATGGACCCCGTGCTTACGCTATTCAACGACCAGGTGCTGTTCCTGCGGCACAACTTGAACGCGCGTGCGATCGGGTCGCTCGAGACCGAGCTCGCCGACATCGAGCGCGCCACCGCGAACTTGATCGAGGAGATGGAGCGCTCGATCGCGGAGGCGAGCCGCTTCATCGAGGCGCTCGGTTGAGCGTGGATGGATCGGCGAGCGCGGTGCGGCGCCGCGAAGCTTACGGCAACGTGCGGATCCAGATGTTGCGGAAGCTGAGCGGCGAGCTCGGGTCATTGTGGGCCTGCAGCTTGATCGGCGAGTCGCCGTGAGCCACGTAACTCGGTGCGCCGATATACACCGTTTCGCCGCGTAGCTCGAAGTCATCTTGCACCAGCACGCCGTTCAAGATTGCCGTGACGCGAGCCGGCGTCCGCAGCGCGCCGTCGGGCGAGAATATGGGTGCGGTCCACACGACGTCGAAGGCTTGCCATTCGCCGGGCTTCCGGCTCGCATTGGCTAACGGTATCGACTGCTTGTAGATGCTGCCGGCCATGCCGTTCACGTATGTGTCGTTCGCATACGAATCGAGAATCTGCAGCTCATAACCGCGATCGCCGGGGCCCGTCGACGCCAAGAACAAGCCGCTGTTGCCGCGTGCTTGGCCCGTGCCCGTGATGTCCTCCGGCACGCGCCATTCGAGATGCAGCTCGTAGTTGCGAAAGCGGCGCCGCGTCTCGATGTTACCCGCCGCTTTGTCGACGATCAGGACGCCGTCGGTGACAATCCATCCCCCTGTACCGCCATCGCGCGTGTTGACCCACTCATCGAGACTACGTCCGTCGAACAACGCAATCGCGTCGGCCGGCGGTGCTCGGCCGACGGCGCGCTGCGCCGGCGCGACCACGGGCGGCGCGGGCTGCCAGACCTCGGTGTCCTCGGGACGCACCGCGGCCGGCTGCCCGGACGCAGAGGCGCTCGAGCAGAGCACGATCGCGCACAGGGCGCCGCGGAGCAGGTTGTAGGCAGGTTCCCGCACGGGCCCTCGCACGACTCCCGGTTCTATCAAGCATCGCGTCGCCACCGCGACAGTTTACGCCCTGCACATGGAGCGTTATCTCCATTACCGATTTCGCCTATTTCCAGTAGGCTCTTCCGTGCCCAGTAAATGTCGAGAGGAAGCCGGTGCCTACACTCAATCGCACGTTCGTCGTGATCTCGACTGCAACCGCAAGCCTGTTGTCGACGCATGCGCACGCGCAACCGCGACCGACGCCCCCCGAGCCTACCGAGCAACAGCGTCTACGTTCGCAGAGCCCCGGCGGGCCGCTCTCGCCCGGCGTCGAGCTGCCGGCCTGGCCTGCGCCGGCCAACCGCGCGATGGGGGCGTCGGCCGTGACCGACGAGTTGCTCGCGAATCCGTCGCCCGGCGATTGGCTAACTTGGCGACGCACCCACGATGGGCTCGGTTTTTCGCCGCTCGCGAGCATCGACAAGAGCAACGTGGGCACGCTGCAGCTCGCCTGGTCGTTATCGCTGCCCGCGGGTCCGAACGCGGCTACGCCGCTCGTTCACGACGGCGTCATTTACGTGCACTCTTTCGGCGATCACGTGCAGGCGTTTGACGCCGCCACGGGCGATGAGCTGTGGCACTACGCGCGCGAGCTGCCGAGCACCTCGCGCCCGACGGTCAAGCGCAACATGGCGCTCTATGGCAGCCGAATCTTTTTCGGCACCTCCGACGTGCACGTCGTCGCGCTCGACGCGAGAACCGGCGCCGTCGTATGGGACACTTCGATCATGACGCCCGGCGGCGGCTTCGGCCTAACGGGTGGGCCGCTCGTCGCACGCGGCAAGGTGATGCAGGGCGTCAACGGCCAGGCGCCGGGCGGCGCCTACATCGTGGCGCTCGACGCCGACACCGGCGAGGAAGCGTGGCGTTTCCACACGATCGCACGGCCCGGCGAGCCCGGCGGCAATAGCTGGAACGGCTTGACCCTCGAGCAACGCACGGGAGGCTCCGTTTGGACGGCCGGCAGTTACGACGCCGAGCGCAATCTCGCCTTCTTCGGCCCCGCGCCAACCTATGACACCGGGCCGCTACGCGACCCCGTGGCGCAGCGCGGCGTGTCGAACGAAGCGCTCTATACGAACGCCACGATCGCGCTGAACCCCGACGACGGCACGCTCGTCTGGCACTTCCAGCATGTTCCGAACGATCAATGGGACTTCGACTGGGCATTCGAGCGGCAGCTGCTGACGCTGCCGATCGACGGCCGCGAGCGTCGCGTGCTCGTGACGGCGGGCAAAGAGGCGATCTACGACGCGCTCGATCTCGACGAGGACGGCCGCTATCTGTTCTCGATCGATCTCGGGCTTCAGAATTTCATCACCGCCATCGACCCGCGCACCGGCGCCAAGACGATCGATCCGAATCTCGTCCCGTCACGCGAGCAGGCGATCGTCGTATGCCCGCACGCGGGCGGGGCCAAGAGCTGGGTGCCTGCATCGATCAATCCCGCTACCAAGGTCTTGTACGTGCCGCTCGTGGAGTCGTGCATGGATCTGACGCCGGTGCCGCAGGACCAGCGGGGCTCGCTGTCGACCGGCGTGCGCTGGACGATTCGCCCGCCGCTGAACGGCGACGGGCGCTACGGCCGCATCCAGGCCATCGACCTCACGACGCAGCGAACGCTGTGGACGGAGCGCCAGCGCGCGCCGCAAACGACGGGCACGTTGGCGACGGCGGGCGGGCTCGTGTTCGCTGGCGCGCTCGACCGCGTCTTCACGGCGTACGACGACGCGACGGGCGAGGGTCTCTGGCAAGCGAAATTGAATGACGTCCCGAGCTCGGCACCGATCAGCTACGCCGTCGACGGCAAGCAATACGTCGCGATCACGGTGGGTCACGGCTCGGCGCATGCGCTCACCTTTCCGATGCTGACGCCCGAGATCGATCTGCCGATCGTGCGGAGCGCGACGATCTGGGTATTTGCTTTACCGGGCCGCTGACAGGCGCGCAGTCACCGCGCGGAGCCGGTACGTGAGCTCGAGCAGCGCGCCCCGCGTCTTTACTCAAAGCTGAACACATCTTCCTCCTGCGGCCGCTCCAGGCCCTCCTCCCAGTACTGCTCCCAGATGCGCGCCCACGGGCGCCCGTACATGTCCGGCACCTCGAGCTCGATCGTGGTGCCGGGCGTGACCGGCGTCGACCTGCCCTCGATCGGGAAGATCGTCTGCACGCACTCGATGTAGGGCTGCGGGTCGCCCTCCTCGAAGCCGCTGAGCTTCACGATGTTGCGGATGATGCGCACGGGTTCGATCAGCGCTTCCGGGTCGTACAAAATCGCCTCGTGATTGAGGCCGAGGAACCCGCCGTTGGCGTCGCGGTTCGGCGTGTAGATCTCGATCGTCTGCATACGGCTCGAGTGCTCGAATGCCGCGTGGGTTGCCCAGCCCTGGATGTTCGAGGTCCAGGTGATCAGCGCGTCGCCGTCCCAGAAGCCGATCGTCTCGCCGTACCAACGCGGCACGTCGGCACCGAGCCTTGGGATCGCGCCGTCCATGTTGAACTCGCGGCCAACATGGATGTTCGTGACGAAGTTGTCTGCGACGCCGCCCGTGATCTGCACCAGCGACGGCGTCACCAGAATCGACTGTTCCCAGAGCGCGGACTCGTGCCAGCGGCGCAGGAACCCTTCCGGCCAGCAGTACTGCGACGGCCACTGCGGCGCGTTCGTGTGACCGTGGTGATAGGCCTCCTGCACCATGCGCTTCTGGTACTCCGGCGTGAGCAACGACAGGACCGTCGGAATCTGCACGTGCCGCATGCGAAACCAATACTGGTTCTCCGCACGCGCGGGATGCAGATAGCGCCCCGTCCACTCGCCGGGCACGGTGGCGTAGGTGTGCTCGGTGGGGCCGCCGCGCCCGCGTGTCTCCTCGAGCAGCGCCTCGTAGTGCTCCTGCGCGGTCTTGAAGGGGTACGGGCTCACAATCGCCTCGCGCGGATAGTCGCGGTCGCAATAGCCCCATGGCGCCGACTTAGGCGGATCCGGGCCGATCAGCGCATCCTCGCCCCAGAAATCCTCGAGCGCGGCGGAGCTGTTGCAGCGGAAGTAGCGCGGATCGCTCCACAGCTCGCGATCCTTGTAGAAGTCCGACGTCGTGAAAAGATCCACGGGGAGAGGGTCGATGCCGGGCGGCGTCTCGCCATTGCGCGCCGAACCTACGAAGCCGGTTTCCGGATCGCGCCGCGGATCGAACGGAATCTGCGTGCGCTGGGCCGGGTTGCCGAGCCCGCGCCGGACCGTTGCGCCGGTCATGTGATGCTCGTTCAGGTCGGCTGCCAGCGGCCGCGCCCGCCCTACGCTTTCGAAGTCAATGTTCGCGGCGGTCTGCGCGAATACAGCGCTCATGGAGAAGGTCATCAGCGCGGTGGCGGCCAGCCGCAATGTATCGTTTCTCATGGTGGTCTCACCTGGTCATGCTTCTGAGTAGTCTAGCTGCTCGATGCGCGAGCATCTTCAGTGCCAGCCCCAGCGCAGACGGGTGATTCGAACGACCGTGCGGCGAGCGGGAAGCAGCAGCGGGCGCACGAGCCCGTCGTTGCACCACCTTCAGACCGCCGCTTTCGTGGATCGACAGCCGAACCGCCGGCGCAGCCGCGGGGCCGCGCCGGCAACTACAACGTGCTCGACCTTAGTTGTCCGACCGATCGTGGTTGCTCGATTGATCGTGGCTTGCGTCGCCGCCCGACTGCAGAGCTTGTGCCGTTGCAAGGTGCTCCCTGAGCACGGGCAGCAACTCTTCAGCGTGTTCGGCAACATCGGAATCGCCGCTCCGAGCCTGCATCTCGTATTTCGCGATCGTCTCCTGGTGCGCTTTGGTCATCTCGGCCGCAAATTGCCGATCGAACTCCGCGCCTGACAGACGAGCCAGCTCGTCGTGCTTTCGGGTTTGCTCTGCGGTCGGCTGTGCGGGGGGGATGACTTTTAAGTCCTTCGCAAGCTCGGCCGTTTTCTTCATCGCGCTCGAATGGTCTTCGACGAGCATTTCGCCGAAGGCGCGCACACCCTCGCTCTGGCCCTTCTGCTGAGCAAGCTCGCCCATCTTCGTTTCCGCGATATCGCCGCGCACGGCGTCCATCAGAAATCTCGCCTCTGGGCTGTCTTGCGCCAACGCCACTTCTTGCGCCGATGCAACTCCGCCGGCGGACAATGCCAGCGCCGCATACACCGCCGCCAAGGATCTCTCCGTCGTTCTAGCCATGACCATTCCTCCATGAATGGGTAAAAGGGAGCGGTGGATGTGCAAGTCCCGTACCCACGGAGCACCTGGCAAGAGTGTCCGGCTCGCGCGCCGGCGCGGCTCGAGTGCCTGCGACACGCCCGAAAAACGACTGCGCAAAATCGCAATCAGCAAACCAAAACCGGCAAGACAACAGATAGGGCCAGCGGCGCAGTGCGCGCCCCGGCGCGAAGACGGGGTTCGGGTGCAACCCGCCCGCGCACAGCTCGAGCACGCAAGGGCAACCCTTCCGGCGCCGTTGCTCATTGGCCACGGCCGGCGCGAGCCTGACGTATCTTGCGGGAGCATCAGGGATGGCTTGCTAGAATCACCCCTTGGCCGGGGCTTTCAGGCCCCCTTTTCTGGAGAGCTTACGTCCATGTCCGCGATCCGACGCATCCGCCTGTTCGCACTGGCCGCCTTGCTGGCCGCGCCCGCCGCTTACGCCGGCGATGGCGATGCTGCCAACGGCAAGGAACTGTTCACGGCCAATGGCTGCCCCGCCTGCCATGGCGTGACGAAGGAAGACACTTCGAAGGTGGGCCCCAATCTCGTCGGCGTCGTGGGACGCCAGGCCGGCACCACGCAAAGCCTCTTGGGCCCCAGCGAGAACCTGAAAAAATACGGTGTGACTTGGAACGCCGAGACCTTGGATGAATTCTTGGCCGATCCGAACGCCAAGGTGCCTGGCACAGCGATGATGGGCATTCTGACCGATCCACAGCAACGCGCCGATGTGATCGCCTACCTCTCCACACTGAAGAATTAACGCCGTCGCCGATACGTGCCACCGGGCCGTCAAAGCGAATCTCGTCCTTGCGGAATAAAAAAGCCCCCGGCGTTCAAGCCGGGGGCTCTTGCTCACACAGCGGCGTTCAGCTTACCGGCTGACCTGGACGATGGTGCCACTACCAGGGGCGCCGGTGCCGGGGTCACCGTTAGAGACCACCTTCACCCAGAGTGCATCCTTGTCCTTGAAGTAAGCCGTCTCGCTCGACTTGCGCAGCGCATCCAGGCTGTTCTGCGATGCACCCGACGCTGCGGTGGTGAATCCCGGCAGCTCGAAGATCACCCACGAGCCGGAATCCAGTTCCGCGAGGTTGAGGTTCAGGGACGGCCTTTCGGTGGTCACCTTCATCTCGGTACCGGCTCGCACGTTGGTGCCGGTGACGGTGTACTCCTTGCCATTGCGGCTGAGCACTACCGGCGGCTGAGCAGGAGGTCCACCGGCACCGCCGCCAGCAAAATCTCCAGGACCCGGCCCTCCGGGAGCGGCTCCGCCGGGAGCGGCTCCGCCGGGACCGGCCGTTGCACCGGGGCCGCCCGGACCCCTACCGCCCGCCGCTGCAGCCGGTGCGCCAGGACGGGCTGCTGCGCCCGGAGCTGCTG
>CAMPKU010000143.1 GCA_946887385.1 uncultured Gammaproteobacteria bacterium
AGCTCGCGCTGCCGTTCGCCTACGGCAAGCTCGATGTGCATGGCCGCGCCGCGCTGCTGTACGCGAACGCGCTCGAGTCGTTTGCGCACGAGGTGGAGCGGCTCGATGCCTCGCTCACGAGCATTCGCGACGGCAAGTTCCTGAAGGTGCTCGTACGCGAGGAAGTGCGGCAAGACAAGGACTGGGTGATCCGCCTGCGCTCCCTGCCGGAGTCGCCCGAAACGTATTACTTGATGGAGCTGCTCGCGTCGCACGATTTCCAAACGGCGCTCGAGAACTATCTGGACCTCGAGGACCTGCGCCGCAAGCTGGCGTCGTGGCACGTGAGCTTCGATGCGTTCGACGACATGGTCGAGCTGCGGCGCCAGTTCTACGAGCCGCAGCTGCCGGGAATCGACACCGAGTTTCGAGACCTCGACTCGCGCATGCGGCTACGCCTCGAGCAGCACGAGCTGCTCGCGAAGCGCCTGCAAGGAATGCTCGTAGCGCCGCGCCCGGACTTCTTGGCAACGGCCGACGAGCGCCTCACGACCACGCGCTTGGCCGAGCTCGAATCGAGCCTCGACGGCGATTCCAGCGCGACGGCCGAGCAGCTGCGCACGCGGATCGCCCGCCTGCGAGGCACGATCACGTATGCGCTGCGGACCGAATATCACGAGCGGCTCGACGTGTTCGCGCGCCACTTGCGCGAGCTCGGCGAGGCTATCGAGGTGCTACGCGCCGAGCACGTGGCATTCGTGCGCGCGCGCCAAGCGGCCGTGCACAGCTACGAAGGTTACGACACGCCGATCGGCCGGCTACGAACGCGCGTCGGCGAAGCGCTTGGCGAGGTGAACCTTCTCATGGCGCGGCAGGGCCGCGTGCTCGAGCTCGTAGCCATCGACGAGCTCGTCGCGCGACGCGACCGGCTCGAGACGTATCGAGACCAGGCGCGCTACGCGCTTGCCGACAGCTACGACCGCGCGACGAGCGACGGCGCGACGCTCGAGACGGCAGCCTTGCAACCGGGAGCAGCGCCGTGATGCGCCGCGGCGCTCATGCTGCGAGTCTCGCAGCGCTGCTCGCGGCCGGCTGCGCGCGCGCGCCCGACTCGGGCACGCTCGCAGAGCTGCGCAACGTGGAGCCCGACGTGGCCGAGGTGGAGGTGGCGGACACGCTCGACCTCGCGCTCGTGAGCTATCGGCGCTATCTTCAGGAGACGCCGACGAGCGCGATGACGCCCGAAGCGATGCGGCGGCTCGCGGACTTGCAGCTCGAGAAGGAGTTCGGCATTACCGGCGGGCCGTCGACGGCTCGGTGGGTAGAGCTCGAGGCGCCCGAAGCCGGCGCCGCGCCCACCGAGATCGGCGCTGCGGCCGTTCCGCCTCCGGCGGCCACGATTGCCGACGCGGTCGCCGCCGCGGAGTCGGACGAAGAGTTCGAGCGGCGCACCACGGGCGAGCTCGAGTTTGCGCCGGCCGGAACCGTGCTGTTGCCCGCGGTGGCTACCGGCGGCGCCGCTCCGTCGGGGCCGCTGGAAGCCATTGCCATCTACGAGCAGCTGCTGGCCGAGTATCCAAACTACGAGCGCCGCGACCAGGTGCTCTACCAGATGGCCCGCGCTTACGACGAGCTCGGCCGCACCGAAGAGGCGATGGCGGTGATGCAGCGCCTCGTGGATGAGTTCGGCTATTCGCGGTATGCCGACGAGGTGCAGTTTCGCCGCGGCGAGTTCTACTTCACGCGCCGCCGCTTTCGCGACGCGGAAAGCGCCTACGAAGCCATCGTCGCGGCAGGGCCGCGCTCCGAATTCCACGAGCTCGCGCTCTACAAGCTCGGCTGGGCACTTTACAAGCAAGATTTTTACGAGGAAGCGCTGCACCGCTACATGGCGTTGCTCGACTACAAGCTCTCTCAAGGCTACGACTTCGATCAGGCGCACGCCGAAGACGACGAGCGCCGCGTAACCGACACCTTCCGCGTGATCAGCTTGAGCTTCTCGAACCTCGGCGGTACGGAGGTTCTGGCGGAGTACTACTCGACATACGGTAACCGCAGCTACGAGGACCGGATCTATCGCAATCTGGCCGAGTTCTACTTCGACAAGCTGCGCTACAACGACGCGGCGGGCGTCTACGATTCATTCGTCGAGCGCTATCCGTACCATCGCGTGTCGCCCGAATTCAGCATGCGCGTGGTCGGTATCTATGAGGCCGGCGATTTTCCCATGCTCGTCGTCGAATCGAAAAAATCGTTCGCGACGAAGTACGGCCTGCAGGGCGAGTACTGGCAGCACTTCGAGCCCGCCGAGCGGCCCGAGGTTCTGGCGCATTTGAAAACCAACCTCGAGGATCTCGCCAATCACTATCACGCGCTCTACCAAGAGCAGGGCCTCGAGGAGCAGAAGCCGGCGAACTATGCGGAGGCGCAGGTGTGGTACCGCGCTTTTCTGGCATCGTTCCCGCAAGACGAGAAATCGCCGAGCATCAACTACCAGCTGGCGGATCTGTTGCTCGAGAACGGGGATTTCGCCGACGCGGCGCGCGAGTACGAGCGCACCGCTTACGACTATTCCGCGCACGACAGCGCTGCCGCAGCGGGTTACGCGGCGATTTTCGCGCACCGCGAGCAACTCAAAGTGGCCGCCGAGGTTGAGCTGCCGCAGTTCAAGCGGGCGACGGTCGTGAGCTCGCTGAAGTTCGCGGACACGTTCCCCGAGCACGAGCATGCGCCGGTGGTGCTGGGGGCCGCGGCCGAGGATCTGTATGCGCTCGAGGATTACTCGCCGGCCGCTACGGCCGCCCAAACGTTGATCGCACGCTACCCCGGCACCGAGCCTGAGTTGCGGCGCACCGCCTGGACCGTGGTGGCGCATTCGTCGTTCGAGCTCGCGGACTATCAAGCGGCCGAGCCTGCGTACGCAGAGGTGCTGGCGCTCACGCCGGCCGAGGACGAAGGGCGGCAAGCGCTCGTCGACAACCTTGCGGCGTCGATCTACAAGCTGGCCGAGCAGGCCAACCAAGCGCAGGATTATCGCGCGGCGGCCGGCCACTTCCTGCGGATTACCGAGCGCGCGCCAACGTCGTCGATTCGCCCGGCCGCGGAGTATGACGCGGCGGCTGCGCTCATGAAGCTCGAGGATTGGACCGCCGCGGCCGAAGTGCTCGACGGGTTTCGGGCGGCGTTCCCCGACCACGAGCTGAACCGCGAGGCAACGAAGCAGCTGGCGTTCGTCTATCGCTCGAGCGGCGAGACGTCGCTTGCGGCCGGCGAGTACGAGCGCGTCGCCGCAGAAGCCACGGATCCGGATCTCAAGCGCGAGGCGCTGTTGTCGGCCGGCGGGCTCTATGAGCAAGCGAGCGACGTCGAAAGCGCGCTCGGCGCCTACGAGCGCTACCTGGCGGAGTTCTCGCAGCCGGTGGACATCGCCGTCGAGACGCGCTCGAAGGTGGCCGAGATGTACCGCGCACGCGGTGACGTGGCGCTCTATCACGAGCACTTGAATGCACTCGTTGCCGCCGACGCCGCCGCGGGCGCGGCGCGCACCGATCGCACGCGCTATCTTGCCGCGCAGGCCGGTCTGGTGCTCGCGGAGCCGAGTTACGCCGCGTTCGATGCGGTTCGACTGGTGGCGCCGCTCGAGCAAAACCTCGCGCGCAAGCGCGAGCTCATGGACGCCTCACTGCAGGAGTTCGAGCGGCTGCTTTCGTACGAAGTGGGCGATGTGACGACGGCCGCCACGTTCTACATGGCCGAGATATACGCGGAATTCAGCCGCGCACTGCTCGATTCCGAGCGGCCGACGGACCTGCCCGCTGCGGAGCTTGCGGCGTACGACGAAGCGATCGAAGAAGAAGCGTTTCCGTTCGAGGAGCGCGCGATCGAGGTTCACGAGGCGAACATCGACGTGATGATCGCCGCCAACGTTTACAACCGCTGGGTCGAGCAGAGCTTCGCGCGCCTGGCCGTGCTTGTGCCCGGCCGCTATGCCAAGCAAGAGCAAAGCATGGGTCTTCTCGGTGCGATCGATACGTTCACGTATCGCCATCCGGGCTACGTTGAACCGGCGGCCGCCGAGCCGGCCGCTGAGCAGCCGAGCGAGCGGCGCGCACGTGGCCAGGCGCCGAAGGGCTCGACGGTGAAGCTCGACGTGCTCGCGGGCGCCGGCTTCACGATTACGGACGCTGCGCGCGTGAGCCCGGAGCTGCGCGAGCGCTACTTGGCCGCGGTCGGCTACCTCGAGCAGGGCCTCTACGAGCGCGGCGTGGCGGAGCTGCGCGCCGTGACCGAGCAGGCGCCCGAGCTTGCCAACCCGCACGTCGATCTAGGCATCGCCTACAGCCGCGTGGGCGATCTTGCACAAGCCGCGGCGAGCCTCGAGCAGGCCGTCGCCGTGAGCCCGGATCACCCGATCGCGCTCAACGAGCTGGCGCTGATTTACCGCAAGCAGGGGCGCTTCGCCGCGGCGCGCTCGAGCTACGAGAGAGCGCTTGCGCTGTATCCGGACTTTCACGTGGCGAACAAGAACCTGGCGATCGTTTGCGATTTGTACCAGCGGGATTACGGCTGCGCACTGCGCCACTACCAGGCGTATCACGCGCTCGTCCCTGACGACGCACAAGCCGCGATCTGGATCGCCGACGTTCAAGGGCGCGCAGGCCCCTAGGGAGGCAACATGCTGAAGCGATTCGTGCTCGTTGCGTTTACGTTCGCAGCATCGATGGCGGCGGCCCAGGAGTCGTCGCCGGCGGCGCCTGCGCAAACCGCTGCTGCGCAGGCCGACCCGAGCGCGCCCAAATCGATGTCGGGCATGTCGATTCTCGGCAACCAAGAGGCGCCCAAGTCGCTCGTGATCGTGCCGTGGAAGAGCTCGGAGATCGGCAACGGCATCGGCGTGTCGCGAGCGCTCGATACGCGCATTCGCGCCGTCGACAAGGACGTCTTCATGCGCGAGCTCAAGTATTACTCGATTCGTTCCGGAACCGAGAAATAGGGCACGCACCGGCGCGCTCTTTATGTGAAACGCGTCGTCGCCAGACAGAGACGACTGTTGTAGGCGCGCATCCGCCGAACGAGCACTCGATCACGTTTCCGCTATCGACCCGAGGCTTACCCTAGTCGCCGTTCTCGCACGTCGCATTTTGCACACCAGAGGATTGGACATGGACGTTATCTACACGATCGTCGAGTTCTTCGTTCAGGGCGGCATTTTCATGTACCCGATCTTGCTCGTGTTCGTCATCGGCGTGGCGATCGCCGTCGAGCGGTACGTGACGCTGACGCTGCTCACGAACAAGAACCAATCGGTATGGGCGCAGGTGCAGCCGCTGCTCGTCAAGCGCGACTTCGATAAGGCGCGCGAGCTCACTGCCAAGGACAACTCCACCGTCTCGCAGCTACTCGGCATGGGGCTCGAGCGGCAAGGCGCAGTGCGGCGCCGCGACGACATCGAGATCGCCATGGAAGAGTGCATGATGGAAATTCTGCCGCAGCTCGAGAAGCGCACGGGCTACGTGGGCCTCGCCGCCAACGTCGCGACGTTGCTGGGGCTGCTCGGCACGATCATGGGCCTGATCCAGGCGTTCACGGCCGTGGCCAACGCGAATCCCGCCGAGAAGGCCGACTTGCTCGGCGCGGCCATCGCGGTCGCGATGAACACGACGGCGTTCGGCTTGCTCGTTGCGATTCCGCTGCTCGTCGTTCACCAGGTGCTGAACACGAAGACGGCGCAGATCGTGGCCGGCCTCGAGATGGCGTCGGTCAAGATGCTGAACGCCATCCAATCGACGGCGAAGCGGCAGTTCCAGGTGGCGGCGTAATAGCCTAAGCCGGCTGTCGGCAGGAACCGTCATGCGTAAGCATCACTACCAGCTTCAGGGCAAGCAAGAGCTCGAGCTCAACATCACCACGTTCCTAAACCTCATGGTGGTGCTGGTGCCGTTCTTGCTGATCACGGCCGTGTTCTCGCGCATGGCCGTCATCGAGCTGAACCTGCCGAGCGCGACGGACCGGTCGCAAGCGTCGGAGATCGGTTTCCGCCCCGAGGTCATCGTTCGCGAGCTCGGAGTGGAGATCACGAACGGCCGGGAAATCATCGCGGCGATTCCGAAGATCGACGGCGAATACGACCTGGTTACGCTCGCGCAGTACATGCGCTCGCTGAAAGAGGACTACTCCGAGGTCGACGCGGCCTCCGTGCTCGTCGAGCCGCAGATTCCCTACGACTATCTGATCCAAGTGATGGACGTGGTACGCAGCGTCGACGTGCCGGATGAGACGGCCGAGAACGGCTTCGTGCGCGTCGCCCTGTTCCCTGCGATCGCCGTCGGAGAGGCGCCATGAAGGTTTCCCGCCGTATGCAGCGGTTAGCGCGGTTTCGCTCGAAGGTGGCGGGGATCAACCTCACGTCGCTGATGGACGTGTTCACGATTCTCGTGTTCTTCCTGATCATGAACTCGGGTCCCACAGAGGTGCTCGATGCCGGCAACGTCGTGCTGCCCGAGTCCGTGGTGGACAGCAAACCGAGCGAGACGGTGGTCATCAACGTGGGCAGGGAAGAGGTGCTCGTCCAAGGTGAGCCCGTCGTGCGTATGGCCGACATCGCGGCCTTCGGCGGTGGCGATATAGAGCCGATCATGGCGCGGCTCGCCGAGCTTCAGAGCCGCGTGATCGGCGTGCGTACGCAGGTCGTGGCCGAAAGCATGGCGGTGACGATTCTCGCCGACAAATCCATCCCGTTCAGCATCGTCAAGCAAATCATGGCGACGTGCACGGCGCAGGGGTATTCGCGGATTTCGCTCGCGGTGATTCAGAAGGAATCGGCGTTCGCTTCCGCCGCCGCTTCCGCAGGTACGGAGATCTAGAGCGCAACGTCATGAGCGGAGCCCTAGCGCAACAGTCAGAGCCGCTGCAGGCACAGGTCGACCAGGCCCTCGAGGCGCTCGGCGGCCTGGAACGCAATCTGCACGCGATCACGAACGAGCTCGATGCGCTCGCGTTGCAGCGCGAGCAGCACGCGCTGATCGAGCAGACGTGCGGCTCGCTCGAGCGGCTCGCCGAGCTCGGTGCACAGGAGTTGTTCTGGGGCGCCGATCACGAGCCGAGCGGAGTAGCCTCGCATCTGCAGCGAGCGCGCCAGCGCATCGCCGGCTTCCATGCGCTCGTTACCGAAATCGAGAGCCGTCGGCAGGCGGTGGCCCGTGAGATCGCTTCCGGCAGGGAAGTGCTGGCGATCCTCGAGGACGATCTCGACGAGCAGCACCAAGAGGAAGAGGAGCTGCGCAACGAATGGGTCATCGAGCGCGAGCAGGCTCCGGAGCCTGCGCGCATCGTTGCAATGCCGTGGGTGGGCGGCGCCGAGGACGATCGGCGGCTGCGCAAATTTCTGGCTCAGGGCTTGGCCGCGGCGTTGCTGCTCGGTGCCGTTTTCCCGCTCATCGACATTCCGCTGCCGGAGGCCGCCGAGGTGATCGAGGTGCCCGAGCGCCTCGTCGAGCTCATTCGTGAACGGCGCCCGGTGCCGCCGCCGCAGCAACTGGCGGAGGAACGTCCGATCGAGCGTGCGCCCGAACAGACGCCGCCCCCGGAGCCGTCCGAGCAGGAGCCGCAGCGAGTCGCGGCAGAGCAACCGGCCGAAGTCGCACCGGTGCCCGAGCCCGGCGGTGAAGCCATCCCCAACGAGCCGCCGGGTCAGCGCGCGCGGCAGAGCGGCATTCTCGCGTTCCGCGAAACCTTTGCTGCGGCCGCGAATCGCCCCGCCGCCGCGCTCGGCGCGAGTGTGCGCATCACGAGCGGCGGAGATTCCGCCGTCGGACGGCCCGAGCGTGCCATGGTGGCCACGCTGGCGCCCGGCTCGAGCGGCGGCATCAATGTGGGTGCAATCAGCCGCGGCCTGGGCAGCGGCGATGGCGACGGCAGCGGCGGCGGCTCGCTGGCCGCGGGAGTCACGGCGGCGCGCGAGGGCGGCGTGATCGGCGGCGGGGGCGGCGGCGGAGCCGGTAGACCCCTCGCGGGCGCCGGCGGTGTCGCCGGCAGAACCGACGAAGAGATTCAAATCGTCTTCGATCGCTACAAAGCGTCGCTGTACCGGCTCTACAACCGCGAGCTCCGCAACATTCCGACGCTCCGCGGCCAGATGGTGCTGAAGCTCACGATCGAGCCGAACGGCAGCGTGTCGTTCCTTCAGCTGCAATCGACGGACATGGACGCGCCGAATCTCGTGGCACAAGTGCTCGAGCGAATCCGCACGTTCGATTTCGGCGCGAAGGACGTGGCTGCCATCACGATCGTCTACCCGATCGACTTCCTACCCGCCGCCTGATCGCGCCCCGCGATTCGGCTCGCTTGGTGCGCGCGTGAAGCGCATGCGCCGCCGTTTGTCGATCGACTACGTCACAGAACGTTATGTCCGTATCGTGCATGCATCACAACTGTGATGCGCATCACCCTCCGCACGGCGCCACTTCCGCAGAATTCGCCCACGATTCAGACAAGGGCAAAGCCACCGAAAGGTGGCGACGCAAAGTCACCGGTCTAACGAGCCCACTTCAAGAGTTGAAGGGGCTCCACGACAGCGGGACCGCCAGAATCCCGGCCGAGCTTTCGGCCGAGTTGGTTCGTTTGGCTTCGAGCGTCGCCGCTGGTTTGCGTGGAACGAGGCGGCATGAGGCCAAGCGATTCCATCGGCATCACGGTTCTGCGCAGGAGCTTCGGCTCGCCGTCGCGGCGTGTCGCGCTTGCGGCCGTGTTTGCTGCGCTGCTGCCGCTGCTTCCGACCGGCAGCGCGTCGGCCGCCGAGATCACTTACTCGCAGGTGAACGGAAACTGGCGCGATCCGGTGGACAACCTTCCCGGAAGTCAGCCCGGCGATCCCTTGATCCTGAACGGCACGCCAACCTCGAGCATCATTTGGGGCGACACGACCGGCTCGCAAAGCGGCTATGACTTCACCGCGACGATTCCGCCGCCGTTCGACTTGCCCGGGCCGATCCCGTTCTTTTCGCTCGGCTCGTTCACGCACCGCAATTTCGAGGTGGGCGACCCCTCGCTGACTTCGGTTCAGCTCGACGTCGTCCTCGTGATCAGCGTGGACGGTGCCCCCCGGCCGCCATTGACTTTCACCTTCACTTTCAACCACGAGGAGACGCCGAACAACCAATCGCCGTGCCCCTATCCCACACCGCCCGGAGAGGGCTGCACGGACCGCGTCACGATCGTCGCATCGCCGACGCCCACCACGTTCAACGTCGACGGCGTGGATTACACGTTGTCGATGAGCTTTCTCAACAACGGCAATCCGGTGTCCGAATTCATTACGCGAGAAGGCGGCACCATCAACAGCTCCGGCCTCGTCGGCGAATTTACGCTGCCGCCGATCCCGCCCGGCACGCCGGTGCTCAACGTAGACAAGACCGGTCCCGCGACGATGAATCCCGCGGAATGGGGCGATTTCGCCCTCGACGTGCGCAACGCGGGCGCCGTCGACGCGTTCAACGTGACGCTCGTGGATCGGCTGCCCGACGGCCCGAACGGCGGGATGTGCAGCACCACGCCGCAAATCCTGAGCGCCCGCGTCTTCGCCGCGGACGGCGTAACGCCGGTGCCGGGTAAGGATCCGCTGGCCGAGGGCGCGGACTACGCGCTCGCGTACGACGGCGCAGCGTGCGAGCTCACGTTCAATGCGCTTTCTGCCGCTGCCGTGATCGGCGTGGGCGAACGATTGGTCATCGCCTACCGCGCGCAGCTCGACTCCGACTTTCAGTACGGCACCGTGCTGACGAACGTGGCCGGCGCAACCGAGTGGTACAACGCTCAAGCCACGAATCCCGGCCGCACCGCCTACACGCGCACGATTACGAACGGAACCGTCGGCGTCGTCGATCACGAGGACGCGCACACGGTCACGATCGTGCCGCTCTTGTATGCCGAGAAGGCGGCGGCGCTGCAGGTGGACACGTCGTCGCCCGGTATCGTCGATGCCGGCGACGTGCTGCGCTACACGATCGCGATCTACAACAACGGCGCGCTGCCGGTAACGCAAGCCCTGTTGCGCGACTCGGTGCCCGCGAACACCACGTACGTGGCCGACTCGCTGACGCTGAACGGCCTGCCCGTGGGAGTGCCCGACGGCGGTGTGTCGCCGCTCGTGGCGGGTATCGACGTGACTTCCTCGGGCGGCGCCGCAGGCATGCTCCCGGCCGGCGAATCGGCCGTGGTGACCTTCGATCTGCGCGTGAACGACGGTGTGCCGCCGGGCACGGTGATCATGAACCAGGCCGTCGTCGACACGGCCGAGCTGCCGGATCTATTGACCGATGGCGACGGCAATCCGGCGACCGGCCCGGAGCCCACCGTGGTGGTCGTGGGCAATTTGCAGGAGCTGCGGATCACGAAGAGCGTCTCGGTCGTCGGCGGCGGGCCGGTGCTTGCCGGCGCCACGCTCGAGTACGCAGTGCAGGTGACGAACGTGGGCACCTTGCCGGCCATCGACGTCGTCATCCGCGACGACATCGCGGTGCCGACGCCGGGGTATCTCATGTTCGTAGATCAATCGTGGTCGCTGAACGGCACGATGACGGGGATCACGGTGGCAGGCTCGCTGCTGACCGCCGACTACTCGACGACCTATGGCGCCTTAGATCCCGGCCGCGGCGTCACGCTGCGTTTTCGAGCCGTGCTGAACGCGGATTTGGCCATGGGCACGCGCATCACGAATACCGCCACGGTCTATTGGGACGATCCGGTGCGGCAAGCCAGCGCGAGCGTCGCGATCGACATCGGCGGCGTTCCCGGCATCGGTCTCGTGAACGGCCGCGTGTGGCACGACGCGGACTTCGATCGCCTGTTCGACGCGAACGAGATTGCGCTCGAGGGTTGGACCGTGGAGCTGCTGCGGAACGAGTCGGTTGCGCACGTGGCACGGACGGCGGCAGACGGCGTCTACCGCATGAGCGGCGTCGAGCCGAACTACGCCACCACCGACACTTACGAGCTGCGCTTCCGCCGCCCGGGCGCCGTCGCGACGAGCGCGATGCTGGGCCGCGCGCATTCCGACTTCACGAACCAGTTGCAGCGGATCACCGACATCGTGGTGCTCTCCGGCAGCAACCTGCAGAACCTGAATCTGCCGATCGACCCGAACGGCGTGGTCTACGACGCGCTGTCGCGCTCAGCCGTACCGGGCGCGACGGTGACGCTGGCCACGGAGAGCGGCGCCGCGCTGCCCGCGTCGTGCTTTTACGATCCGAACCAGCAGGGCCAGGTGACGCTGGCCGACGGTTACTACAAGCTCGATTTGAACTTCGCCGATCCGGCGTGCTCGAGCGG
>CAMPKU010000144.1 GCA_946887385.1 uncultured Gammaproteobacteria bacterium
GCGCTCCCTCTAGGATCGTGGTGAGGGCCTGCACGAGGCGGTGCCCGCGGCCCTCTACGACCGACGCCTCGGCCTCTGCGGCCGCGGCGCCGGCCTCCGCGGTTCTGCCGAGGTGGCGCAACACATTCGCGGCGACGATGCCCGCCGAAGCGATACGGCCCGCGTCGTGGGGCTCGTGAGCGGGCGCGAGCAGTTGCAGCTGCGCGGCGAGCAGCTCGCGGGCTCGCGGTGGCAGCGAGTGCCCGCCCGCGGGAAGCGCGCGGCTGGCGAGCGGCTCCAGGTCGCAATGCCGCAGCTCGTCACCGAGCGCTGCCGCCGTATCGGCAGGCGAGGCGGCAAGCAACGCCGTGATGGTCAGGTTGCACGAGAACGGATCGAGCGCCTCGAGCGGCGGCCACGGAGCGCGCGGCCCGATGCCGATCGAGAGCAAGCCCGGCAGCGCGAGAATTCGTGCGAGCGGATCCTGTTGCAGGAAAAAGGCGTCGGCCGGCGGGCGATAGCGCAGGGCGGTTTGCGCCTGCGCGGCCTCGGCCGCATGCGCGCGCGTCAAGGCTTCGAGCCAATCGTCGGGCGCCGCACCCGGCGCGGCAGCGGCGGGCTCGCTCGGCGCGGAGCGCGAGAAGCGCGCAACCACCGCGGTCGCGTCGGCGTCCGGCGGCAGCGCGCCCGTGCGTTCGATGGTATCGAGCCAGTCCACTATCTGGTCGAGACACACGAGACAGCTGCCGATGTCGCGCGCCGCCAGCGGCCGCGAGCCGGCGCGGGCGGCCGTGAACACGTTCTCCGCGCAATGCAGCGCCTCTTGCATCGCCGCGAATTCGACGATGGCGGCGCCGCCCTTCAGCGTGTGGAACGCGCGAAACGCATCGTCGAAACGTTGCGCATCGTGCGGCTGCTGTTCGAGCGCCAGCAAATCGTCGCTGGCCTGGTGGACGAGCTCCCGCGATTCGATCAGGAATTGCTGCAGAAACTCATTCATGCCGCACCCCGCAAAGCAGCAAGGCGTACTCCACCAGCGCTTCTTGGCTGAGCGGCTTCACAACGTAAAAGTTTGCGCCGGCTGCACGAGCAGCAGCGATGCGCTCCGGCTCCGTTTCGGTGCTCGTGATCAAGGCGGGTATCGACGACAACGGCAGGCTCTTGCCTCGAAGCGTTCGCAGAAAGCTGAGGCCGTCCATTTGCGGCATGTTCACGTCCACGATCAGCAAGTCGTAGCTCGCGGTGAGGAGTCGCTCGAGCGCCTCGAGCCCGTTCAGTGCTTCCGCAACCTCGAACCCGGCTCGTTCCAGCGCAGCACGGTAATAGAGGCGCACCAGGCTCGCGTCGTCGATGACGAGGATTCGTTTGGTGGTTTCGTCGGCCACTTGGGTTACGTCAATGGCCTTTGATACACGATTGCGTCGGCGAAGCGCGCCGCTTCGAACAGCGGCGAGATGCGGCTCATGGATTCCGTGTGCCCGAGGCAAATGAACGCTCCGGGCAGCAGGTTCTCGTACAGGTTCTCTGCCGCGACTCGGCGTGACGTCTCGTCGAAATAGATGAGCACGTTGCGGCAAAATATGACGTCGAATTGCCCGTGCAGCCGGGTCTCGGCCGGGTCCACGATGTTGGCCGCCGTGAAGCGCACGGACTGCCGCAGCTCGTCGATGATCGTCCAGCTGTCGTCGCCTGCGCGCTCGAAGTACTTGTCGACTATGTGTTGCGGCAGACGCATCAGTGCGCGTTTTCCGTAGTTGCCTAAGCGGGCGAAGGTCACGACGTCGGTGTCGATGTCGGAGCCGACGATCTCGATGTTGTATTGGTCGACGAGCGGCCAGTTCTCGAGCAACCAGATCGCGATCGAATACGGCTCCTCGCCGGTAGAGCAGGGCACCGACCAGATCCTGATCTGTTCGCCGCGCGCGCTCATTTTCAAGCGCGCGGGCAGCAGATCCGACGTGAGGCACGAAAGCTGGTGCTCTTCGCGGTAGAAGTACGTCTCGTTAACCGTGAACGCATTGACGAATTGCTCGATCTCCCCGGCAAGGTTGGTGCGCAGCCGCGCGAAATAGTCTTCGAAGGATTTCGACTCCGTGGCCAACATGCGCTCGATCACGCGCCGTTCGACGTAATAGCGCTTCGATTCGGTGAATATCATCCCGGTTCGTCGATAGAGGAATTCGCATAGCCTGCGATATTCGACCTCGGTGAGCGCCGCATACCCTGGCACGTGCTTTTCAGAGCTGCGAGCGGAGCCGATCAATGGCGATCTCGATCGAAAAAATCAGAAATGGCGTGCCTTTGAACCGCTCTGCGCAGCGCGTCAGCGCGGGGAGGGCTTCCGCTCCGCCGATCTCCGCGAGCGCCTCCACGGCGGCGGCACACACATTCGCCTCCGGTTCCGCATCGAGCAAATCACAGTAGAGCCGCACGGCCTTTTCGTTCGGCATGTCGCGCACCAGGCCGCACGCGAGCACCCGGACGTCGGCGTTATCGTCCTGCAGCAACGCCGCCACATACGGCCACGCCACGGCTTGCATGGCGAGCAGGGCATCGCACGCTTCGCGGCGGACGAATGCATCGTCGGAGCGCAGCAACGGCAGAACGGTTTCGACGCTTTCCGGCGTGGCGATGCGGGCCAGGCTCGTGAGAACGGCCTCGCGCACGCGCGGATTCTTTTCGCGGGTCAAGGCTTCGGCCAGCGCCGGCACGCTGCCGGGCAGCGCCGCGGCCGCGCGGGCCGCGGACCAGCGCTGTTCGTCCGTGCCGTGGACGAGCATCGTGAGCACCGCCGCGTCGTCGCGCGCGGGCGCAACAGATTTGAATGTCCCTGTGGGGGGCTTACGTACGAGAGGCATGGTTTGGCGCAATCTCGAGTAATCGGGGCGCGATGTTATGAACGGGCTCTATGAAGTCGGCACCTGCGGCCCGAACGAGCTCGCCTGGCATTCCCCATACCACGGCGGTCTCCTCGGCCTCTGCAATAGTTGTGCCGCCGAGTTTCGAGAGCGTGGCCATCGCCGCCGCGCCGTCGTTGCCCATACCTGTCATCAGCACGCCAATCAGCTGTTGCGGTTGCACGTGCGTCAAAGCCGATTTCACCAGCCGGTCCGTGCTCGGATGCCAGGGATAGTCGACTTGCGCGGGCGCGCTCAATGCCGTGAGCCCCGCGGGTCGACGCGTGACGATGAGATCCGCGTCGCCGCGGCCGATGTAGACGCAGCCCGGCTCGACGACCATCGGCCGCAGCACCTCGACGACGTTGAGCTCGCACAGCTCGTCGAGTCGGCGCGCGAGCGCGCCCGTGAAGCTCGCCGGCATGTGCTGCGCGACGAGAATGGGCCATGGAAACGCGTGCGGCAGCGGCGCGAGCAGGGCTTCGAGCGCCGGTGGGCCTCCCGTGGAGGTGCCGACGAGCACGAGACCGTCGCCGGAGGCCCGCGCCGTGCGGCGCTTGCCGGCGCGGGGCGCGGGCGCGGGCGCGGCCGGCGGGCGGCGCATCCGGTGCAGCACGCGCTCGCGGAGGCGGGCGCTCTTTTTCAGTTTTGCGCCGGCCGCGGCCCGAATTTTTTCCACCAATAGGGGTGCAAATTCATCAATGCGCAGCGATACCGCGCCCTCGGGCTTCAGCACGAAATCGACGGCCCCGAGACGCAGCGCTTCGAGCGTTTCCTCGGCCCCGTCGGCCGTGCGCGACGAAACCATGACCACGGGGCACGGCCGCTCGACCATGATGCGGTCGAGACACTCGAGCCCGCCCATTTCGGGCATGTGAACGTCGAGTGTGATGACGCTGGGCTGGAACTCTTCGAGCTTACCCAGCGCCTCGACGCCGTTGCGAGCAACCTGAATCTCTAGATCGGGCTCGTGAGCGAGAACCTTGCGGAAGAGCTTCCGAACGAGCGCGGAATCATCGACGACCAGAACCTTGATCACGCATTCGCCCGGTTCGCCTTTTGAAAGGCGTTCAGACGCCCTCGCTCGGCGGCGGTGAGCAGCTCGGCCGGATCGAGCACGAGCACGATGCGCTTCGACGGTTCGAGGTTGATCACGCCGCGGACCAGCCGCGCGATTTCGTCGGTGAGTGCCGGCGGCGCCTCCACGGCGCTCCCGGAGACGCGCAGCACATCCGAGACGCCGTCCACGATCAGCCCCGCGCGATGGAGCTCGGTGCGCACTACCACGAGACGGCGGCGCGCGCCTTCGCTCGAGGCGGGCATATCGAAGCGGCGGCGTTGATCGATGACGGGCAGCACGTCGCCGCGCAGATTCACCACGCCTTCGAGAAACTTCGGCGTTTTCGGTAGGCGCGTGACCTGCGACGGTACTTCACCGACCTCGTCGACGGCGTCGATCGGCAACCCGAACTCGTCGCCGCCCAAGCGAAACACCAAAAAGGTCTGCTCCATGGCCCGCGAGTCGGTCGAAGCGGCCCGACTGCCTTCGCTCTGCGCCTCATGACCCAGTCGTCGCATGACATCCTCCCTGAAAATCTGCTCGGGCATGAGGATCGACACGAGCCTGCGGCCTTCGTCGGCGCGATAGATGGCTTTGAGGCGCGCTTCGCCGCCGGTGCGCGCCGCGAGTACCGGCGGCACGGCGTCGATGGCTGATGGCGGCGCGCTCAAGATCGCTCTCGCTTGATCCGCGACGAGTCCCACTTGTGCGCCACCGACTTTCATGACCACGACCTTTTCGCGTCCATCGAAGCGGCCGGCGGGAGGAAAGCCCAAGAGCGCGCGCAGCGAAATGAGCGGCAACAGACGGTCGCGCACCGAAGTGACGCCGAGCACGAGCGCCTCCGCGCGCGGCACCGCCATCACCACGGCCGGCACGGGCAGAATTTCCTGCACGGCGTGAAGCTCGAGCGCAAATTCTTGTCCGGCGACATCGAATGTGATCAGCGTTGCAGCGGCCGGGTCCGCTTCGACGGATCTCGGTGCATCGCCGGCGGCCCTGCGGCCGCCGCGTGGCGTGCGCCGCGCGCGCGCCTGCTGCGTAAACGCCGTTTCGAGCAGCTGTTCGATGTGGAGTATTTTCACGGCGTCGCCGTGGCTCGCACGCCGAAACGCGCCGCTAAGCGCCTCGCCGCGATCGGCGGCCAGCTCGGACTCGCGCGTTTCTATGCGGTCCTCTGCGATTGCCACCAGGGCATCGACGGAATCGACGGCAAGCGCGAGCTGAGTGCCCGCGTCGAGCACGATGGCCTTCGTTGTCGCCGCCGCGGCGGACGGCTCGCTCCACCCGAGCAGCTCTCGCAAGCCGACGAGGGGCAGCACGGTGCCGCGCAAGTTGGCGATGCCGAGCAACGACGGCGGGCTGTGCGGAACGCGCGCGACGGCGGGAACATGGATGACCTCGAGCACGTGCTCGGCCGGCAGCGCATACAACGTGCTGCCGAGGCGAAACGTCAAGAATTGGCGAACCTGCGTTGTATCGGCGAGCGCCGCGGAATTGTCACGCATCGCTTGGCTGCAGCTCGTCAGCGAGCAAGGCGATTTCCTCGATGGCGGCGGCGAGATCCTCTGCGCCGCGTGCTTGCTCTGCCGCCGCGGTGGCGGCTTGCCGCGCGGCGGCGCTGGCTTCCTCGCTGGCTGCCGCCACCTGTCGTGCGCCTGCAGCCGTTTGCGCGGCAGCCGCCAAGATTTCGGCTGCACCGCTTACGATGTTCGCGTTGGTAGCTCGCATGTCGGCGATTTCGCCGCCGAGCTTGTCCAACACGGCCGAGACGGTGCGGCTGTTCTCCACTTCGAGCTGTGAAGACGACGCGATCTGCTCGAGGTCGCCCTTCAACGCGGCGATCTGCTCCAGCACCCCGCGCGCGGTATCCTTCGCGCGCTCGACGTTGGCCGACGCCTCGCGTGCAAGTGCGCGGATGTCGTTCGAGACGATCGCGAAGCCGCGGCCCGACTCGCCGGCGCGAGCGGCCTCTACAGAGCCGCTGACCGCCAACATGCTGGTCTGCACCGCGATCAGTGCAATGGCGTCGACGATTTTTTCGATCTTGCGGCCGACTCCGCCGAGCCGTGTGACGGTGGACACGCTGGTCTCGGTGTCCCGGAGGCTGGTGCTCACACCGCCGATGAGGCTTTCGACGGAGCTTCGCCCCGTCTTCAACGCCGCTTCGACGGCCCGGACGTGCTCGTCCGCGGCGCGCGTGTTGCGTTCCGAGAGCCGGGCGCTCTTTTCGATTTGATCCAGCGCGGCCGAGGTCTCTTGGGTAGCGGACGCTTGGAGCCGGCACGCGCGATCGATCTGCTCGACCGCAGCCATGATCTCGGTGGCCGCGCTCGACAATTCCTGGATCGTGGCAGACAGCTCTTCCGCCGACGACGCTATCTGCTCGGCGGCGTTGGCTGCGGTTTGGTTTTGGCGCAGCTGCTCGGCGAGGGCGGCCAGGGTTCGCGCTGCCACCTGTGCCTGTTCGAGCGACTTCGCTTGCTGCTGCACCGCGGATTGCGCCTGCGCGGCGCCGGCCGACTGTTCCTCGGCTGCGCTGGCAATCTGCTCCGCGCCCGCTTCGGCCTCCGTGGCGGCACGCTCCGCCTCGGCTGCAGCGCCCAGAATCTGCCGGCTGCCTTCGGCGATTTTGGACACGTCGTTGCGCCGCGCTCGCAGCTCTTCCACCACACTCGCGGCCACTTTGGTTTCATTGGCCGCCGTTTCGGCCGCTTTCCTCAACGCATCGACGATGCGTTGCACGTCGCCCTTCATCGAGTCGGCGAGCTCGCGCACCTCCTGCGCATTCTTGTCGGACGTTTCGGCTAGAGCGCGCACCTCATCGGCCACCACGGCGAAGCCGCGACCGTGCTCGCCGGCCCGTGCCGCCTCGATTGCAGCATTGAGCGCCAGCAGGTTCGTCTGATCCGAAATCCGGCTCACCGTTTTCGTGATCTCGCCGATATCCTGCGCTCGCACCTCGAGCTCGGTGATGACGTGGACGGACGCCAATTGTCGTTCGGCGTTTCGCTCGATCGAGCGCGCCGATGCCACGATTTGCGCCGTGGCTTCCGCCAGCGTCGCGATCAACGTCTCGGAGCGGCGTCCGGAACGCTCGGCTTCGCTTCGCGCGGCCGCCAAGCTGGCCGCGATGCGCTTGATCGCCGCCGATTGCTCTTGCGACGCGCCGGCCGCCTCTTCGGCGCCGGTAGCGATTTGCTCCATCGAGCGCTCGAGCTCTTTGGTGGCAGCCGAGGCTTCCGTCAGACCGCTTGCGAGCTCCTCGGTGGCGGCCGCCACGCGCTCGAAAACGGTTTGCGGCTTCGCGCGCGCGCGCGCCGGCGGGCCCTTGAGCGTTGGGGCCGCAGGCGGGATGACCGATTTCGATGCAGAGGTGGCGATCTTCGACTTTTTGACTAATGCCATAGGCCCTCGGCGCGACTAGCCGGTACCTAAGTTCGCGACGACACTCAGCGATTGCGTTCGCTCTGCTGCTGCGCCTGGGCCGCGCTGATCGCGCTCTTCACGTGCTGCGTTTCCTCGGGCGGCGGCAGCACGGCCGGTAGGCCGAGCGAATCGAGCCACAACTCGCGGCAGTAGCCGCGGCTGTGATAGAGGTGCTCGTCCTCTTCTTCCTCGACGATCTCGCAGGCTTCCTCGAGCGCTTGCTTCTGCGCGCCTTTGAGCTCGGCCGCGCACTTCGTCAACAGCTCCCAATCCAGGTGGTCCTTGGTTTCGGCCAGCACCACACACTCGCAGGCGAGAATCTGCGCGGCGTTCGGATTGCCCACGCCTTGCGCTTGCTGCATGGCGGCCACCAGCGACGCGCCGAGCGCGGCGACGATTTCGCGGCCGGGCGTGGGCTGCTCGGGGTCGATCTCGAGCTTTTGCAATACGCGCTCCAAAATCCGCACGTGATTGCGTGTCTGCTCGAGATACTTCTGCCACTCCCGCTTCAGATCCGGCGCGATCGCGCACTCTACGGCGGTCTCGTAGACCTTAACCCCGCCGCGCTCGTGCTCGAGCGACTGAAGCAAGAGCTCCTGAAATTGCTGTTTATCGAGCATTACGTTCTCCCTTTGCAGAAATCAGCCACTCGGCCGCCGAAGCGGCCGAGTGGCCCTAAGCGGAAAGGCGTCGGTTCGACGAAGCAAACGTTCGCGTATCCGCACCCGGCCGGATGCATAACGCGTGCCGCCTGCGGCCGGCGGAATGCATCTTGCAAGCGTGGCGGCGCAGGAGCACACCACACGGAGGACGGAGACATGGAACGCATCGAGAAAATGGTCGAGGTCGATCTGCCCGTGCGTACGGTTTACAACCAGTGGACCCAGTTTGAGGAATTCCCACGCTTCATGGACGGCGTGAAGGAAGTGAAGCAGCTCGACGACACGCACGTGCGCTGGCACGCCGAAATCTTCGGCAAGGACAAGGAGTGGGATGCCGAGATCACGGAGCAAGTGCCGGATCAGAAGATCGGTTGGAAGAGCATCTCCGGCGATGCGCCGAACGCGGGTACGGTGCGCTTCGAGTCGATCGGCCCGGACCGCACGCTCGTTCGCTTGCTGCTGGCCTACGAGCCGCAGGGCGCCATGGAGAGCGCCGGCGACGCGCTGGGCTTGCTGAGCGGGCGCGTGGAGAAAAGCGTCGAGCAGTTCAAGCGCTACATCGAGAGCCGCGGCCGCGAAGACGGCGCCTGGCGCGGCCAGGTGCACGACAGCCGGCCGGAGCGAACGCCGCGGCACTGACGCCGGATCCCTCTAATTGTGATGAGTGCACTTGGCTGACGGAGGCATTCCGGTAGCTTTTCGCGGACCGCCGACAGGTGAGGGACGGCCGGTACCGCATGAAGATCCTGCTCGTCGAAGACGATTCGGACGACGCCGAGTTCTTGCGGCTATCGCTGCTTCGCCATAACGCGCGGGCGATCGACATAACGCGCGCCGGGACCGTGGGCGAGGCCGTGCAGGCGCTGCACAGCACTCGATTCGACGTGGTGCTGCTCGACTTGCACTTGCCCGACGCCTCGGGCGTCGAGTGCGTGGATCGTCTGCAGCACGCCGACGCGCTCGTCCCCATCGTAGTGCTGAGCGGCCAGGGCGACGAGGACTACGCCGTGGAGATCTTGAACCGCGGCGTGCAGGACTACCTCGTGAAGTGGGAGGGCGACGGCCGCATCATCCTGCGCGCCATCCGCTATGCGATCGAGCGCAAGCGCACGGAAGTGAAGCTCAACTACCTCGCGCGCTACGACTCGCTCACCGGTATTCCCAATCGCCAGTACCTGCGCGACCAGCTCGATCGCGCCACCGCGCGCGCCGACCGCGCGCAGCAGAACCTGGCGCTGCTGTTGCTCGATCTCGATCGGTTCAAGATGGTGAACGACACCCTCGGCCACGAGCAGGGCGACGAGCTGCTGCGAGCCGTGGTGCAGCGCCTGCGCGGCAGCATTCGCGAAGGCGATCTGCTCGCGCGCCTCGGCGGCGACGAGTTCGCGGTGCTGCTCGAGAACGTGGAGGGGCCGCTCGAGCTCGAAGCCATCGCAGGCGGCATCGTCGGCCGCTTCCAGGAGCCGTTCCACCTGAGCGGCCGGCATGTAGCGGTTACGGCCAGCGTGGGTATCACGCTCTATCCCGTGGACAGTGCCGATCCCGTGGCGCTGCTCAACAACGCCGACATCGCCATGTATCAGGCGAAGGAGCAGGGGAGAAACACCTTCAAGTTCTTCACGCCGAGCATGCACGAGCAGATCCTGTCGTATCACAAGCTGCAAACGGACCTGAAAGCCGCGCTCGCCGAGCAGCAGTTCGAATTGGTCTATCAGCCGCAGTTCGGCCTCACGGACCATCGCGCGCACGCCGTGGAGGCGCTGCTGCGCTGGAACCACCCGACGCGCGGCTTGGTTCGCCCCGACGAGTTCATCTCGGTGGCCGAGGAGAGCGGCTACATCATCCCGATGGGCCTGTGGGTGATCGCGCAAGTGTGCGAGCAGCTCAAGCGCTGGGAAAGCATGGGCGTGCCCGTGCCGCGCGTGGCCGTGAATGTCGCCGCCGTGCACTTCAGGCAACCGGGATTCCATGACGAGGTGCGCCACGTGCTCGACCGGTACGGCATCAATCCCGATCTCATCGAGCTCGAGCTCACCGAGCGCTCGCTGATGGAGGACACCGAGATCACCCGCGACTGCCTGTATGCCTTGAAGGACATCGGCGTGCGGCTGGCGATCGACGATTTCGGCACCGGCTATTCGTGCTTGAGCTACCTGCGACGCTTTCCCTTGGACGTGCTCAAGATCGACCGCTCGTTCGTCTCGGACCTGGACACGAGCGAGGACGCGCAGGCGATCTGCGGCGCCATTCTCTCGATTGCGCACCGCCTATCGCTCGATGCCGTGGCCGAAGGCATCGAGTCGGAGCAGCAGCTGGCGTTCCTGACGAAGCAGGGCTGCCAGTTCGGCCAAGGCTTTTACTTCAGCCGGCCCGTGACGCCGCAAGAAATCGCCATGCTGATGGCGGACCGCGGTGCGCTCACCGCTCGGCATCGCCGCGTGGAGCAGCCGCCCATCGCCGCGAATGCAGGCTGACGCGAGCGTCACCGCTCCCGCCGGATCCCTCGAATTTTCAGGCTTACGTTGCCGCCGGCCGTGGAGCTGGCAGAATGGTAGTCATGAACGACACTCGACTCTTTGACATGCTCCGGGCGAAGTACCGCGATTTGTGGGATGCGCACCAACTCATCGCCGACCACAACGCCCGGTTAGTGAAGGCCGGCAAGCAGCCCTCAAACGAGCAGCTGATCAACGAGCAGCGCGCGGCAGAGGCCGTCGGTTTTGCGCGCGACGAGCTGCTCGCCGCCACGTCCGCCCGCGCTCGCTAGGCCACCCTACGGCACGTGTACTGGCGCGGTTGCCTGCCGCTGGCACCAATCGTGCATTGCCAGTACATGGGCACCGACACCACATTGGTGTACTTCGGAGCGGCCGTGCAGCTCGCCGGCTTGAACCGTTTCTATACGCGGCGCGTGCTGCAACGTTGTGAGCGAGGCGAGATCACCTTGCTCGACGCGGCGCAGCTACTCATGTCCGCCGCGCAGAGCGGCAACGCCAAGATTGAGTGCGTGGGCGTACGAACGATGAGCAAGTGACGCGTTTGGCGCGGCCCGTTCTTGAGCGCGGCTTCGATCTGCCGGAAAGCGTCGGCGTGGATTTACTCGCCTTGATTCGCGCGCTTGCGCAGCTCGGCCGCAACGAGCAGCCGTTGAACCTGTTGCACCGTTAAAGTTTGCGGCGTGTCCGCTTGCGCAGGCTCAGTGCGCCGAAAGTCGGGCCGCGGCGAAACCGTCTTGCGCGCTCGGCGTGCTGCGAGCTCGTCCGA
>CAMPKU010000145.1 GCA_946887385.1 uncultured Gammaproteobacteria bacterium
CGCCCGAACACGGCCACCGTGCCGCCGACGGCCGGCACGGTGGCCGTGTTCGGGCGCGAGCTGGCCGCGTTGTCGCCGGCCGGAATGCGGGCCGTGCGCCGCGAGCTGCAGGTGGTATTTCAGGATCCGCTGGCGTCGCTGAACCCGCGCATGACGGTGGGCAACATCGTCAGCGAGCCGCTCTGGACGCACCGGCCCGAGCTCGACGCCGACGGCGTGCGAACCGAGGTGGTCGACATCCTGCGCCGCGTGGGACTTACGGGCCGCGAGCTCAATCGTTACCCGCACGAGTTCTCGGGCGGGCAGTGCCAGCGCATCGGCATAGCGCGGGCGTTGGTGCTGAAGCCCAAGATCGTGGTCTGCGACGAGCCGGTGAGCGCGCTCGACGTGTCGATCCAAGCGCAGATCGTGCGCTTGCTGATGGACTTGCGGCGCGAGCTCGGCTTGTCGCTGATCTTCATCGCCCACGATCTGGCCGTCGTGCGGCAGATCAGCCATCGCGTGATGGTGATGTATCTCGGCAGGGTGATGGAGGTGGGCACGCGCGACGAGCTATACGGCGATCCGAAGCATCCGTACACGCAGGCGCTGTTGCGGGCCGTGCCGCTGCCCGATCCCGATGCCGAGCGCGCGCGCCAGCGCGACGTGCTGCTCGGCGACCCGCCGTCGCCGATTCATCCGCCGAGCGGCTGTCGTTTCGCCACGCGCTGCCCGATGGTGATGGACATATGCCGCAGCGAGACGCCGCACCTACGCCGTCTCGCCGGCGACCGCTACGTGGCGTGCCATTTGTACGATGCCGAATGACGGCGCCTCGCGGGCTGCTCGTTCGTGTATCGCGCAGCCATTGCGGCTAAAATGCCCGCCGAAAGAGAAGGGACTCTCCAGGAGCCACGCCCGTGTTTCGTTTGAAAGCCCTTGCCGCCGTTCTCGCCTGCGCCTTCGGCGCTACCGCCTTCGCTCAGAGCGCCGCGCCGCCGGCGCCGCTCTTGCCAATTACGCTCGAAGGCAACGCCGAGCGCGGCGCCGTGCTCGCCCAGACCTGCACGGGGTGCCATGGCATCCCGAGCTACTTCAACGCGAATCCGGCCTATCACGTGCCGAAGCTCGGCGGCCAGGCCGCCGACTATCTCGAGGTGGCTCTGCAAGGGTATCGCCGCGGAACGCGCGGCCACGAGACGATGCAAGCGCAGGCGTCGTCGCTCACCGACCAGGACATCGCCGACGTCGCGGCCTACTTCGAGAGCTTCGAGGGCGAAGCCGACAACCCGCGCACGCTGTCGTCGGCCGCTAGCATCGAAGCCGGCCGCATGAAATCGGCTACCTGCGCCGCATGCCATGGGCCCGAGGGCGTGGCCCCCACGCCGCAATGGCCGAGCCTCGCGGGTCAGCACGAAACGTACTTGCTGGCCGCGCTCGAGCAGTACAAAAACGGCCGCCGCGTAGATCTCGTGATGAATCCGCTCATCGCTCCGCTCGACGAGCAAAGCATCGAAGAGCTCGCGGCGTTCTTCGCAGCGCAGCCGCACTTGTACAACACCGAGCCGTAGCCGCTTAGGCGCGAGGCATACTGCGCGGTATGCCGGCCGCCGACCAAGCCCTCTCGAGCGCCGAGATCCATCGCCGCCTCACAGCCATCGGCGTGGCCGTCAGCAAGGACCAGAGTGCCGCGCTCGCGGCCTTCGTGGCGCTGCTGCTGCGCTGGAACAAGGTTTACAACCTCACGGGCGTGCGCGGCGCGGACGAGATCGTCGACCGCCATCTCGTGGAAAGCTTCGCGCTGCGCTCGCTGCTCAAGGGCTCGCGCGTGGCCGACGTCGGCAGCGGCGGCGGCCTGCCGGGGCTGCCGCTCGCCATCGCGGAGCCCGAGCGGCGGTTCACGCTCATCGAAAGTCGCGCCAAGCGCGTCCGTTTCCTAAGGCACGTGGTCGCGGAGCTCGGGCTCACGAACACCGAGGTGGCGCACGCGCGTGCCGAGGACTTACGCGTGGAGCAGCCGTTTGCTACCGTGCTCGCGCGCGCCGTGGCGCCGCCGGCCGAGCTTCTCACGATTTGCCGGCACCTCACGGCTCCGGGCAGCTTGCTGTTGTTGTTGACGGCCAGTCACTTGCAGGACGCCTATCGCGGGCTTGCGCCCGATTTCCTCATGCGCCCGGCTGTCGCGGGCGGCCTTAAACTACGGAGCTCGATCGTGGTGCTGGAGCGGGTCGATGCTGACGGCGTGGACGCCGCGGGTTAATTCATGGGCAGCGTGATCGCCATTGCGAATCAGAAGGGCGGCGTCGGCAAGACGACGACCTGCGTGAATCTGGCCGCGTCGCTCGCCGCCACGCAGCGGCGCGTGCTCCTGATCGACCTGGATCCGCAGTCGAACGCCACGATGGGCTGCGGCATCGACAAGAACGCCCTCGAGTACACGGTTTGCGACGTGCTGCTCGACGACATGGCCGTTGCCGACGTGCTGAAGACGGCGCCCGAGTGCGGCTTTGCCGTGCTGCCGAGCAATCAGGACCTCACGTCGGCCGAAGTGGAGCTCGTGCAAAAGCCCGATCGCGAGTTCCGGCTGCGCAAGGCGCTCGAGCCGATCGCGAGCGAATACGACTACATCCTCATCGACTGCCCGCCGGCGCTGAACATGCTCACCGTCAACGCGCTGTCGGCCGCCGACTACGTGCTGATCCCGATGCAGTGCGAGTATTTCGCGCTCGAGGGCTTGAGCGCGCTCGTCGGCACCATCGACCGCATTCGCGGCACGGCCAATCCGAAGCTCGAAATCCACGGCATCTTGCGCACGATGTTCGATCCGCGTAACAACCTGGCGAACGAGGTGTCGGCGCAGCTCTCGGCCCACTTCGGCGAGCGCGTGTACAACACGGTGATCCCGCGCAATGTGCGGCTCGCCGAGGCGCCGAGCTTCGGCCGGCCGGCGCTCGTTCACGACAAGTACTCGCGCGGCGCGCTCGCCTATCTGGCGCTCGCCGGCGAGGTGAACCGCCGCTCGGGCCTGGGGCCGCCGCGCCCGCCAGGCCCCTAACCGGCCGGCACGCCTGCGGCGTCGAGCGGCTGCTACAATCCGGCCAAATCGTGCGACTCCAAGCGCCGCCACATGAATAAACGCAGAAGCCTCGGGCGCGGTCTCGACGCTCTCTTGAGCAGCGCGCGGCCAACGCCGCCGCCGCCGGCTGCACCCGCGGACACCGCGGGCGCGCCGAAACTACCGGAGCTCGGGTTGCGCGAGGTGCCCGTGGAGCTGCTGCGCCGCGGCAAGTACCAGCCGCGCGTGGACATGCGCGAGGAATCGCTCGCGGAGCTTGCGGAGTCCATCAAGGCGCAAGGCGTGGTGCAGCCGATCGTCGTGCGGCCGCTGCCGAACGTGACGGGCGGGGAAACCGAATACGAGATCGTGGCCGGCGAGCGCCGCTGGCGTGCGGCGCAAATGGCCGGCCTGCAGGCGATCCCGGCCGTCGTGCGCGACATTCCCGACGAATCGGCCGTGGCCGTCGCACTCATCGAAAACATCCAGCGCGAGGACTTGAACCCGATCGAAGAGGCGCGCTCGTTGCACCGGCTCGTCGAGGAGTTCGGGCTCACGCACGCCGACGTGGCCGGCGCGGTCGGCCGCTCGCGCGCCACGGTCACCAATTTGCTGCGCCTGCTCGAGCTGCCGCGGTTGGTGCGCGAGATGCTGGAGCGCCGCGAGCTCGACATGGGCCACGCGCGGGCGCTGCTCGGCCTTGCGTCGCCGGAGCTGCAATTCGAGATCGCGGAACGCGCCTGCAAGCAGCAGTGGAGCGTGCGCGACACGGAAAGCGCCGTGCGCAAGCTCGCCGGCACGCAGAACGCCGCGAAGGCGGGCAAAGCCGCGGCCAAGCCCGCAGACGATCCCAACGTGCGGCGGCTCGAAGCGGACCTCGCCGACACCCTCGGCGCAGCCGTCTCGATCGAGCACGGCCCGAAGGGCGGCCGCGTAGTGATCCGCTACAACGGGCTCGACGAGCTCGAGGGCATCCTGGCCCACATCAAATGACCATAACTCGGACGCTGCCGCCGCCGGGCCGTTGAACCGCACGGGGTCCCCCGCTTAGAATGCCCGCGGCCGAAAGGCGGCCACGCACGGTCGTGGCCAACTTGCCGAGCCTTCCAGCCCTTCCACAAGCCTGGCATCAAGAGGCCGCTGTGATAGACGACAAGCACGTCGTGCCAGTGACGTTGCTCGTGCAGACGTGTGTGAGCTTCGGGGCGGCAGCGGCTTTTTGGCTTTGGATGGGTGAGGTCGCAGGCATGTCGGCTTTGCTGGGCGGCGTAGCCGTAGTGATACCGAACGCGTTTCTGGCTGCGCGGCTGCTGCAACCGAGCGGCGACCAGAGCGCCAAGGCGATGCTGCGTTCGGCGTGGCTCGGCGAGATCGGCAAGGTGCTGCTGACGGCGCTCGCGTTCGGTGTGATTTTTGGATTCGTGCGGCCGATCGAGCCGCTGGCCGTGTTCGCGGGGTTCATCGCGGCACAGCTGGTAGTGTTCGGCGCCCTGCTGCTGGGCGGCCGGGTAGGCGCACAGGAAGCGAAGAGCTGAGGAATGGACGAAGAACATAGCGGCGGACACGCCTACGCGAACGCCGGCGAGTACATCCAGCACCATCTTACGAACTTGCAGGTATGCCGTGCCGACGGCAACTGGGTTTGGAACGAGTGCGCCGGTAATTTTTGGACGATCAACGTCGACTCGATGTTTTTCTCGATCGTCCTCGGCCTCGCGTTCATCTATCTGTTCCGCAAAGTAGCGAAGAACGCCACCACGGGCCGGCCCGGCAAGCTGCAAGCCGCCATCGAGCTCGTCATCGGCTTCATCGACACCTCGGTGCGCGACGCCTTCCACGGCCACAACAAGCTCATCGCGCCGCTCGCGCTGACGATCTTCGTGTGGGTGTTCTTCATGAACCTCATGGATCTGATCCCTGTGGACTGGCTGCCGCTGGCCGCGTCGTGGCTGCAGGTGCCGTACTTGAAAGTGGTGCCCACCACCGACGTCAACGTCACGTTCGCCATGTCGCTGTCGGTGTTCGTGCTGACGGTGTACTACTCCATCAAGATCAAGGGCGGCCTCGGCTTCATCAAGGAGCTCACGTTCCACCCGCTCGCGCCGCCGACGAAAGGCGTGGCCGTGATCGTTGCGCCGCTGTATATCGCGTTCAACTTCATCCTCGAGAGCGTGGCGCTGCTCGCCAAGCCGATCTCGTTGTCGTTACGGTTGTACGGCAACATGTACGCCGGCGAGCTGATCTTCATTCTGATCGCGCTGCTCGGCCTGTATCAGATTCCGTTTCATTTCGGTTGGGCCGTGTTCCACATCTTGATCGTCACGCTGCAAGCCTTCATTTTCATGATGCTGACGATCGTGTACTTGGCCCAGGCACACGACACGGGAGACGCGCACTAGCGCTGCTCCGCCAGGTTCTTTCTTCGACGCTATGACTTTCGACTGGAGACACTGATGGATATTGTGATTGGTCTGACCGCCATCTCGGTTGCAATTCTGATCGGCCTTGGCGCCTTGGGCGTCGGCGTCGGCATGGGCCTCTTGGGCGGCCGATTCCTCGAAGGCGCGGCTCGTCAGCCGGAGCTCGCTCCGATGCTGCGCACGCAAATGTTCCTCGTCGTGGCGTTGCTCGACGCCATCGCGATGATCGGTGTCGGTGTCGCGCTGTTCTTCACATTTGCCAATCCGTTCGTCGGCCAGCTGCAGCAAGCGGCCGGCGGCTAGTGTCGAGCATAGCGGCGCGCTGAGCGCTGCTTCGGCAAGAGCAGGAGGAGACTTCGCGTGGATTTCAATCTAACGCTGCTGGGCCAGTCGTTGGCGATGTTGCTATTCGTCTGGTTCTGCATGAAGTACGTGTGGCCCGTGATCATCGGCGCCATCGAGCAACGCCAAACGGAGATCGCGAACGGCTTGGCGGCTGCGGAGCAGGGCAAGAGCTCGCTCTCGACGGCCAAGGTGGAAGTCGACAAGATCGTTGCGGCCGCCCGCGATCAAGCGCGCGGCATCGTCGATCAAGCGAATACGCGCGCCACGGCCATCGTCGAGCAAGGCAAGGCCGATGGCGAAGCCGCTCGCAAGGCCCAGCTCGATGCGGCTCGCGCCGAGATCGACGTCGAGATCAATCGCGCCCGCGAGGAGCTGCGCGCCCAGGTGGCGCGTATCGCAGTGGCCGGCGCCGAGAAGGTGCTCGGCCGCGAGATCGACGCGAACGCGCATCGCGATCTGCTCGGCAAGCTGGCCGCAGAGATCTAACGATGGCGGAGTTCAGCACCGTCGCTCGACCCTACGCGAAGGCGCTATTCGACCTCGCGAGCGCGCAGCGCAAGCTGGCCGAGTGGTCGGCCGCGCTCGGCGCGGCGGGGGCCGTAGTGGCGGACGCGGGCGCCAAGCGCACGCTGGCGGCCCCTACGCTCGACGACAAGCAGCGCGCGGAGCTCGTGGGCTCGGTGGCGAGCGCCGTCAAAGGCGGCGAGCTGCTCGCGACTTCCGAGGGCAAGAATTTGCTCCTGCTGCTGGCGGAGAACGGCCGGCTCACGGCGTTGCCCGAGATCGCGGCGCAATTCGACGCGCTGAAGGCCGACGCCGAGAACAAGGTGAAGGTCACGATCACGGCTGCGACGGCGGTCGACGCCGCGCTCGCCGAGCAAATCAAGAAGGCGCTCGAGCGCAAGCTCGGCCGCCAGGTGGAGCTTGCGCTCGCCGTGGATGCGGCGCTGATCGGCGGCGCCGTCATTCAAGCGGACGACATGGTAATCGACGGCTCGGTGCGCGCGCGCTTACAGCGGCTCGCCGAAACGATCGTCGCGTAATCCTTAAGGACGACATATGGCTATCAAAGCTTCCGAAATTAGCGAGCTCATTCGGCAACGCATTCAAAGCTTCGAAGCGAAGGCCGAAGCTCGCGACGTCGGCACGGTCATCGCGTTGACGGACGGCATCTGCCGCATTCACGGGCTCAACGACGTGCAGTACGGCGAGATGATCGAGTTCCCCGGCAACACCTTTGGGCTGGCGTTGAACCTGGAGCAAGACTCCGTCGGCGCCGTCGTGCTCGGCGACTACAAGCACATCTCGGAAGGCGACAAGGTCAAGACCACGGGCCGCATTCTCGAGGTGCCGGTGGGCCCCGAGCTGCTCGGCCGCGTCGTCAATTCGCTCGGCATGCCGATCGACGGCAAGGGTCCGATCACGTCGAAGCTGTCCTCGCCGATCGAGAAGGTGGCGCCCGGCGTCATCGATCGCCAATCGGTTAGTCAGCCCGTGCAAACCGGCTTGAAATCCATCGACTCGATGGTGCCGATCGGCCGCGGCCAACGCGAGCTCATCATCGGCGACCGCCAGACGGGAAAAACCGCGGTCGCGATCGACGCGATCATCAATCAGATCGGCGGCGACCTTAAGTGCATCTACGTCGCGATCGGTCAGAAGGCCTCGACCGTCAGCAACGTCGTGCGCAAGCTCGAAGAGACGGGCGCAATGGCGCACACGATCGTCGTGGCCGCCACGGCCGCAGAATCCGCCGCGATGCAGTACATCGCGCCGTACTCCGGCTGCGCCATGGGCGAGTACTTCCGCGACAACGGCCAGGACGCGCTCATTATCTATGACGATCTGACGAAGCAGGCGTGGGCGTACCGCCAAGTGTCGCTGCTGCTGCGTCGCCCGCCGGGCCGCGAGGCGTACCCCGGCGACGTGTTCTATCTGCACTCGCGCTTGCTCGAGCGTGCCGCGCGCGTCAACGCCGCGTACGTCGAGAAGGTCACGAACGGCCGCGTCAAAGGCAAGACGGGTTCGCTGACGGCGCTACCCGTCATCGAGACGCAAGCCGGCGACGTCTCGGCGTTCGTGCCCACGAACGTCATCTCGATCACGGACGGCCAGATCTACCTCGAAACCGACTTGTTCAACGCCGGCATCAGGCCTGCTATCAACGCCGGTCTCTCGGTGTCGCGCGTCGGCGGCTCGGCGCAGACGAAGATCATCCGCAAGCTCGGCGGCGGCGTGCGCTTGGCGCTCGCGCAGTACCGCGAGCTCGCCGCGTTCGCGCAGTTCGCCTCGGACTTGGACGCCGCCACGCGCAAGCAGCTCGAGCGCGGCCGCCGCGTCACGGAGCTCATGAAGCAGAAGCAGTATCAGCCGCTCACGGTCGCCGAGATGGCGCTGTCGCTGTTCGCCGTGAACGAGGGGTATTTGGACGAAGTGCCGGCCAACAAGGTCGTCGACTTCGAAGCGGGTCTGCACGCGTTCGCGCGCGGCAACTACAAGGCCGTGCTCGACGGCATCAACGCCCAGCCCGAGTACAGCGACGCCAACGTCGCCGACATGAAGAAGATCCTCGAAGCGTTCAAGAAGACCGGCACGTACTGATCAGTTTCAAAGAGCACGCGAATGGCTAGCGGTAAAGAAATTCGGACCAAGATCGCCAGCGTCAAGAGCACGCAGAAGATCACGAAGGCGATGGAAATGGTCGCCGCGTCGAAGCTGCGCCGCACGCAGCAGCGCATGGCCGCTTCGCGTCCCTACGCCGATAAGATCAGGACCGTGATCGGCCACTTGTCGCAGGCGAACCCGGACTATCGCCACCCGTACCTGCAGAAGCGCGAGATCAAGCGCGTCGGCTACATCGTCATCAGCACGGACCGCGGCCTCGCCGGCGGCGTCAACACGAACACGTTTCGCGAGATGCTCAAAGAGCTGCGCCAGTGGCAAGCCAAAGGGGTCGAGGCGGATCTGTGCCTCGTCGGCGCCAAGGGCATCGCGTATTTCCGCCGCTTGAAGGTGAACGTGGTTGCGGCCACCAGCCACTTGGGCGAAGTGCCGAAAGTGCAGGATCTGGTGGGCGCGATCACGGCAATGACGGACGCCTACCGTCAGGGCAAGATCGACCAGTTGTTCCTCGTGCACAGCGTGTACGTGAACACGATGAGCCAGCAGCCGACGGTTTCGCAGCTGCTGCCCGTCGAAGCCGTCGATAAAGACTCGCTGCAGCAGCATTGGGACTACATCTACGAGCCCGACGCCGCGTCGCTGCTCGATGGCGTGCTCGATCGCTACATCGAGTCGCAGGTGTATCGCGGCGCCGTCGAGAACGTGGCCTGCGAGATGGCGTCGAAGATGGTGGCGATGAAGGCCGCCACCGACAACGCCGGCAAGTTCATCGAAGGCCTGCAGCTGCAGTACAACAAAGCCCGCCAGGCGGCCATCACCCGAGAGATCGCCGAGATCGTCGGCGGCGCGGCGGCGGTGTAGTGAGGCTGACCAGCGTGCACACGAAGAGGGGTTTCCAGGAACGCCGTGAATACGTCCATGTAGGCTCGCTCGCGGGCGTCCGTGCGGGCTAGCGTCCTGGAAACCCCTCTTCGTGCGCACACTGGTCAGCCGACTTATTTAGGAAGGAAGAGAAGAGATGAGCACCGGCACGATTGTTCAGGTCATTGGCGCCGTCGTCGACGTCGAGTTTCCGCGCGACTCGATTCCGAAGGTGTACGACGCGCTGAAGCTGCAGGACCGCAACCTGACGCTCGAAGTGCAGCAGCAGCTCGGCGACGGAGTGGTGCGCACGATCGCGATGGGCACGTCCGAAGGCTTGCGCCGGGGCTTGGCCGTTGCGAACACCGGCAAGGCGATCTCCGTGCCCGTCGGCACGAAGGTGCTCGGACGCATCATGAACGTGCTCGGCGACCCGATCGACGACGCGGGCGCGATCGGGGCCGAGCAGACTTGGCCGATTCACCGCGAGGCTCCAACCTACGAAGACCAGTCGGGCTCGATCGATCTGCTCGAGACGGGCATCAAGGTGATCGACCTCATCATGCCGATCTCGAAGGGCGGCAAGGTGGGCCTGTTCGGCGGTGCCGGCGTGGGCAAGACCGTCACGCTCCTCGAGCTCATCAATAACATCGCGAAAGAGCACGGCGGGTACTCCGTGTTCGCGGGCGTCGGCGAGCGCACGCGCGAAGGCAACGACTTCTACCACGAGATGAAAGACGCGGGCGTGCTCGAAAAGGTGGCGCTCGTGTTCGGCCAGATGAACGAGCCGCCCGGCAACCGCCTGCGCGTCGCGCTGACCGGCCTCACGATGGCCGAGTATTTCCGCGACGAGGGCAAAGACGTGCTGATGTTCATCGACAACATCTACCGTTACACGCTCGCGGGCACGGAAGTGTCGGCGCTGCTCGGCCGTATGCCGAGCGCCGTCGGCTACCAGCCCACGTTGGCCGAAGAGATGGGCGTGCTGCAGGAGCGCATCACCTCGACGAAGGCGGGCTCGATCACGTCGTTCCAGGCCATCTACGTTCCGGCCGACGACTTGACCGACCCGTCGCCGGCCACGACGTTCGCGCACTTGGACGCAACCCTCGTGCTGTCGCGCAAGATCGCCGAGCTCGGCATCTATCCCGCCGTCGATCCGCTCGACTCGACGAGCCGTTTGCTCGACCCGAACGTCGTCGGGCAAGAGCACTACGATGCGGCGCGCGGCACGCAGGCCGTGCTGCAGCGCTTCAAGGAGCTGCAGGACATCATCGCGATTCTCGGCATGGACGAGCTGTCGGAGGACGACAAGCTCACCGTGCAGCGCGCGCGCAAGATCCGTAACTTCCTCTCGCAGCCGTTCTCGGTCGCGCAGGCGTTCACGGGCATCGAAGGCAAGTACGTGCCGTTGAAGGAGACGATTCGCAGCTTCAAGGGCATCGTCAGCGGCGAGTACGACCACCTGCCCGAGCAGGCGTTCTACATGGTCGGCGGCATCGATGACGCCGTCGAAAAAGCCAAGAAAGTTCAGTAACGGTACGGCGGAGCGCGCGTGGCCATTCAAGTCAACATCGTCAGCGCCGAAGGCGCCATCTTCGAAGGCGACGCCGACATGGTGTTTGCGCCCGCGAAGGCCGGCGAGATCGGCATCGCGCCGCGCCATGCGCCGCTGCTCACCACGCTGAAGCCCGGCTCCGTGCGCGTGCAAACCGGCGGCACCGAGAAGCTGTTTTATGTAACGGGCGGCATCCTCGAGGTGCAGCCGTACCTGGTCACGGTGCTCGCCGACAGTGCGCTACACGCCGAGCAGCTCGACGAGGCCGAGGCGCTCGCCGCCCGTGAGCGCGCCAAGGAAATGCTCGAGGGCAAGCACGGCGCCATCGACCTTGCACGCGCGCAAGCCGAGCTCGTCGAAGCCGA
>CAMPKU010000146.1 GCA_946887385.1 uncultured Gammaproteobacteria bacterium
TACAACCGCCGCATGACGGCGACGACTTGCGGATCGCTGCGCAGGTCGACGGGCACGAGCAACGTGCCGGCGATGGCGTTGCTGTCGAGCTCGAGCTGCCAATCGTCGGTTCGCCGCCGCGCGCTGACGCGCGTGCTGCCGAGCCGTTGCCCGAACACGGAAAACTCGGCCACGTCGAGGTCGGCGCCGGCCAGCGCGTCGCCCCAGCCGCCGCTCGCCGGCGCAGCACCGGCGCGCGCACTGGAACGCGTCAACGCCAGCCAGTCGTCGACGTGCAGCTGCGGCAAGCTGCCGTTCAGCGTGACGCCGCGCTCGGAGCGAAACTCCGCGAGGGCGCCGCCGAACTGCAGCGCCGCGCGGCGGAAGCGAAACGGCCGCGCATCGCCGGGCGTGGCGTCGAACTCCACGGCGAAACGGCGCGTGGCCCCCAGATAGCCGTCCATCGCGAGCGCGCCCTGCGGGAACGTCATGTTGAGCTCGAGATTCGTCGGCTCACCGGGCGGCTTGGCGAACGGCTGCGGAAAGCGCAGCGCAACGCCCGATAGATTCGACGCCACCGTGATCTTCGGCGCCAAGCTCTGCGCGCCGGCGGCGGCCGGCAGCAGCAGCGTGCCTTGCCAGGCTGTTTGGCCCGCCACCAGGTCGCCGTAGGGCAAGTGGAACGCGTCGACCACGGCGCTCATCGTCACCTCGCCCTCGAGGTCGATCCGCGCGCGATAGCCGGGCACGCCGGCGCCGGCGACTCTTGCCGTAACCGGGCCGTCGAGAAAAATCGCCTGCAAGCTCGTGCCGCGAAGCTCGCCGTCGGCGAGGGAGAGCGAGCCCTGAATCTCGGTGACGCGGGGAGCGAAACCGCCGTAGGCGAGCTCGCCGTCGATGATGTCGAGAGTGGCCGCCAACCGGTAGGCCTCTCGATTGCGCAGCGGCACCATGAGATCGAGGCTCACTGCGCCCGTGCCGCCCGGCGCCTCGATGCGGGCGAAGTCGCTGCCCAAGTAGCGCGCGATCAACGGCGCGCCGTTCAAGAACGCGAGCACCTGATCGAGCCCGCCGATCGTATCCGCGTCGACCGTGATCTCGCCGACGCGCAGATCCGCAATGCCGACTTGCACATCCGCAGACCGTTGCCCCAGCACGCGGCCGCTGCCGCGCGCCGCGAACTGCGCATTGGTGAACTCGATGGTGCCATCGAGATCTTCGGCGTGCGGCCAGTCGCGGACGAACGCAAGGTCGCCGTCCTGCACCGGCACGGTGGCGCGGAACAGGCCTTCGCCGCCGTCGAACGGGAACGCCCGCACCGGGCCGGTGAACGTGACGTCGGCGCTCATGGCGCGGCCGCCGCGCAGCGCCGAATCGAGCCACGCCACCACGGTGGCCGGCATCTTGCGCGCAGGCAGGTACCGCTGCACCGCGGCGATGTCGAATCCCGACACTTCGGTGCGCAGGTCGAGCTCTGGCGAGCTGCCGTCCATCGGCAGCGTGAGCTCCAAGTTCGTGCGCAGCGACGCGTCCGGCGTAGCCACGTACAAGTCGTCGCTGACGAGGCGCACGGCGTCTTGGCCCGCGCGCCAGACGACGATGCCGCGAACCTCCGGGGCCTCGAGCACGTTGCGGAACAGCGCCGGCCAGTCGAGCGTGGCGCCGGCGCTCGCGAGCTCGAGCCTTCCGGTGCGCGAGTCGGCCCGCACCTGCCCCGTGACGCCCGTCATGCCAGGCACATCGTCGAGCCTCTCTAATCCTAAGTCCTCGAACTCGGCCGCCACGGCATATTCGATGTCGTCGTCGGAACCGCGCGTGAGCGCAATGTCGACAGTGCGCAGATCGCCGCGCGGCGCCAGCGCAAACCATGACTCGAGAAGCCGCGACGCAGGCAACGGTGCAAAGAAAGGCGTGAGGTCCTCGAGCCGCAGGAAGCTGCTGCGCAAGGCGAAGTGCTCCACGCCGTCGGCGCCCTGCACGAGGTCGATGTCGACGGCCGCAGCTTCGGGCCACGCGCGATTGCTGCGCGTGACGGCGACGTCGCGCAACGCGAAGTTCCAGGTGTCGCTCGCGTGCTGCCAGCTGCCGGAGAGTGCGATGCGCTCGAAGCGCGAGTCCACGGCACCGAGCGAGCTTTGCAGCGTGACGTCGGCGAGCGCAAGCTCGACGGTGCCGCTCGTGAGCGAGCCCTGCTGCCAGTCGAGCCACACGGCCACGTTGCCGCGGCCCGTTTGCGGAGCGACGGCCGCCGCCGGGAACAAGCGTGCGGCGACGGCGAGGTCCACGTCGTCGAGGTCGGCCGAAAGGCGCCAATCGCCGGTGAACTGCGCCGCGTTGCCGTCGTCGGCAACGGCCGCCTGCACCGTCAGCTCCATGCGGCCGGCGAAGTCGGCCGGCGGACGTGCGCTCGCCTCGAGCGTCAGCACGTCGTCGACACGCCGCAAGCCGCCGTCCACGTCTTGAAAATCCCACGCCACGCTGCGCTCTGCGTCGAGGTAAAGCACGCGGCTGTTGCGCACGAGCACGTCGGTGTCGGGCGGAACCTGAATCGTGGCCGGGCGCGCGGCCTGGGCCGGTGCGCCCTCGAGGCGATACGCGCCGTCCGCGCCGCGCACGAGCGTGAGCTCGGTGCCGTCGAAGATGAGCCGGTCGACGGCCACCTCGCGGCCCATGACCAGCCGGAAGAGGAGATCGAACGCGTTGAAGCCCACGCTCGCGCCCCGCGCCGTGAGGAATGGCGCAGCGTCGCCGGCGGCCCGAACGCGGACGTCGCGGAATTGAAGCTCCGGCCCGCGCCAACCCCAAGCGGCGTCGAGGCGCGAGTAGTCGAGCACGAGCTTCAGCTCGGAGGTGACCCAGGACTGGATCTCGCCTTGATAATTCGGCAACTGCCGCTTGAGCAGCTGGAACGCGCCCATGCCGAGCACGACGAGCGCCACGGCGGCGACCGTGCACATCAGCGTGACTCGTCCAAGTTTGCGCAGCATGTTTACATCAGCACCACGTCGAACTGGTCCGGCGCATACAGCGCCTCGCTCTGCAGCCGAATCGGCTTCCTCGTGACTTCCTCGAGCTCGGCGATCCCCGCCGAATCCTCATCGAGGAGCCGCTCGATCACTTCGGGCCTTGCCAGCACCAAGAGCTCCTGGAAGTCGAATTGCCGATGCTGACGCAGAATTTCGCGGAAAATCTCGTGGCACACGGTCTCGGCAGTCTTGACGAAGCCGCGGCCCTCACAGCTAGGACACGGCTGACACAGCATGTGTTCCAAGCTCTCACGATTGCGCTTGCGCGTCATCTCCACGAGCCCGAGCGGCGATACGTTCATCACGTGGCTCTTCGCGTGATCGCCGGCCAGCCGGTCCGTGAGCGTTTGCAGCACCTGGCGGCGATGCTCCTCCTCGGCCATATCGATGAAGTCGATGATGATGATACCGCCCAAGTTGCGCAGGCGCAGTTGCCGCGCGATGGCCGCCGCCGCCTCCAGATTGGTGCGAAAAATCGTCTCCTCGAGATTGCGGTGGCCCACATAGGCGCCCGTGTTCACGTCGATCGTGGTCATTGCCTCGGTTTGATCGAACACCACGTGGCCGCCCGACTTCAGCGGCACCTTGCGGTGCAGCGCTTTGTCGATCTCGTCATCGATGCCGTAGACGTCGAAGATCGGCCGGCTCTCGGTGTAGAGCTCGATCAGGGGAGCTAGCCGCGGCACGAAGTGCTCTGCGAACTCCTTGAGCTTGCCGTAGGTGGCCTCGGAGTCCACGCGCACGCGCACGATTCCGGGGCTCGACGAGTCGCGCAGCACGCGCAGCGGCAACGGCAAGTCTTCGTAAACGAGGCCGCCGGCCGGCGTGCGCGCGGCATTCTCCTCGATCGATTGCCAGAGCTTGTGCAGGAAGGCGAGATCGGCCTGAAGGGCCTCGCGCGAGGCGCCCTCCGCCGCCGTGCGAATGATGTAGCCGGCTTGCGGCGCAGCCGCCTTGAGCTCCTCGACCAGGCACCGCAACCGCTCGCGCTCGGCCACATCGTCGATGCGCGACGACACGCCGATACCGCTGCTATTCGGCGTCAACACCAGGTAACGAGACGGAATCGCAATGTAGGTGGTGAGGCGGGCGCCTTTCGTGCCGAGCGGCTCCTTGAGCACCTGCACGAGGAGCTCTTGGCCCTCGCGCACGGCCGCGCGGATGTCGGGCTCGGCTAGGTCCGCCGCGGCCTCTGCGTGGGGGTTTTGCACGATGTCCGAGGCGTGCAGAAAGGCCGTGCGCTCGAGCCCGAGCTCGACGAACGCCGCCTGCATGCCGGGCAGCACGCGCGATACCTTGCCTTTATAAATGTTGCTGACGAGCCCCACGCGGCTGGCCCGTTCGATTTGCACTTCTTGCAGCACGCCGCTCTCGACGACCGCGGCTCGCACCTCGCTCGGTGTTGCGTTGATGAGGATTTCCTCGCGCTTCATCACGCCGCCCGTGCCGTGAGCCAAAAGCCGAGACCGCACTGCGCGAGCAGCGCCGCGGTCTCGAACAGCGGCAGCCCCACCACGCCGGAATAGCTGCCTGTCAGCTCCTCGACGAACACGGCCGCGTGCCCTTGAATGCCGTAGCCGCCCGCCTTGTCGAACGGCTCGCCCGTGGCACAGTACGCGAGCCGCTCCGCCGCCGTCGTGGCGCGGAATCTCACTTCGCTGGCGCTGAGCGCCGATTCGACCCCGGCCGCCGTCCGCAGCGCGACGGCCGTCAGCACGCGATGGGTACGGCCCGACAGGCGCTCGAGCATGGCGGCGGCCTCGGCGGCATCGGCCGGCTTGCCGAGCACGGCCCCGTCGAGCACGACCGCGGTGTCGGCCGCGAGCACGGGCTTGCGATCCGCAACGGCTGCCCAGACCGCCTCGGCCTTCTCTGCGGCGAGGCGCGCAACATAGTGTTCCGGCGTCTCGCCGGGGGCTCGAGCTTCGTCGATGGCGGCGGGCCGAGCTTCGAACGGCACGCCGATTTGGCGCAGCAACTCGCTGCGCCGCGGCGAAGCCGAGGCGAGATAGACGAAATCCTTTTTCATTCAATGAATTATACGAGGCACTGAGTGTGGCGCCTAGCCTTGGCCGGCCGCCGGCCCCTTAGGCTCGCAATCGACGCTGCAAGCACGCCAGCGAGCGCGGCGCCTAGAGCAGCGGAAGCTGCGGCCCGCGCGTGCAGGCCTCGAAGTTCAGCAACGCCGCACCTTCGGCCAGGAGACGCACGATGGCGGCGCGCTCCGCCACCCGAGGGTCCCCGCCGGGCTCGACCCATTCCGCCACCCACATGAACGGCAGGCGGGCGTCGTCGCGATAGAGAGCGCGAATCCACTCGTAGAGCGGCCGCTGCTTCGGCGAGCGCACCCACCACGGGAGCTCGTCGGGCAACCATAGCCGCGCCGTGCGCACGTGCTGAGCGAAGCGCCGCCGCGGGTCGCGGGTTTGGCCCACGTAGCGCGGGCAGCGCGCGTCGCGAGGATCGGCGAGCGTGTAGACGGCCGTCGCCCCTTCGGCTCGCGCGCCGTCGGCGTACACATGCGAACGCGCCGCGGCGCGCACGCGCCGAGCGACGCTCGCCGCTAGCGGATCCATGGATCGACGGGACTACGAATGCTCAGTTATACGGCGCGTTGCGCTCGACCCAACGCAGCAGCGCCTTGAAGCGCGGGTCGGAGCTGCCGAAAAATCCGCCGCCCTCGTGGGGACAGCTCATAGGATGGCTCTTGGTGAGCGGCTTGCAAAGCAGCAGGCTCCGCATCGGATCGGCGCTCTCGACGCGGCGCGGCGCGGCCTCGGCTGCGTCCTCGTGGAGCTCGGCCGCAACCGCGTCCGCCGTGCCGAACAGCGTGAGGCCGCCCACGGGGCCACGGTGGCAGCCGACGCAGCCGCTCGCGCGCCACAGCGTGTCGGTGCCGGCGCCCCATCCTGTTTGAATGTTGCGCCGCAGCGAGGCCGCAACGGTGACCGCGTGCTCGGCGGAGAGAGACGATTCGCTGTCTGCGTCGCGGGCCGTGACTCGATAAGTATTCGCGCTGCCCGGGCTCACGGCGGCATCCAGATAGGCAACCGGGGTGCCCGCCGCGGCCGCGTTCGGCACGAACCCAAGCAGGGCACCGTTTCTGTACACGTTGTAGCCCTGCACTTGCACGTCATCGCTGCTGGCGAGCCAATCGAGCCGCACCGCGAACGTGCTGCCGTCTCCGGCCGCGGTGCTCGCGTCGTGGGCCGCCAACTGCGTTACGGCGGCCGGCCGTGCCGCCGCAGCCGCGCCGTTCAGCAGCACGGTGGCCGTGCCCTCTGCGGTACCGCCGAACGCGTCCGCAACGGCGTAACGGAACGTATCGCTGTCCGGAGGCGTCGGCAGGTTCGCGGTATACGTGTAGGCGAACCCGCCGTCCGTACCGACCGTCACGGTGCCGTAGCTCGGTGCGCCGCCGGCCGCGAGCGAGGCGGTCAACGAGTCGCCGTCGAGGTCGTCATCTTGGTTCGCGCCCGCGAGCACGGAGCCCAGCAACATGGAAGTGGACGTGAGATCGAGATCGAACAGATCGTCGGCGGCGACCGGCGCGCGATTGCCGAGCGTGACGCTCTTGGTGACCGCGGCTTGCTGCGAGCCCGCAGCCACCGCGAGCGTGACGTCGTAGGTGCCGGGCACGTCGAGCACGAACGCCGTTTGGCGCGCGTCGGTGCTGGACAGCGCGGCGGCGCTCCCGGGCGGAACGGCTAACGACCACGCATAGCTTGCCGCGAACGCGCTGTTGCCGCCGTCGAGGTACACGATGTCGCCGCGGTTCGGCGCAGGATCGAGCCCCACGATCTCCGCAAATGGCGCGCCGGGAGGTGCGTCCGGAGGCTCCGCTCGCAGGCTCGCGAGATGCTCGGCGAACAACTCCCCGGGCGGCACGCCGCCTTCGAACGGCACCCACAAGCGGTCCATCGTGAGGCGCGCGCCCGGCATCGTGCCGGCGCGAAACACCGTTTGCCGAATCAGGTCGCGCTGGAAGACCAGCTCCTGATAAGTATCGAAGCGCAGCGGCCCGTCGGGCATGCTCGTGTGGCACATGCGGCAATGACGCGCGTACACGTCGTGATAGAGCGCTTCGGTAGTGGGCGGATTCGTCAGCGAGCCGCCCGGGTTCGCCGGCGACGGATCCGGAACCACCTCGGCGTTGCGCCAGCCCGGAACGGTTGCTGAATCGTCGAACGCGGCGTTCACGAGCACGCCGTCTGCGTCGACGCCGCCGTACCAGCTTTCGACGAGGCGGCGCGCCGCATCGTGCCCGGCGGAATAGGTCCGGTACGCCGCCTGATTGAGCTTTTTGATCTGGCCGAGCTGGGCGCTGCGCGAGAAGTCGCCGTGGTCGCGCTGCAGCTCGGCGGCCAAGCTCAAGCCGTCGAATTTCAGGGGCGCCTGCGTGATCGCGGGATCGGTATCCGCGAACAGCAGCGAGCCCACGTCCCAAGGCAGGAACGTGGCGCCGAGATCGCCGCCTGCGATCACGGCGCCGTCGCGGTTGCGCGCCGGCCAGGCGTAGCACGCGGCGTCGTTGCGGTCGGCGCAGGTTGCGTCGAACACGAGCTCCGAGATGCCGGGCGGCCGCTGCCCGCCGTGGCACACCACGCAGTTGCCGGGCGTGGAACGCTCGCCGCGGCCGTCGAAGTCGAAGCTGCCCACGAGCGGCGCGTCGCCGCTGCCGTCCTCCACGTAGGTGAAGAACTTCACGAACTTCGGCGTCGAATCCGTGTGGTTCACGAGCGGGCTGTACTCCGTGACCACGGTGGCGAAGGAATCGAGCTGACGAATCGCACCCTCGAGCGTGGAGTAGTTCTTCACGAACGAGAACACGTTGCCGAGCGCGTCGGTGCGCGTGTACATCTGCCGGCCGAAGCCCAAGTCGAAGTTGTTCACGTACACCGCGTGCGCGAACTCTCCGGTGCCGGCCGCCGCTTCGGGCAGCAGCGTGCCGTCGGCTGCGAGAAAGCCCGCCTGCCGCAACCACGCGTTCAGCGTGCCGCGCGTGCCGGTGGCATCCACCGTTTTGTAGTAGACGGCCGACGTCAGCGCCGCTTCGCGCCCCTCGATCGCGGCGAGCAGCGTGTCGAGCGGAACCACCGCTGTCGTCGGCAAACCCACGCCTGCGTTGCTAACGCTCGCCGCGGGCGGCGAACCCGGCGCAAACGCGGCAACCGGCACCTTGAGCGGCGCATGCACGAGCGCGGGGAACACGAGCGTCGCGTCCGGCTGATTCTCCGGCGCAGTCAAGCTCAGCGAAAGAACGATGCGCGCGTTGTGTGCCGCGAAGGTATCGAGCATCCGCCCGCGCTCGCCGCCGGCGACGAACCGCTGGTTGAAATCGTGCAGCACGAGGCGCGGCACGCGCAGAGCGAAGCGCGGGTTCCACCAGCGCGTGACGCGCAGCGCATCGGCTTCGTCGGGCGCCACCACGCTCGAAGGCCATTCGCCCGTGCGGCCCGTGCCGCCTTGCGCCAGCGGCTCGGGCGTCAAGTCTTCGAGCGCTTCCACGAGACAGCCGCTCGCCGTGAGCGCGGGCACGCCTCCGGCGAACTCGGCGGCGTCGACACCGCAGTCGGCGTTGGGCGTCGAGCGCGGCGGATAAACGAGATACGCGGTCACCGACAGCGTGAACGGCCGCGGCTGATTGCCCGTCGTTGCGCCGCCGGCCAGCGCCGCAACGACCTCGAACGTGTCGAACGAGGCGCCGCGCGCCACGTCGAGCGACAGAAATTTGTCGGAGTCACGCGCCGGCAGCACGGAGACGTTCGTCGCGGCGCTGCCGCGATTGCCCGTCGAGTCCGTTACCGTGAGCTCGAAGCCCAGATCGGCGGCGGTCTCGACATGCGGCGCGGTGAACCGCACCGTCGTGGCGTTGGCTTCGACCAATCGCACGGGCGGGCCGAACGTCTGTCGGAAGCTCCAGGCGATCGGCGGCCCGTCGCGGTCTTCGCTCGCCTTGCCGGTGAGCAGCACTTCGGCGCCCTCGCGGAACGCGCGCGCGGTTCCGCCGTTCAACACCTCCACGCGTGCTGTCGGCGCCGTGGCTTGGTGCTCGCCCACGTCGCTGCCGCCGGAGCCGCTGCTGCAGCCTTGCAGCGCGGCCAAAGCCGCCAGCGAGCCGAGCGCGAGGCGGAGCTTAAAACTCATAACGAAAACCGCCCGTGGTCACGCTATCGTCGTAGTGCAGCAGGTTGCGCACGGCCTTGACCTGCACGAACGCGGACAACCCGCCCACGATCGCGCCGCCGTCCCGCCGCTGGCGTCCGCCGCGCAACACGATCGAGAAGCCCGTGGTGGCCACCGCGTACGATTCGTCCGGAGCGTCCGTCGGCACGAAGAACGTGCGCGTGCCCAGGATGTCTTCCAGGGCGGCGTAACCGGCCGTGATCGTGCGCGCATCGTCAGCTAGCTCGCGATGCGCTTCGAGCGTCAAGAAGGGCACGATCACGCCGAAGCGCGGCGTCACCACGTATTGGAAGCGCACGCCGAGCGCCGTATCCAAGCTGTCGAAGCGCTGCTCGGAGATCGACAGATCGAACCGCTTGCTCACGTTGTCGTTGCTGAGCAGGTTGATGCTGCGCTCCTCGGCGAACGCGTTCACCGTCGCGTCGAGATACTCGACGTTGAAGAACGGCTCGAGCGTGGCCTTCCGCGCGCCGAACGCGTAACCGGCGTTGAACGTGGCCACACGCACGTCGGTCTCGGGATGGCTGTTGGCGATCGAGTTCGCGCTGTCGAGCTCGGGATTGAACGACGGATACTTGATGGCGCGCACGACGTCGTAGCTCAAGCGTTGCGCGCCGAGCGAGCCGCTCAACGTGAGCCGCTCGCCTTGGTACAGCGCGAACACAATCAAGCTGGTTCCGTCGGCGTCCATGTTGCCGTCGACGACGCTGATCTCGCTCGCGGCCTCGTCGAAGTCGATGGCTTGCTCGCTCAGGCCGAGAATGCCGCCCAGCACCACGTTGCTCGGCAGGCGATAGTCCACGCCGAGCGTGACTTCGGACCCGTCGAAGTCGAACGCATCCTCGCGCGGTGTGGGCTGCTTGTTGCCGTAGCCGAACGCGCCGTTCAAGAATCCGCCCCAGGGACTGTAGGTTTCGCGCGGCGCCTCGCCGCCGGCCGCAGCGTCGTCTTGTGCGTTCGCGAGCAATCGGTCGCGGCGCGGATCGACCTTATAGAGATTCGCGATGCCGAAGCCGCGGGCGCCGAAGCGCAGCGCGTTCAAGCGCGCCGCGAGATTCGAGAGCTGGCCGTTCGAAAACTCCGTCGCCATCGAGCCTTGGGCCGCGAGCTCCTCGGCGGCGGTCCAGCGCAGCGCGAGGCCGAGCCCCTCGAGATTCTGGCCCAAGCTCGCGATCGTGGCGCCGCTGCCGCGAATCTCGTTGGCCGTGTGCACGAGCTCGCGGGCGTTCAAGTAGACCAGGAACCGGCTTGCGTCGGTGCAGGCAGTGCCGGCCGGCGGCGCGCCGGGCTCGGGCACCGTGTCGAAGATGCCGCCGGGATTGCAGCTCGCGTCGAGCGCGTCGAATACTTGCTGATTCGCTTGGGCCGCGGCTTGCTCGATGTCGTTCGCGTAGGCCAAGCCGACCAATCCCAAGCCGGGATCGGCCGTTTGCGCGCGCCCCGGAGCCGGCGCGAATGCTGCCAGCGCGAGCCCGGCCGCGAGCCAGGCGCTGCGCTTCGCGCCGATCCAGCGACGGGCCGCGCTCGCGTGCGTCGTCATTTTGCGCTCCTCGCCCCTAGCTGCGCGTGGGCACGAAGAAGAAGTCGCCGACCTCGTGGCCCGCGTCCTTGAGCGCCTTGAGCTCGGGAGCGTGCACCGTGTCCGCCGGCCCCGCGGCCTGCCGCACGGCATTCCTGATCCTCAAGAACAGCTCGGGCGCCGTCAGCACTTGCTCGTTCGTGGCGAGCGTGGCGAGCAGCGCGCGAGCGAATATCGAATGCATCTCTCCCTCTCGATCGAGCACGGGCGCATCGCCGCCCGACGAAATCACGAGCCGCGAGCGCTTCGGCCGTTTCCACTCGATGTACTCGTCGGAGTAGTTGCCTTCGCCGACCATCACGTAGCCCGGATCGTCGCCGAGCAGCCCGGAGTAGCACGAATCGGCGATCACCAGCACGCGGCGCGCATCGATCCGGCCCAAGTGCCGGCTCACGAAGTCGTTCGGAACCCAGAGTGT
>CAMPKU010000147.1 GCA_946887385.1 uncultured Gammaproteobacteria bacterium
GAGCCCATCTCGTAGAGGCGCCCCGCGGCTAGCCCAACGATCTCCGATTCCTTGACGCCCGGCTTGAGCGCCTCGGCGATATCCTGGTATACGCCGTCGACCATGGCGGCCGCCATGTTCAAGAGCGTGATCTCGTCGTGCGACTTGATCTCGCGCGCCAGCAGCATCGTCTGCTGACCGTCGCGCACCTCGATGCCGGCCTTCTGCAGCTCGAATAGCATCGGCGGCTCGACGACGTCGACGCCCACGGGCATGTGGCCAACGCCCTCTTCGTCCAGGATCGCCTTGATCTCGCGCGCGGCGTCCCGGAACAACGTGATGTCGCCGCCCACGGCGCCGCGCATGCCGAGCATGCCTGCGCGGCAGTGATCGTTGTGCAGCCACGGCGCGTAGAGCTTGTGGTGCTTCGCGGCCGAGCCGAAATCCCAGATGTACGGATCGCCGTTACCGGTGAGCAGCGAGTAACGCAGCAGCTTGTCGCGCGCCCACTCGCCGATGACCGTGCTGGTGGTATAGCGGATATTGTGCTGATCGAACGACAGCAGTGCGCCGAGCCCGCTGCCTGCGAGCGCCTGGCGTACGCGGGCTACGCGGTAGCTGTGCAGCCGCCGGAAATTGACGCGCTCCTCGAAGTCGACCTGCGTATGACCGGGCGCTTGCAGAGGCCGCTTCCACTGGTGATGCGGGTCGATATCTTCGTCCAGGATCTGCTTCGGCTCTACGAGCTGCGGCTTGCCGCCCTTGCGTATGGGTGTCGCCTTGGCGGCCGTTCCGCGCTTCTTCGCCGGACCCGCTTTTGCCTTCTTCTTTGCCATCGTCTTCCTCTACTCTGAGCGCTTGAACCACGCACGCTTCGTGCCGCAATTGTACGCGGCGCGGGGCGGGTGGGGACAGTCTGCCGAGCATGTGAGGCCGCCCAGCGGCCTATCGTCAATCGTAAAGGTAGTAGCGCACCTCGACCGGCGAGGCATCGGCCAGCTCACCGTCCGTGAGCCGCGGCCGGAACCGGCTGCTCTTGAGCAAAGCGACGAGCTCATCCTTTGCCGCATCGATAGCGTTCTCGGCGCCGCGAATCTCGACGTCGCGGCCTCTACCGTACTTCGTGATGGAGAAGGCCACGTCGATGTAGCCCGTACTCGGCCGCGTCTCATCCTTCATCAACGGGTTCGGCCGAAAGGCGGGCAAAACAACGGGCACGGGCGGCGCGAAAAGCTGCGTAGCGGGCGCCTCCGCTTCGCCCGCTCGTTCGAGCATGGAGCGAGCGAGCTCGTAGCCTTCGAGTGCGAACCCATGGTACGAGAACAAGAGATCCCAATCGGCCATGAGCACGATCGCCGTAGCCTGCCGAAGCGGCGCGCTCGACGTAGCGGCACCGTAGGTATAGAGCCGCCGTAAGCTCTGCCGACCGCGGTGATAAGGATCTTGGAGCCGCCCCACTCTCGTCTCATGCTCGTACAAGAAGTTCTGCTCGTCCGCGTCCACGCTCTCGTAGGGAAGGTCCCACTCCGCCAGAACGCGCAGCGGCTCGACACGGCTGCGCCACGGCTCGCGAATCTCGGCGATCATGGGTTCGGGCGCGAGCGGCACGGGGAGCTCCTTGCGTGTGAGCACGCGGCTGCCGGTGATCCCCCTGCGGTCGTCGTCGTATTCCGAGCGGATGAGATCGGCACCGCGAAGCAGCTCCATCTCGAGCTCGCGCAGCTCGTCGCTCCCATAAACTTCGTTACGCAGCAAGACGGCGATGGCGTCGGCGTAATTTCTTTGTGCCTCCGCGAGCATGGCCTGCACCACGGTCTTGCGGCTGCCGGCCTCGCAGCTCCCTCCGTCGTCGTTCGGCCAGGTTTTGTAGAAGCAGCCGAGCTTCACCTGCGGCGGAGTCTCGCCGTCAATCACGCGGTCGAGCACGGCCATCTGTCTGTCGGCCATCCGGCGCAGGATGGGCGCGGCATCCAGGTTGTCGGGGTGCCGCCGAACGAGTGTGAGCAAGTTCTGCTCGAGGTCCCACACTTCGGAGTCGTTGCCTAAAGCTTCTTCGGCTTCGATGCGCAACCACATCAGCGGCACCTGCTCGAGCGAATAGAGCCCGCTGTTGGCCCGCACCACTTGCAGCGCCCGCTCGATGGCGACAGCGGCCAGCGACTGATCGCCGCTCTCGCGATACAGAACAATCAACCCCGTGAGCTGCTCGAGCAATTCGGGCGAGTACGGCCCTTCTTGCGACTCTATCGCTTGAATCTTGTCGAGGAGCTGCCGCTGCCGTTCTTCGTACACCGGCGCATCGAGCTGAGCGGCCCCGACGCAGGGTGCCGCGAGCGCGAAAAGCGCAGCGGCCAACCTCACGGCACGTAGGGCTGCGAACCTCATGACAGGATTCTACGCCGCGCGGTGACCGGCGCCAGCGCTACACGGCTGGCATTTCGACCGCGGTCACTCGTAAAGGTAGTAGCGCACGACAACCGGCGTCGCGTCGGCAAACTCGCCGTCCGTGAGGCGCGGACGGAAGCGGTGATTCTTGATGAGCGACACCACCTGGTTCGTTTCGTCGCGGCTGGCGCTCGCCGCGTCGATAATCACGATCTGACGGCCGCGCCCGTATCTCGTGATCTCGAAGGCAACGTCGACATGGCCCGTCGCGGGCCGTGTGTCGTCCGCGGCCAGCGGATTCGGGCGAAACGCCGGCAGCACCACGGGCATGGCCGGCGCGAAAAGTTGCTCGATCGACGCCTCTGCACCGGCGCCTTCCATCAGCATTGCGGCCGCTGCTTCGTACGTGTCGAGAGCCTGCCCATTGCGCGAATACAACAGGTCCCAGTCGGCGATCTGCGCAACGGCGCTCGCTTGGCGCAATGGCGTAGCCTCGGTCGCGGCCGCGTACGCCGACAGCCGCAACAAACTTTCCCGCCCGCGCTCGTACGGATCCATCCTCCGGAGCTGTTCGATGCTGGTGTGGCGCTCGCCGTCGTTACGCAATATCTCGAGTGGATAAGGAAGGTCCCATGCGGCGAGCGCGGCAACTGAAGCGATTCGGCTGCGCCACGGCTCGATGCTGGCAGCACCGAAGATCGCCGGGACGAGCGCGAACCGGCTGCCGTACCGCGAGCGCATCATATCGACGCTGCGCAGCATCGCCATCTCGAGGTCGGGGAGCGCATCGCTGTCATAGTGACCGTTGCGCAGCAGGATTCCGATCGCATCCGAATAGTTGCGGTGCGCCTCGGCGAGCATGCCTTGCACTACGGTCTTGCGGCTGCCGGAACGGCAACCGCTGTCGTCACCGTTCGACCAGAGCCTATAGAAACAGCCGAGAACAACCTGCGGAGGCTTCTTCCCGGCAATGACTGCACCGAGCACCTCCATCTGCTTGTCGGCGATCTGCGTGAGCACCGGCACGGTGCGCAGATCATTCGGATAGCGGCGCAGCAGCGTGAGTAATTCCTGTTCGCGCTCCCAGGCGCCGGCGGAATTGCCGCGAGCTTCCTCGATGCGAATCAATTGCCCGACGAGCGGTACTTGGTCGAGCGTATGCAACCCGCGGTTGACGCGCAGGATGTGCAAAGCCTGCTCGAGGGCCGCCAATGCGAACGTGTGATCCTCGCCTTCTTGATAGAAGCGTCCCAAGGTCGTCAGCGGATCGAGCAACGCGATCGCATTCGGGCCTGCGCGGGAAAGCGTTTCTTGAATTTGATCGAGAAGCTGCTGCTCGACGTCGGGGTTTGTTTCCGCGATTACCGGCGTGACGGCCAGCGTAAGCGCCGCTGCCGTCACAGCGATTGGCCGCAGCACGTGCGGCAGTCGGAACGAAAGCATACACACCTCCGTACGCGAGCCATCCCGGCTATCGTCAGAGTGGTTATGCAGGTTCTGTGCCGCCTCGAATTTGGCGCTGGAGCAGTCAACTGCGAAAGGGAAGCTGCTCAGCGGCTCGAAAATTCTTTACGCGCCGGCTGCCTGTTCCGACTTCCGTTGGCGCGAAACATGCACTCCACTGGTATCTGTTCGGAGCGAGCGGCCGAAATGCTGCAGGGAATGTCGCCTTCAAAGCTACGAGACGTCGCGAAACGAGAGCACTCGGCGGCGCTAGAGGACTATTGCGAGACTTTGACGAGCATCGCGAAGACGCTCGGTCGAGGGATGGAGCCGACGCCGGAGCAGGTGGAAATGGCACAAGCTGCCAAGCTGCGGCTGGAGAACGCCCGCACGCTGCTGCAGATGAGCGTTGACCTTACGGTTGGTGCCGCGCCCGAGGGTCGCCGCCGGCGGCGCCGTATTCACTAATTTCGAGCCCAGAGACAGACGAGGGAGCCGTGACCATTCAAGAAACGCTATGGCTATTTTTCGGCGGTGTCGTCGGCGTGGCTGTGACCTACGCCGTGGCATGCGCCGTCATTCATATACCCAAGACTCGTGTCGCCCCTCGCTGGCGCGATACGCACGGCCCTTACTAATGCGCCGACGCCCGCGAGCTCTACCGAAAACCGCTATTGGCGTACGCTGGCGCGCTCGGCCAGTTTGACGAGCTTCATGATGCCCGCGACGAGCAGCGCGACGCCGTCGATCAGCATCTTCAAAAGCAGCAAGCCGATCACCTGAGCTTTCTGCGCCAGCGGCACGCCGGCTACACGGTCCGCTTGATCGAGGTACTCGCGCAAAGTCTCGTTCTCCCGCACCAGGCCGGCGAACCGCGGCGAAATCTTGGCGGCCACGAAGGCCGCAATCGCGATGAACAGCAGCCCGGGAATCAGCGGCAGGATCAAGCCGGCCAGCCCGAAGAGCAGACACGCGACGATGACGGCGCAAGCGATGAGCTTCGTGGTGAAGCTGTCGAACGTAGGCGTATCGGTAGTCATGCGCGAGCCCTCAGTAGTAGCCATGCCGTTGCGGCCGATCGAATACCGGCGCAAAAAAGAAGTAGAAGATCCAGGCGAACCACGACAGGAAGATGATCGCCAGAATCCAAAGGATTTTCTCCGCGGTGCCCACCTTGTCGGAGACCGCAATCAGGATGATCGGCAACAGCCATAACAGCACGCCGCCGAACGCCACCGCTAAACCCAGCACTACGCCGAGCACCGGAATCAGCACAACGGCACCGACGACGATGGCGGCAACGGTGAGCAATGTTCCGAGCACGTTCATGTCCCTCTCCCTCCGACGACAGGCGCGAGCGCCCGGCTCAGCGGGCATTGCCAAACTCGTGCCAACGGCGTGCCTCATACAATTCATGAAGTTACATGCCACGGGACGCGCGTTCTCGCCGCCGTATGGTGGGCAGCGGCCAACGTTTAGCGAAATTCGCTAACTGCGAAGCAGGCTAGTTTTGACTGCCTGTGAAGCTGGCGGGCGCGGCACTCGAGGTGCACAATGCGCACCCTCCCGGCCCACAATCGCCCGCCGTCCGGCGGCTCAGCTCAAGACATGAACGCCACAACTCTGGACGCCGCCGCAGCCGTCACTGCGCGCCGCAACCGCCTCGTCATCAACCTGCTGCTCGTCTCGGCGTTCGTGGTGATCTTGAACGAAACGCTCATGGGCGTGGCCATCCCGCGCCTGATGGAAAGTCTCGGCGTAACGGCCGCGGCGGCGCAATGGGTGACGTCGGCCTTCTTGCTCACGATGGCCATCGTGATTCCGATGACCGGCTTCCTGCTCCAGCGGCTGCATACGCGCGTGATCTTCACGTTGGCCATGTCGCTGTTCTCGATCGGCACGCTGGCCGCCACGCTTGCCCCAGGGCTGGAGCTGCTCGTGGTGGCGCGCGTGATCCAAGCGTCGGGCACGGCGATCATGATGCCGTTGTTGATGACCACCGTCATGACGCTCGTGCCGCAAGAAACGCGGGGCAAGACGATGGGCAATATCACGATGGTGATCTCCGTCGCGCCCGCGATCGGCCCCGTGATCTCGGGATTGATCCTGAACTATCTGCATTGGCGTTGGTTGTTCGTGCTGATGCTGCCCATCGCGCTCGGCTCACTGTGGCTCGGCTGGCGGCGTATCGAGAACGTCACCACGCCGCGCGACGCACCGCTCGACATCGCGTCGGTGGTGCTGTCCGTGTTCGCATTCGGCGGCTCCGTGTATGGGCTGAGCTTGCTCGGCGTACCGCCGGTACCGGGCCAGCCGCCCGCATGGGCGCCGCTCGCGATCGGCGCGGTTGCGATGATCGTGTTCGGGCGGCGGCAGCTCACGCTGCAACGCACGAACGCTGCGCTGCTCGATCTGCGCGTGTTCGCGTCGCGGAACTTCACTGTGTCGCTGCTTCTATTTGCGATTCTCATGCTCGTGCTGCTCGGCACGATCATCGTGTTGCCGATCTATCTGCAGAACGTGCTGAACATCAGCACTCTTCAAACGGGCTTGTTGCTGCTGCCGGGCGGGTTGCTCATGGGCCGGCTCGGGCAGCGGGCCGGTGCCTGGTACGACCGCATCGGCCCCGCGAAGCTCGTCATCCCCGGTGTCGTGATCGTCACGGCCGTGCTCTGGGCAATGACGCTGCTCGGCACGCAAAGCCGCGTGGAGTACATCTTGCTCGGGCACATCGTGATGAGCGTGGGCTTCGGCCTGTTGTTCACGCCGTTGTTCACGGTGAGCCTGTCGTCCGTGCGGCCGGAGCTCTATTCGCATGGCAGCGCCGTCTTGGGCTCGCTCCAGCAAGTGGCCGGCGCGGCCGGCGTGGCGCTGTTCGTGGCGCTCATGACGGCGCAGTCGACGCGGCTCGCGGCGGCGGGCATGGCACCGGTCGAGGCGCTCGCCTCAGGCGTGCGCGCGGCGTTCATCTGCGGGGCGGTGTTTGGGCTCGCCGCGGTTGCCTGCTCGTTCTTGGTGCGCAAGCCCGAAGCGCCTGCGGTGCCCGGGGCCCACTAACTATTAAGGAGCATGCCGTATGCAGCCCGCGGACCGTTTGCACGCTCTCGACGCGGTGCGCGCCTACGCGCTTTTGCTCGGCGTGGTGCTCCACGGTGCGGCCGCCTTCCTCGAAGGCTTCCCGATTCCGCTCTGGCTCGACACGTCCACCGATGGCGCGCCGGTCATCTACTACGTCATCCACATGTTCCGCATGTCGGCGTTCTTCTTGATCGCCGGGTTCTTCGCACGGCTGCTCGTCGAACGGCGCGGCGTCACGGCGTTCGTCAAGGACCGCGGCAAGCGGGTGGCGTTGCCGTTGGTTTTGTTCAGCGTCGTCGTAGCGCTGGCGAGCGGCCTCGGCTTCGTGCTCGGCGCTCTGCCGCACGGCGTCGATTACTTGACGGGGCTGGCGCAGGCGGCGGCGCAACCGCAAGCCGGTGCAGAGCAGGCGCCCCCGGCGGCGGTTGCCGGCGGCTTCAATCTGGGGCACCTGTGGTTTCTTTATTACTTGCTGATCTTCTACGTGCTCGCGCTCGCGCTCCGCTCTCTCGTGCTCGCTGTGGATCCACGCGGCGTGCTTGCGGCCGTCGGCGATCGCGTGGTCAAGCTCGTGTTGAGCGGCGTGTGGGGGCCCGTGCTGATCGCTCTGCCGATCGCAGCTTACCTGTATCAGCTCGAGAGCTGGACCGAGTGGCTCGGCTTGCCGGCACCGTTCGCGATCACGCCCAACGTGACGGCATTGATCGGCTACGGCGTGGCGTTCGCGCTTGGCTGGCTGGCCAATCGTCAGGTGCAAGCGCTGCTCGAGCTCAAGAACCTTTGGTACGTCTACTTCGCGATTGCCGTGGCGCTGACGATTTTCTGCCTTACTACGATCGGCACGGAACCGCGCTGGATCGGCGGCAATCTGGCTGGCACGGATCGCTTGCTATACACGGCCGCCTACGTCGTCGGGCTATGGTGCTGGGTGTTCGGGTTCGTGGGCGCCGCCGTGCGGTTCTTATCCACCCCGCACCGCGCGACGCGCTATCTTGCCGACGCGTCGTACTGGGTGTATCTGATGCACTTGGCGACGCTCATCTTTTTCATCAACTTGCTGCGGCCGTTCGACTGGCACTGGAGCATCAAGCTCGCAATCTACGTCGGCGGCTCTATGCCGATACTGCTCGTAACCTACCACTGGTTCGTGCGCTTCACGTGGATTGGCGCAATGCTGAACGGCCGCCGCCACCCGCGGCCCGAAAAGCGGCCGCCGGCGGCTCCGGCGGTTCTTGAAGCTCAAGAACCCTGAATTGATTTCGTCTCGCTGCTTCGTTAGCTTCGATCAGCTCCTAAGTGTTTCCAGAGAGGGGAATTCCAATGAAACGTACGACAGTTCTCGGCGGGCTCGGAATCTTGGCCTTGAGCTTAGGCGTCGCGCTCGCGCAAGCGCCGGCCAACATGAGCTTCTTCGTCACCAGCTCGAATCCCGGCAAGGGCGGCGATCTCGGCGGCTTGGCGGGCGCCGACGCTCATTGCCAATCGCTCGCGGCCGCGGTCGGCGCAGGCGGCAAGACGTGGCGCGCGTATCTGTCCACTAGCACGGTCGACGCCAAAGACCGCATCGGCAACGGCCCGTGGTACAACTCGAAGGGCGAGCTGATCGCGCAGAGCGTGGCGGATCTGCACAGCCCCAACAACAAGATCACGGCGGCCACGGCGCTGAACGAAAAAGGCGTGGCGCCGAACTATCTGGCTGGCGACCCGCCCACGCCGACGGCGCAGCCGCTGCAGCACGACATCCTCACGGGCACGAACGAGGACGGCACCAAGAACGCCGCCACGTGCAACAACTGGACGAACGGCACGGACGCCACGGCAATGCTCGGTCATGCCGACCGCATCGGCCGTAATCCCGGCTTGAACTCATGGAACGCGATTCACGCGTCGCAGGGTTGCTCGCTCGAGAACCTGGCGGGCTCAGGCGGCGCCGGCATGTTCTATTGCTTCGCGACGAACTAAGCGCGCGCGGTTAGGACTTGGAACGCGCCGAGCGCTTGCTGCGCTTGGCGCGTTTTTTTTTGCTGCGCCCTTTAGGCGCTGCATTGCGCGGCGGCGCGCGCATCGTCGTGGCGAGCACGGAGCACATGCCGGCGTACTCGGCGTACTGCCAGGTGACGTCGACGGAGTGCTGCTCGCGCAACGCGGCAGCGTCGTCGCGCGGAAGCTTGCGCGCATCGGGGCGCTCGCCCAGACGAAAATCCTTGATCGGGACACGCGGCGGCTCGCGCACCACGTCGACGAGCACCGGCACCTCATCGAGTAAACGCACGTATTCTTGGTAGCGAAGCTGCGCCTCGGCGGCCGCATCGTCGAGGGCGTCGAGACGGCCTGGGCTCAAATGCCTTGGCAGCACCTCGGTCTCGGCATAGTCGTACGACAGCTTGGGATTCGCCATAACCAGTCTCGCTCGCGTGACGCCGGACCATGCTATGCCGCGCGCTTCCACGGCGCTTCGAACCACGTCACGCCGCGTCACTGCGTTCGTCGCTCTCGCCGGCGATCAGCTCGGCCGCCTGAAACGGCCGACGTAGGCGGCCTTCGCAATGACACTGCCTTCCATCGCTTCGATCAGCTCGGCGCGCCCCGCCGTCGGCGGCAGCTCGAGCCGCCGGTCGAGCGCGAACAGCTCGAACACGTAATGGTGATAGCGCGGACCCGCGGGTGCACCGGGTCCCAAATACGCATTGCGGTTTTCGACGTTGCGGCCGAGCACGGTGCCTGCCGGCAGGGCGCCTTCCGGTAAACCTTGCGCCTCGGGCGGAATGTTCCAGAGCGTCCAATGCAGCCCGTCTTCCGTGCGGCCGTCGAGCGCAACGTCGATGTCGTGAAAAATCAGCGCCAAGCTCTTAGCTTCCGGCGGCACGTTCTCGAACTTGAAACCGGGCTGCACGTTTTCGCCAAAGCAGCCGTAGCGTGCCGGCACGATGCCGCCGTCCTCGAACGCGTCCGTGTGCATGACCAAGGGTAGCGACATCGGGCAGTCCTCCGCGCGAGCAATTGGGTTCAGACCGGGCTCAAAGTCGCGGCGTTCCACGCCGCCGCGTTGGAACGGAGCTTGCATTGTTTATGCCGTACTCACGGAGGAGTTCATCATGGGCAGCACATTGGATCCCGATAACATTCCCGCGCGGCGCGCGCGCAAAACGCTGAAAGGCCATGACGTACGCGCGCTCGGGCCGAGCGACAGCTCCGATACCGGTTCGGACATGGCCGGCCCCGGCCTGCTCGACGACGACGTGCTCGGCCTGGATCGGGGCACGAACGAGGACAGCGAAGGCGGCAAGCGCAACGCCGCAGACGCCGGCGCCAGCGTCGGCGATCTCGGCATGGACGACACCAGCGACCGTAGCGGCACGGGCGAGCGCAGCAGCGCCGGCAAGGAACAAAGCGTGCGACCCGGCGCCGACATCGACACGGACCGCGTGGTGGGCCCCGAGGAAGCCGGCTTGGGCGACGGCCTCGACGAGGCCGAGGAAGCCTGGCTCGAGAACGACCGCGGCTTGCACTGAGCGGCGAGCGCTCCTTGCACTCGCGGCAAGCCGAGTTGAGTCATGGCTAACGAGCCCTCGAAGCCGCGCGTCGTCAAGGGCATGCCCAGCGTCGAGCTCGACCGCGCGGAATTTGCGCGGCGGTTCCGGCAGCGATACGCGGATTCGTTGTTCGAGCAAGTGGATGCCGAGCTCAACGCCGTGCTCGACGCGGCCTGGCGCAGCTACCGCGGGCACCATAAGTCGCCGCAAACGCGCAAGGCGGGCCCCGAGTTCGCAGATCCCGATTACGACCTCTCGCTCGATTGGCTCGCAGCGCGCGATGCGCTGCGCTTAGCGGAAACGGAGCACCACGACCGATCGCTGCCGCCTAAGATTCTCGTGATTAACGGATCGGCGCGTACGGATCAGTCGTGCCCCGGCGAGGTGTCGAAAACTTGGCGGCTTGCGAAGCTCGTGGAGACCACGCTCGAGTCCGCCGGCGCTCGCGTCGATTTTCTCGACCTGTCGTTGCTCGTGTCGGAGTACGGCCGAGTCATCTACCCGTGCAAGGCCTGCGTGTCGACCGCGCAGCCGTTGTGTCATTGGCCGTGCTCGTGCTATCCGAACCATGGGCTCGGACAGTCGCAGGACTGGATGAACGAGATCTATCCGCGCTGGGTGGCTGCGCACGGCGTGCTGATCGTGACGCCGGTGAACTGGTACCACGTGCCGTCGGTGCTGAAGCTCATGATCGACCGCTTGGTGTGCGCCGACGGCGGCAA
>CAMPKU010000148.1 GCA_946887385.1 uncultured Gammaproteobacteria bacterium
CGGCGACCACGTGACCTGGAATTCCGAGGCGGGGCGTGTCAGCGGCACGATCATCAAGGTGCACATCAAGGACTTCGCGTTCAAGGGCTATACACACCACGCAAGCAAGGATGACCCGCAGTACGAAATCAAGAGCGACAAGACCGAGCACATCGCGGCTCATAAGGGCTCCGCACTGAAGAAAGTGCGCCGAAAAGTGCGCCGGTGAGCGCGAAAGGCAACTCGCGGGCAGTCGGCGCCGTCGCCGCCGATGTCGCGACGGTTCGCTTGCCGACGGCTGCGCCGTTTCATCTAGAAGCCACCGTGCGCGTGTTGCAGCGCCGGCCTTCGAGCCATGAGGTTTGGGACCACGGCCGCCACCTGCGTGTATTCACGACGGCGGACGGTCTCGTGCTGACTGCGGTCGCCAATCGCGGCTCCATCGACGCTCCCGACGTTCGCCTTTCGATTCTTGCGGGAGCGCCGTCCGCCGTTACGCGGCGCAGCCTCGAGCGCACCGTTCGAACCATGCTGGGTCTTCACCTGGACCCGGCGCCGCTGCACACGGCCGCCATGCGCCTGCGCGGCTTGCAGCCCACTGCGCTTTCGCTGCGTGGCATGCGGCCGCCGCGGTTCGCAACGCTGTTCGACGCGTTTGCCAATGTCGTGCCGTTCCAGCAGTTGAGCCTCGACGCCGGAGCCGCGATCGTGAGCCGTCTAGTTGCGCGTTTCGGAGAGCAGGTACTGCACGGCGGCCGGCGTTTCGCCGCATTTCCGACCGCGAGCGCCGTCGCGGGTGCGCGCCTCACCGCGTTGCTCGCCTGCGGCTTGAGCCGCTCGAAAGCGGAATCGCTGCGCTATCTCGCAAAGGTCGTCGAGGCAGGCGAGCTCCGCGAAGAGGCGATCGCCGAGCTCAGTACCGCCGAGGCGCTGAAGAGACTGATCGAGCTGCCGGGCATCGGGCCCTGGAGCGCCGCGCTCGTGCTGCTGCGCGGTTTCGGGCGGCTCGAGGTGTTCCCGCCGGGCGACTCGGGCGCGCAGCGCGGATTGAACGCGCTGCTCAACCTACCCACTCCAGAGTCGCTCACCGACGTGGTGCAGCGCTTCGGCGATTACCGAGGCTATCTGTATTTCTGCGGACTCGGAGGGAGCCTGCTTGCCAAGGGACTCATACACGCGGCAGAGCCGGCATGAGGTTTGCACGTTTCGCCGCGGCTCGGCCCGCGAGCGCGAACCGCCATTTTCTTGTCGCTTTGGACCAACCGCGAGGGCCGTCGCGCCAAAAGCGCCGCGCTGGAGACGGAAGCATGCGTTACCTAGCTCTCGCCGTCGACTACGACGGCACCGCAGCGAGCCGCGACGAGCTCGCCGAGAGCGCGCGGCGCGCGATCGAGCGGCTCCGCGTCTCCGGGCGAAGGGTAGTGCTCGTCACGGGGCGTCGTGTCGAGGAACTGCTCAAAGTGTGCCCGGCCATTGCGCTGTTCGATCTGGTCGTAGCGGAGAACGGCGCCGTCGTTTACGACCCGGCGCGGCGCGAAGAGGTAGTCCTTGGCGCGCCCGTGCCGAAGAGCTTGGTCGAGCGGCTGCGAGAGCGCAGCGTCGCTCCGCTCGAGATGGGCAAGGTGCTGGTCGCCACGCATGACCCGCACGGGGCAGTCGTCTTCGACGTCATTCGGGAGCTCGGGCTGGAGCTGCAGGTGATCGTGAATCGGTCGTCGATCATGGTGTTACCGCCGGGGATCAACAAGGCAACCGGACTCAAGGTCGCGCTGCACAAGCTCGGGTTGTCGCAACACGAAGCGGTCGCCATCGGCGATGCGGAAAACGACCACTCCTTTCTGCGTTACTGCGAATGTGGCGTCGCGGTAGCGAACGCGGTCCCCTCCATCAAGGCTGCGGCCGAGCTCGTGACACGCGGCGCCAACGGCGACGGCGTAGCCGAGCTCATCGATGAGCTGATTGCCGACGATCTCGCCCGCCTGGAAGGAAAGATCGAGCGCCACTTGGTGCTGCTCGGTGAGCGCAGCGACGGCACCGAAGTTCGCATTGCACCCTATGGCCGAAATCTGCTCATCGCCGGCCCTTCCGGCAGCGGCAAGTCGACCTTGACGGCCGGTTTGGTCGAGCGGTTGATCGAAAAAGGCTACCAGGTTTGCATCATCGATCCGGAAGGCGACTACAGCGCGCTGCGTGCCGTGACCTCGCTCGGCAATCCGCAACGCGCACCCAGCGTGAACGAGGTTCTGTCGATTCTCGAAGAGCCTGCCGTCAACTTGAGCATCAACATGCTTGGCTTGCCGCTCGAGGATCGTCCGCTTTACTTCTCGCAGCTGATTCCCGGGCTGCTTGCGCTACGCGTGCGGACCGGCCGTCCTCACTGGATCGTGTTGGACGAGGCCCACCATATGCTGCCCCAGACGTGGGGCCATGCGGCCGCCACCGTGCCGGCAAAGCTCGGCGAGACGATCTTGGTCACCGTCCATCCCGACCACGTTGCCCCGGCCGTGCTCGCGCCGATCGATGTCGTGGTCGCGATCGGGCAATCGCCCGAGCACACGCTCGGCAGCTACGCTCGAGCGGCAGGGCATGCTCTGACCTGGCCCGCGGATGTGCGATGCGAGCCGGACAAGGTCGTCGTTTGGTTCGTTCGCGACGACGAGCCGCCCTTTTCGATGCGGCCGCAACCGGGACGCGCGGAACGCATTCGTCACCTTCGCAAGTACGCCGAAGGCAACATGCGCTACCGGAGTTTTTTCTTTCGTGGACCGGACGACCGGCACAACTTGCGGGCGCAGAATCTCGCGGTCTTCTGCCAGATTGCGGAAGGCATCGACGAGCCGACGTGGATGTTCCATCTGCGGCGCAGCGACTATTCGCGCTGGTTTCGCAACGCCGTGAAGGATAGTCATCTCGCCGACGAGATGGAGCGCATCGAACGGCGCGATGATCTTTCGCCGGAGCTGGCTCGCCACCTCGTTAGAGAGCTGGTCGCGGCGCGTTACACACTGCCTGAATAGGCCTGGAGAGGAGACGGACATGACGGAAGATAAACCGGCGCCGCAAGAGCCCGATTTAGCTCGAGGCATTGCGCTCGCGCAGCTCGAGGACGGCGGCAAGCTCGTGGGCTACGTGGGCGGCGAAAAAGTGCTGCTCGTGCGCCGCGGCGCGGAAGTGTTTGCCGTGGGCGCGGAGTGCACGCACTACCACGGCCCGCTCGTCGAAGGGCTCGTGGTGGGCGATACCGTGCGCTGCCCTTGGCATCACGCGTGTTTCGACTTGCGCACGGGAGAGGCGCTACGCGCCCCGGCGCTGAGCCCGCTCTCGTGCTGGTCGGTGGAGCAACGCGACGGCCAAGTCTTCGTCGGCGACAAGCGCGCCAAAGCGAAGCCGAAGGCGCTCGCTGCGGCAGGCGCGCCGGAGAGAATCGTAATCGTGGGCGGCGGCGCAGCGGGCTTTGCGGCCGCCGAACGGCTGCGTCGCGAAGGCTACGGGGGCAGCATCGTGATGTTGAGCGCCGACGATGCCCCGCCGGTCGACCGCCCGAATCTTTCCAAGGATTTTCTGGCGGGCACGGCGCCGGAGGACTGGTTACCGCTGCGTTCCGAGGGCTTCTACGCAAAGCAGGGCATCGACCTGCGGCTCAACGCGGAAGTGGTGCAGGTCGATACGCGCGCGCGTCAGGTGGCGCTTGCCGATGGGAGCAGCGTTGCTTACGACCGGCTGCTGCTGGCCACGGGTGCAGAGCCGGTTCGTCTGTCGATTCCGGGGGCGAACCAGCCGCACGTTCGCACGCTGCGTTCGCTTGCCGACTGCCGCGCGATCATCGAGCGCGCCGGCGCGGCCCGGCGCGTGGTGGTGACGGGCGCGAGCTTCATCGGGCTCGAGGTGGCCGCGGCTCTACGTGCACGCAACCTCGACGTGCACGTGGTGGCGCCCGGCAAACGGCCCATGGAGAAAGTGTTGGGACCGCAATTCGGCGACTTCGTGCGCAGCCTGCACGAAGAGCACGGCGTGGTCTTCCATCTTGGTCAGACGGCTACGGCGATCGACGGCAAGAACGTGCAGCTCACTGGGGGCGACGTGCTCGAGGCGGATCTCGTGATCGTAGGTATCGGAGTAAGGCCGCGGCTCGAGCTTGCCGAGCGAGCCGGCTTGCGGGTAGATCGCGGCGTGCTCGTGAACGAGTATCTGGAAACCAGCGTGCCCGGCGTTTTTGCCGCCGGCGACATCGCGCGCTGGCCCGATCCGCACACGGGCGAGAACATTCGCGTCGAGCACTGGGTCGTGGCCGAACGCCAAGGCCAAACGGCGGCGCTCAATTTGCTGGGGCAGCGCGAGAAATTCACGGCGGTTCCGTTCTTCTGGAGCCAGCACTACGACGTTCCGATCAACTATGTGGGCCACGCCGCAAAATGGGACGAGCTCTCGATCGACGGCGACATAGCGGCCAAGGACTGCCTGGTGCGCTTCGATCGGGCGGGACGCACGCTAGCCGTGGCATCGATTTACCGCGATGTGGCCAATCTCGAGGCAGAGGTGGCCATGGAAGCCCGCGAATGAGACAACGGCGCTCGCCGCGACACTTGGCTTTTGAGCGGGTTTTCGGCGGGTTACGCTAAACCCGGCCCTGTTGAACGCAGTAATCGCAAGGGAGGATTACATGATCGCGCCAAAACACAGCGCTCTGCTCGTTGCATGCGTCCTGGCCGCACCGGCGGTGGCCGACGTCACGATCACGCAGACGATGGACGGCAAAGCATTGGGCCTGTCGGGGCAAGCGGTGGGCACCACTTACATCAAAGGCAACAAGATGCGCTCGGATGCCGTGCTCGGCAATCGAACGCACACCACGATCTTCGATCTCGATGCGCAGAAGATGTACGCGTTCGATTCACGCAAGAAGCAAGCGGACGTTTGGGACATGGCGGCATTTGCGGCGGAGCTTACGCAGGCCGTCGATCTGTCGAGCGCGACGGGATCGCTACGGCCGAACGGCCAGACCAAGCAGATCGCAGGTCAAGCCGCGGCCGGCTACGACTTCGAGATGACCACAGCCGCCGGCATGGCGGGCGCGCCGATGACCGTGACGATGACGGGGCCCATCTGGATCGTCGAGGGCGCGCCCGGCTCGGCCGACTACGGCGCGTTCTACGCTGCGGCTGCCGAGAAGGGCTGGATCTTTTCCGATCCGCGCGCAGCCCGCGCCCAACCGGGGCAGGCGAAGGCGCTGGCGTCCATGTACGAACAGATCGCCGCCACCGGCGGTATCGCGTACGAAACGGATATCGAGATGAAATTCAGCGGCAGCGGCCCGTTGGCCGCCGTCATGGCGCGCATGGGCGGTACCGGCATCACCACGAGCGTGACCAACGTGGAAACCGGGCCGCTGGCCGACGATCTATTCGTACCGCCGGCGGACTACAAGCTGAATACGGAGCGGTGACGTTGCGAAGTTGGGCGTGAGTTGAACGGACGCTTTTCGCTCCGCTAATAGACGACGCGCTCGATCGTCCAGTCCACGCCGTTCTTCGTGGTTTGGATGCCGCCGTCTCTACCCATGCAGACCATCTCGTCGGTCGGCGGTAAATAGCGGCCGAACATGCAGCCCGAAGGCGGCGCGCCGACGCGCGTCCAGGTTGCGCCTCCGTCGGCCGTCGTCTCAGCAAAGTACTCGCCCGAAACCATGACGCCGCCCTCCGCGACAACGGCTATGCCGTTGCTCGCGTCGCGGAAGCCGACGGCAACTGGAGTCTCGCTGAACCGCGTCGTCTTCCACGTTCTACCGTCGTCCGCTGTCAGCAGCGCGTTCTTGAAGGGACCGGCGGAGTACACGAGCCCCGCAGCATCATTGACTAGGAGCTCGCCGAGGTCCGCGTCGGTCTTGGTGTCGGCCCACGTATCCACCCGCGTGTCGTAGACGAACGACTTGTTGTAGTGGACCCAGGCGATCAGCCGCTCGCCGGATACGGCGAGCATCGCGCGACGGTTTCGGAAGCGCTTCACCCGGCTGCCGATCTCGAGGCGTTTCCACGGTTCCGCGGAGAGCGTCTGCAGATCGGGGCCGCGGAAGATCGCGGCATCCAGGTCCGCCGTGCCGGCCGTCGCGACGAGCAGGTCGCCGCTTGGCAACCGTGCCATCGACGTCACGCGCCCCGGCAGCCGTGTCGGCGAAACTGTCCAAGCCGCGCCGGCGTCCGTGCTTGTCAGAAGCACGCCGTGCACGGTGCTCGCGTAGAGCCGTGCGCCGTCGACGACGACGCCGCCGATCTCGTCGAGCGTCCTCGTATCGAGATTCGTCCACATGCCATTTTTGCTGCGGCGCAACACTTGGCCCAAGTTGCTGCCGAAGTACGCGTTATCGTCGGCATCGAACGCGGGGCGCGTCAGCGCTATCGTGGCTTGCTTGATGAGTGTCACCAACTCCGCGGGCGATGCAGTTTGCGACCACTGCTCCTTGAGCATGAGCTCGTTCGGGCCGCGGACAACATGCTCCGCGATCGCGGAGATCAGCCCGCCTGGAGCGCTGTGCGTCGCAATCGTTTCCTGATACTTCCAGCCGATGGTGCCGTCCCAACGGATAGGCGAGCCGGCGAGCCCGCCGGCCGCGGAGCGCAGGCCCTCATAGAGCTCGTCGTTGTACGCGTCGGGCCCGTTCCATTGGACTACCGTGGAGATTGCGCCGCCTACCGGCTGCTCGATCAACGTGCCGAGATCCGTGATCACCCCGGCCTCAACCTGGAACGGCGGAAACAGTTCCTCGAGACTGAGGCGGCCGCTCGCCGTGTAGGTAGACCCGGCCGTCTCGAAGCGTTTCAGACGATATTCACCCGCGGGGAGCCACCCGGTGTGAACGGCGGAGCTCAAGCCCCGGTTTGCGAGCTCCAGAGCTTGTACCGCCGGGTTGCGCAGCCCGCCGCCTTTGCCTGTCTCGAGCTCTTCGACGCGCAATAGCTCGTAAATGTGGCCGCCGTTGCTTGCGAATCGTACGACGACGAATCCCTCCGTCTGCGCGCGCTGCGCGTCGGAGTTGCGCTGTGCGTCGCCTGCGTTCGCCACTGCAACACATAGCACTGCAACAGTGATACGCAGATGCGTAGCTTTAATCATTCGTTGATGAAGGCAGCGATCGCAGAATCGCGGCAATACTAGAGGGCAGAGAGCGATACGGTCAACGCGCGCCGTTACTCCGGATCGTCGCGGGCAATGGATCGGTGCGCGATGTCGGTTCGATAGAAGGCACCATCCCAGGTGATCTCGCGCGCTCGGCGGTAAGCCGCATCACGCGCGGCGCGCACGGTTGCGCCCGTGCCTACGACGCACAGCACGCGGCCGCCGTCAGTCACAACCTGATCGCCGACCATTTGAGTGCCCGCGTGAAAGATTTTCACGTCGACACTCGTTGGACTGTGAAGGCCCGCTATTGGCTTGCCTTTTTCGTAGTTGTCCGGGTAGCCGCGACTGGCCATGACGATGCCCACCGCCGCGCGCGGGTCCCACTCGAGCGGCTGCTCGCCGAGCGTGCCGTTGAAACACTGCATGCACAGGGCGACCAAGTCGGAGCGCAGGCGGAACAGGATCGGCTGCGTTTCGGGGTCACCCAGGCGACAGTTGAACTCGATGACGCGCGGCTGGCCCGCGCCGTCGATCATGAGGCCGGCGTAGAGGAAGCCGCGATAGTAAATGCCGTCGGCGGCGAGACCGCGCACCGTCGGCAGCATGATCTCGCGCATGACGCGCTCGTGTACCTCGGGCGTGACGACGGGCGCGGGCGAGTAGGCGCCCATGCCGCCCGTGTTGGGCCCGCGGTCGCCGTCGTCGCGCGTCTTGTGGTCTTGCGAGCTCGCGAGCGGCACCACGCGCGTGCCGTCGATGACGGCGATGAAGCTCGCTTCCTCGCCGACCAGGAAGTCCTCGATCACCACGGTGGCGCCGGCGTCGCCGAATTGGCGTTGGCGCAGCACACTATCCAGCGTCTGCTCGGCTTCGGCCACGGAGGGCGCGATGATCACGCCCTTGCCGGCCGCGAGCCCGTCCGCCTTGATGACGATCGGCGGCGTGCGCGTGCGCACGTAGTCGCGGGCGCTCTCGAAATCGGTGAAGGCGGCGTAATCGGCCGTCGGGATTCGATGCCGTTTGAGAAATTCCTTTGTGAATGCTTTCGAGCCTTCGAGCTGAGCGCCGGCGGCGCGCGGTCCGAAGCACTTCAGTCCGGCGGCCTCGAAGCTGTCCACGATGCCTGCCACCAGCGGGATCTCGGGCCCGACGATGGTGAGCGCCACCGCCTCGCGGTCGGCCAGCGCGATGAGGGCGGCGGCGTCGGTGGCAGCCACGGGCACATTGCGTGTTTTTGGTTCCGCGGCCGTGCCGGCATTACCGGGCGCGCAAAGCACTTCGCTGACTTGCGGCGATTGCGCCACTTTCCAGGCGAGCGCGTGCTCGCGTCCGCCACCTCCGACGATCAAGACCTTCACCGCTTCGCTCCCTGAGTTCAGTGACGGAAATGGCGCATGCCCGTGAATACCATCGTCATACCGTGCTCGTCCGCGGCTTTGATGACTTCTTCGTCGCGCATCGAGCCGCCGGGCTGCACGACGGCCATGACGCCGCGCTCGGCCGCAGCGTCGATGCCGTCGCGGAACGGGAAAAACGCGTCCGACGCAAGCACGGCGCCGCTCACGTCGAGCTTGGCCTCTTCGGCCTTCAGGGCTGCGATGCGCGCGCTCATGACTCGGCTCGGTTGCCCGGCGCCGATGCCGATGGTGGCGCCGTCGCGCGCCAGCACGATGGCGTTCGATTTCACGAACTTCACCGCGGTGAAGGCAAATTTCAGGTCGCGCAGCTCGCCGGTCGTGGGTTGCCGCTGGCTGACGACTTTGGCAGCGGCCACGTCGACGCGCCCGTCGTCGCGCGCCTGTACGAGCAGGCCGCCCTCGATGGTCTTGAGCTCGAGCGCAAGCTCCTGCGCCGCGGACGATTCCGTGGGCCAGCCCGCCTCGAGAACGCGAATGCCTTGCTTCTTCGCCAAAGCTGCACGAGCAGCTCTGCCGACTTCCGGCGCCACGATGACCTCGGCGAACTGCTGCGCGACGATGGCTTCGGCCGCCGCTTGATCGAGCGCTCGGTTGAATGCGATGACGCCGCCGAACGCCGACGTAGAGTCGGTGCGATAGGCGAGCTGGTACGCGGTTACGGGCGTAGCCGCGGTTGCGATGCCGCAAGGGCTCGCATGTTTCACGATCACGCAGGCCGCGGCCTCGAATGCCTTCACGGCCTGATACGCGGCATCCGCGTCGACGAGATTGTTGAACGAAAGCTCTTTGCCTTGCAGCTGGATGGCGTGCGCAACGGAGCCCGGCGTGTCTGCCGCGCTGCGGTAGAGCGCCGCGGCCTGATGCGGGTTTTCGCCGTAGCGCAGCGGTTGCAGCAAGCTCCAGCTTCTTTGCAAGGGGTTCGGCCACTCGTCGTGCGCCGGGCTGTGCGCGCGCAGATAGTGACTGATGGCCATGTCGTACCGCGCCGTGTGGCTGAACGCTTTGATGGCGAGTTGGCGGCGCAGCGCAGACGGTACGCCGCCGTCGGCGAGCGCTGCGAGCACGGTGTCGTAGTCGGCGCGATCGACGACGACGGCGATGTGCTCGTGGTTCTTGGCCGCTGCGCGCAACATTGCGGGCCCGCCGACATCGATGTTCTCGATGGCTTCGGCGTCGGTGCAATCCGGCCGGGCCGTCGTAGCCTCGAACGGATACAAATTCACTGCGAGCAAGTCGATGGCGCCGATACCATGGCTCTCGAGCACCGTGTCGTCGATGCCGCGGCGTGCAAGCAGACCGCCGTGAATGTGCGGGTGCAGGGTTTTGACGCGGCCGTCCATGATCTCGGGGAAGCCCGTGATGGCCGCGACTTCGGTAACGTTGATGCCGGCGCTGCGCAGCACTTCCGCCGTGCCGCCCGTGGAGATGATTTCGAAGTTGAGCTCTTCGAGCCCCGCCGCAAACGGCGCAAGGCCCTCTTTGTCGGCTACGCTGAGCAGCGCGCGGCGCTTCGGCGTGGCTCGTTCCGGCTCACGCGAGCCCACCAGCGGTTGCTTACGCGGTCGTGGCGGCTTGCGGCTCGAGCTCATCGGCCCTGGAGCTTGTAGTCTTTGAGCTTCTTGCGCAGCGTGCCGCGGTTGATGCCGAGGATTTCGGCGGCTTCGCTCTGATTGCCTTTGGTATACATCAAGACGGCGCGAAACAGCGGCTTTTCCACCTCGCCGATCACGAGCTGGTACAGATCGCCCGGCTTGTGGCCGTTGAGCTGTTGGAAATAGCTCTCCAAACATTCGTCCGTGAGACTACTCAGCAGCTTGTTGCGCGTGCTGACATGCGCTCCGTGACTCGTAACGCGCTTGGTTTTTTTGCGTGAAGTTTTTTTTGTGCTCGTCATGGCAGTCATTACGTTCTCCCCTCTAGAACGTATCCATTACCCGTTCGGCACTTCTGCTGTAAGCGTCACGATAGAGCGCTGCGTCGCGAAAAGCGCTCTGGTCCCGGCTTCCGCCAGGTATCCATTATCGTTTGACGCTAACCCCGTTTCTTGCAGTAGAAGACCGACTCAGGGTGCGAAGATCATAGCACGCGGCTCGCAAATTTTGGCTCGGAAATTTGCGCCACGTGCGCGTCAGAGAAATACTTCGTCGGCACCGCAGCTTATCAATGATGCTTCGACTTCAATGCAAACATCGAGCTCGAAGCCGTACGCATCCGGACCCGGATCGACGACTTCGAGCTCAGCGCGCGCGGTTTCGCCGGGCGACATCAAGCGCCCGCGCGGCGTGTCGCGGGGTAGATACTCCGCAGGCGTGAACGTGCGGCTGCCCACGGCTTCTTCCCAACGATCTTTCAAGCGCAGTTGCACGGCGGGATACGGTTGACGTAACGGTCCGCGATTTTGTATGCGGGCGGTAATCTTGAGGCTGCCGAGACCGCGCGCATTGGGTTCAGCCGTCGCCACCCAATCGACGATTTGGTATTGATGCACGTCCCAGGTGGGTGTGATCTCGCTGCCGAGCGCCGCCTCGGGGGCGTGGAGCATTGCGGTGAAGGTGCGGTGGTCGACCAGGTGGTGGCGTCTCGCAACGCCCTGTTGGTGAG
>CAMPKU010000149.1 GCA_946887385.1 uncultured Gammaproteobacteria bacterium
CTCCACGACGGTCGCAGACTCGATCATCGTTGGCTTCACCGGCAATGACTCGAGATAGGCGCCGCCGTCGGCCCAAAGGCGGCCTTGGTCGAGACCGTTGCTCCCCTCGCCGACCTGCACGAAGCTGTCGACCACGTCCATGCCTTCCACCACCTTGCCGAACGCCCAGAAGCTCAACTGCGGCGACGGATCCGCGAGCCGGTTGTTCTCGCGATAGTTGATGAACACCTGCGTGGAGGCGGTGCCGGGCTGACCCCTTTTCGCGAACGCCAGCGTGCCGCGCTCCAGCGAAAATAAACTCGGATCGTCGTTGAACGGCCGGTTCTCATACGCACGATGCGGCTCGCGCCAATTGATTCCGAACTGCGCCACGAAGCCGGGAACCACGCGCGAAATCGGCGTGCCGTCGTAAAAGCCGGAACGCACGAGCTCAACGAACCGCTGCGCCGCGTTCGGCGCGGCTTGCGGATACACCTCGATGAGCACGTCGCCCGCCGTCGTCGCAAGCCGCACCGTGGTCACCTCAGTCAGCGCGGGTGCCGTGCTCTCCTGCCCCGGCAGCGGCGTGAGCTTCATTTCTTGCCCGGCGGCGGGCGCGGTGCTCGCCGCGGGCGTGCTCGCCGCCTCCTCGCTCTCGGGTTGACAGGCCGCGACCAGCAGCACGATGGCGGGCAACACAAATCGACGCTTCATGAACGACATCTCCGCTTGCACTCCAAGGGACTCTACCCTGCGCCGATTGCGCGCGGCAATCGCCGCACGGATACTGCTCGCGCAAGGGCCAGGGGGGACTCAAGATGCAGCAGCCGGGTACCGCGCTGTCGCGCGCAGACTGGCGGTTGATCCTGCTCGCGAGCTTGGGCGGCGCGCTCGAGTTCTACGACTTCGTGATCTACAGCCAGTTCGCGCAATACATCGGCCGCAACTTCTTTCCGAACGACGATCCGATGGTGTCGCTGATCGTATCGTTCGGCGTGTTCGCCGTCGGCTACTTCGCGCGGCCGCTCGGCGGCCTTTTCTTCAGCCACATCGGCGACCGCATCGGGCGGCGGCGCGTTCTCATCGTCACGATCCTTACGATGTCGGCGGCAACCGCCGGCATTGGCCTGTTGCCCACCTCCGCGCAGTGGGGCATCGGGGCATCGATACTGCTCGTGGTGCTGCGCATCGTGCAAGGCTTCTGCCTGGGCGGCGAGCTGCCGGGCGCAATCTCGTACGTCGTCGAGACGGCGCCGCGCCGCTCCGGCTTTTCGGTGGGCGTGGTGTTCTTCTGCGTCAACACCGGCGTCTTTTTGGCCGCGCTCTTGAACCTCGTGGTGCACGAGACACTCACGGTCGAGCAGATCGGCGCGTGGGGTTGGCGGATCGGCTTCCTCGTCGGCGGCGTGCTCGGGCTCGTGAGCTTCGTGCTGCGCCTGTCGCTCGAGGAAAGCCGCGAGTTTGCCCGCATTCGCGCGGTTGCCGGCGCGTCGGCCGTGCCGATCGCCGAAGTGGTTCGCAAGTACCCGGTGGCCGTCATCATCGGCGTGGGCATTCTCGCCGTGACGGCCGGCTTCAACGGCCTGCTGTTCGCGATGCCGGCGTTCCTGCCGCAGACGATGGGCTACGAGGCCGTGCAAGCGATCGAAGCGCAGAACGTAGCGCTGATCGTCATGTCGTTCGGCCTTTTGTCCGTGGCGTGGCTGTCCGACCGAGTGTCGCGCAAAGCCCTCGCGCTCACGGGCACCACGCTCTTGATCGTGCTCGCGTGGCCGTTTTTCAGAGCCGCTGAGGCGGGCAGCACGAGCCTGATCACGCTGTTCGCGCTCGCCGGCGTTGTCGGCGCCATCTGCGCGGGCACCGTGATCGTGATCGGGGCCGACTTGTTTCCTACGCGCATCCGCTTCTCGGGCGTGGCGCTGTCGTACAACTTGAGCTTCACGATCTTCAGCGGGCTAGCGCCCGTGGTGGCCGCACTGCTCGCCCGCAGCACCGGCGTGGCCGCCACCGCGGCGTACTACATGATCGGCTGCGCAGCACTCTCGTTCGTGGCCGCGCTCCTCATGCACCGCTACGACGGCAGGATTCTCGAAGACTTCGCGCCTGGCGGGCAGCCGGCCGGCGCGGCATCAACCGGAAGTTAGCGCGCCTCGGCAGCGGTGCTCGTCGCGGGCCCCATGCCCCACACCTGGATCAACGCTGGCTCGTCTTTCGCGCCGTCGTAATGCACCTGCCCTCCCTTGTGGAAGACGTAAGTGCCGGCCGTCACGGGCACCGTGCCGTCGGGATCGAACGTGGTGCCGGTGCCGAGCCACCACGTGCCCTCGAGCACTACGAAGAACCGGTCGTTCGGATGGAAGTGCGGACGGCTCATGTTGCCCGGTAGCCAGCGCAGCTGAATTACGTACGGCCCCGGCTTCGCCGGATCGCCGAACAGCACCGCCTGCTCGTTCGTGCCGGCTGCGTTTCTCACAAACTTGATGTCTTCGGGCGCCACGAAGTCCACGGCGTTGCGGTCGATGTCGCTGCTCGAAATCGCCGGCACGGCGAGCGTCACGATTCCAAGGGCGACAGTGCAGAGGCGTGCAAGGCCTTTCATGGTGCGTGCTCCCTTGAGTGTCAATGATTCGATGGTAGGCCGAATCTCGCGGGCGCGCGAGCCGAGCAGCTTCGCGGTTGGCGTGGCTCATGCATCCGGCGTCGCGACGAAGGCTTGCTTCGCGTTCCGATCGAAACCCGCCGACTCATAGAACCGAAAGGTGCTTTCGTCCTTGCGGCCGGTCAGGAGCATGACCTTGTAACAATTCTCCGCCCACGCGTCCCGCAGCGCCTCGCGCAACAGTTGCGTGGCGTATCCCTTGCGGCGATGGCTCGAGCGCGTGACCACATTCTCGACCAACCCGTACGGCCGGCAGCCGCGCGTAAGATTCGGAACGATCGTCAGCGTGCAGCTCGACACCAATTGCTCGGCGAAGAAACCGCCGTAATACCGGTAATTCGCGTTTGCCAGCAGCTCCGTCCATACCGAGTCCACGATGGCCGGTTCGGGTAGGGGCTCATCCGCGGCATGAAGGTAGCGATACAACGCCAACAGCTCGCGCAGATCATCCCGTTGAAGGCGGCGTATCAGCATAGATTCGTTACTCATGCGAGTGGCTTGCGCATCTTGCGCATCGACGTTCCGAACCCGATCGAGCCGTAGAAGTCGCACGCCGCAGCGTTGAATTCATACACCGCGACCTCGATCCATGCCGCCTTGCGTTCGAGCGCCCACTCTTCACAGGCCGCGCAGAGTCGGCGGGCGATGCCGCCGCGGCGCCAATCGGGATGGACGATCAAATCGTCGATAACGGCGTGCTGCTGCGGGATGAACATCTCGCGACTCGGTGCATCGCGAAGGTAAACGGTGGCCAGGCCGACACACCGTCCCACGTCGGCGACGAGCAGTGCCGAGTTTGGATTATTGAGCAGCGTGTCCAACCATTCGAGCGGGCGAGAATCGCCGTCGGGTTTGCAAAACATCCACGGCGCCCCATCACGATGCACGCGATGGAGCTCGTCGAACAGCGCTTGCAAGTGCGCATGGTCGGAGACGCGGGCGCGCCGGATCAATGCCGTGACGTCCATGGGCGCGGTCACTCAGCGATCATTTAATCGACTCACGAAAATAGGAGCGTGGCGGAAACAGCGGCCGCGGTCCGCGTTCCGCTTCGTCGCGGACAATCGCAAGAAGCCGTTCGATGGTGTTGGCATCGAATCTGTCGGCCAGCATTTCACGCAATTGCTCATCGGTAGGGCGCCCTACTTCATCGTTCATGTTGTTGCAAAACGCGTCGCACGCGTCTGCCGCATCGATCAAGAGCCCACATGGCGCCAGCTCAACGTCGATCGTGGTCGTGTCCGATAACGGATCTCGAAGCTCCAACGAGTATCGCTGACCAACGTGGTCGACGATGACGTAGGAGCGCGCGATCGGGGCGCCGCGTTGGAAGTCGAAATGGATTGCTCCGTCGGCGAGTGTCATTGTCCAGCCACCATCGACGGAAGAAAGCCCGCCGGCACCGGGAAGCGCGGCGAACCGCCAAGTGCCCGCAATGCCTTCAGGAAGCGCGCCGTCGCAGTCTGGCACTTCGATCGGCCACTCCTTCGGCGGGCAGCGATTCAAATCCGGAAACCAAAACGAGCACGCTTCGATCAGCGCTCGGGTCGATTCGTCGAAGTAGTACGCGGGCCCATCTTCCACGGTGCAATCCACCTTGATCACGCCGCCACGCGCCACCGGGGGCAAGCACCACCGTCCAGTTGCGGAATAGAAAGCGATCAGCTCGCCATTCGGAAGCTCCATCGCAAGATCATCGTTCGTGCCGACAAGGCGAGAACCCGCAAGCCGGTCTCCTGTCTGCGGTCGACTTTCTTCTTGATTCTGCGCCGTGCTGTGTTGCGCATCCGAACCCACGGCGATGGCGACGACCGCACAGGCCCAAAGACAGCGGAGCGAGGAACGTACCTTCATGTGAGAGGTCGACAATCGTCAGCGCGTGAATCGCGCCGCCAGCGTCGCGCTCGCGTATCGACGAGTCAAGCGTCGCGGATATCGGCAGGCTTCACTTCCGGCGCGGCGAGCCGGCCCGTGGGCGCTACCTGCGGCGGCGCGCTCGCGAAGCGTACCTTCTCGGGGCTCGGGATCGCATCGGTCTTGCGTTTACGCCACGCGGCGTACAGCGCGAAGGTGGAGTGAAGAACGATGACGCTGACGAAGAAGGCCCCGGGGCCCGAGAGCTGCATGGCCGCCGACACGGCGATGGGCCCGAGCACGGAGCCGATGCCGTTCGCCAGCAGGACCGTGGCGCTCGCGGCCACCATCTGCGCGGGCTGTAAATGATCGTTAACGTGGGCGAGGCACACGGCGTAGGTCGTCAGCGACAAGCCGCCGTAGGCGGCCACCGCTATGAAGAACGCGGGCGAAGCTGCGCCGAGGCGGGCGGCCGCCGCGGCCGCGACGGCCGCGGCGATCGAGATTGCGATCAGCACGTTGCGGCGGTCCACGCGATCCGACAGCCGTCCAAGCGGCAGTTGGAGGAGCACCGCCGGCAGAATGCTGCTCGCCATGAATGTGGCCACTGCGGCCGTATCGAGCGCGCTGCTCGCCGCGTACACGGGCCCCAACGAGAACAGCGTGCCGGCCGTGGCGCCGGAGAACAGCGCGCCGACGGCGCCGAGCGGCGAGATTGCCAGCAGCTCGCGAAAGCTCACGCGCCGCGGCAGCGCGAACTCCGGCGCGCGCTGCGCCGTGAGCGCCATCGGCACCACGGCCAGCGAGATCAACACACCGATCAAGATGAACAACTCGTAGCCGATGGGATCGGCGAGGTTCAGCAGGAGCTGGCCGGAGCCGAGACCCACATAGATCACAACCATGTAGCTCGCGAGCAGCACGCCGCGGGTGCGCTGATCGGCGCGATCGTTGAGCCAGCTCTCGGCCACCACGTAGATGCCGGCAAAGCAGATGCCGGAAATCGCGCGCAAGATGCCCCACTCCCACGCGCCCACGAACACGCCCTGCACGAGAATCGTGGCCGCGGCCGTGGCGGTGAGCGCGGCGAACACGCGAATGTGCCCGACGCGTTGCACGAGCGCGGGCGCGGCGATCGAGCCGATCACGAAACCCACGTAGTACGACGCCATGACGGCGCCGGTGACGAAGGTGGACAAGCCCTCGAGCGTGGCGCGCACGCCGAGCAGCGTGGCCTGCAATCCGGCGCCTAGCGTGAGCAGCGCCATGCCGAACAGCAAGGCGGAGTTCGCCGACAGAGCCTCTCTCGCGGCTCGCATGCGAGGTTGAGCTAAGGCGTCACGCCGGAGACCAGTACGGTCTGCGTGGGGTAAGCGAGCTCGACGCCGTCGCCCGCCAACCGCTCCAGGAGCGCGAGATTGATGCTTTGCTGCACATCCATGTAGTGATTGTAGTCGGGCGAGAGCACGTAGTAGACATACTCGAACAGGAATGCCGACTCGCCGATCGCCTGAAAGTGGGAGCGATCGAACCGCACTTTGTCCTGCGCCTCCACGATTTCACGGATCACGGCCGGCATTTGCCGCAGCTTCGCGGTTGCCGTTTGAAACTTCACCCGCAGCGAGCTCACGACGCGACGCTCGAACATACGGCCGTAGTTGCGAATTCGGCTGCTCAAGAGGTCGGTATTCGAGAACACCACCTGCTCCCCCGAGAGGCTGCGCAGCCGCGTGGTCTTGAGCCCGACGTTCTCCACGGATCCCAAGAAGTCGCCAACGATGATGAAGTCGCCGACCACAAACGGTTTGTCGAGCACGATGGACAGCGACGAAAAAAGATCGCCGAGAATGTTCTGCGCTGCGAGCGCCACCGCAACGCCGCCTACGCCAAGACCCGCAATCAGCGTGGTAACGTTGACGCCCAGGTTGTCGAGCAACACGAGCAGCACGGCGGCCCACACCACCAGCCGCGCCAAGAAGCCGACGAGATCCATGGCTGCAACCGCGCTCGGGTCCTCGGCTAGCTGCCGCCGCCGGCGCAGTGCGAGAAACGTGGTCAGCGCAGCCGTTCCCCACAGCCCAAGCTGGAGCACAAGGCCCACCGTGGCCACACGAGGGATATCATCGATCCAAGGCGTCGCCGGGGCGAGCACGCGCGACGCGGCGAGCACGGCCACGAGCAACAGAAACCAACCCCTCGTCCCGTTCGCGAGCTCGCGCGCGATTTGCAGCGCCGTGGCAGCGTCGGCTCCCGCATACTTCCGCAGGCGCCGGCGAACGATGCTGCGCACGACCATGAGGGCCGCCCACACCACCACGAGCAGCGCGGCACTCGTGAGCCATGCCAACAGCGTGTTGTCGAGTAGTTCGTAGCTCAGCATTTCAAGTCCGTTCATGCCGTCTCCTAGTCTTCGGAGACGCCCGCGGCGATGGCGGTCGCTAGCCAACGGGCGGCCGCAGCGGGCGTCTCCTTGCCGGCTTCGCGATCCACGCGATAGTTTGCCTCGCGCATCAGCGTCACCGGAATGGCGCCGATCAGCGGTGACAGAGCGCGTTGCAGCACGGCGTCGCGCGCTTTGTCCGCCGCGATCAACACGATCGCGTCGTACGGCGGTATGGCGCCGGCAGGATCGTCGAGCACGACGAGGTCGTTGGCCGCGATGCGCCCGTCACTGGTGAACGCCGAGATCACGTCCACGTCGCCGTCGACGACGGCTTGATACATGAACGTGGATTGGAACTCGCGGCGGCTCGCGAACTGAACCCCGTAGCGCTCGCGCAGCGCTTGCCATTCGGGACGCGCAAAAAACTCGAAATCGCCGCCGATGGAAAAGCCGGGCGCGTGCGCGGCCAGATCCGCGATCGTGACGATGCCGAAATTTTCCGCGCGATCGCGGCGCATGCCGAGGCCATAGGCGTTCTCGAATCCGAGCGCGCCCAACATCAAGATGCCATGCTCTCGCTCGAGCCACTCGCCGATCTCGGCCAGCATCACGTCGCGCGCGGGGATGTCGGTGCGCCGCATGACGTTGGCCCAGATCGTGCCGCTGTAGTCCACGTAAACGTCGATGTCACCATTTGCCAACGCCGTGAACACGACCGCCGAGCCGAGCCCGGCGCGCTGCCTAACAGTGCCTCCCAAGGCCGCGATCCGATTCGCCATCAGCTCTGCGAGAATGAACTGCTCCGAGAAGCTCTTGGCGCCGACCACGTAGGCCGCGGTAGCGCCCCGCCCCACCGGCACGGCCGCCGCGGCCACACCGAGCGCAAGCGCGAGAACACCGGCCGCCACGCGCGCCCGGCTGCGGCGCGCCACGCCGGCTTCGATGAGCCCAAGCAACTGATCGACGAGCAGTGCGAGGCACGCGGCGGCGACGCAACCGAAAAGCACCGCCACCCAGTCTTGCACCTGCAATCCCGAGAATATGTAGTTCCCGAGGCTCACCTGGCCCACGGGCGTCGACAACGTCGCCGTGCCGATCACGAGCACGGCGGCCGTGCGAACGCCGGCCATGAGCAGCGGTGCTGCGAGCGGCAGCTCGACGCGCCACAGGCGCTGCCACTCGGTCATGCCCACGCCGCGCGCGGCTTCGACGATCGCCGGATCGATGTTCAGAATGCCCGCAACGCCGTTGCGGATCACCGGCAACATCGAATAAAGGGTGAGCGCGAGCAGCGACGGCAAAAAGCCGAGCGCGGAGAAGCCGGCGCCAAGTAGCCGTTCGGCCAGCTCCGAGAAAGCCAGCAGCAGCGGATAGAACAGCGCCAGCAGCGCAATGCTGGGAATGGTTTGAATCAGGCTCGCGAATGCAAGCACGAGCCAGCGCACGCGGGCGTAGCGCACGGCCGCAATCACGAGCACCACGCTAAGCATCAGCCCGCATGCCATCGCCGCGGCGCTCAAGAGCACGTGCTGGCCCAAGTAGTCGGGCAGCAATGCCCACGCGTTCGCGGCGCGCTCCATCATTGCGGCGGGCGCACGTCGTCGAGCATCGCCGCCACGCGCAGCATCTGGCGTCGCGGCATCTCCATGAGGTTGCGAACACCGGCGTCGGAATGCTCGTTCATCATCTCGTGCGGCGTGCCGGTCGCGACGATCGAGCCGCCGCTCATCACCACGATGCGGTCCGCAAGCAGCACGGCCTCGAGCACGTCGTGCGTCACCATCACCGTGGTGAGGCGCATGCGGTCGTGCAGTTGCCGATAGTCGGCGGCGAGTGCGTCGCGAGTCACGGGATCGAGCGCGCCGAACGGTTCGTCCATGAGCATGATCGCAGGGCGCGCCGCCAACGCCCGCGCGACACCGACGCGCTGGCGCTGTCCGCCCGACAGCGCTGCGGGGAACCGGTGCGCCATCTCTACGGGCAAGTTAACGAGCTCGAGCAGCTCGAGCACGCGCTCGTGCATGCGCGCCTGGTCCCAGCCGAGCAGCCGCGGCGTCACCGCGATGTTCTCGGCCACCGTCATGTGCGGAAAGAGGCCCACGCGCTGGAACACGTAGCCGATGCGGCGCCGCAGCTCATACCCGGCCGTGGCGCCCGTGGGCGCACCTTCGATGAGCACTTCGCCGGTGTCGGGCCGCAACAGGCGATTGATGGTTTTCAACAACGTGGTTTTGCCGGAGCCGGACTCGCCGAGGATGACGAGCAGCTCCTGCGGCCACACGTGCAGATTTACGTCGCGCACGGCGACGCTGCGGCCATAAGCCAGGCTCACGGAACGCAGCTCGATCAACGGCTGCTTCCGCGGCGCGCCGGTCACGGCTCGAGCGCCACCTGTTGACCCTCGTCGCCGGGCACGTGGACGTAACGCGTACCCGTGGGCCGGTTGCGTCCTACGCAGATCGTGACGATATCTTCGAGCCGAGCGCGCTCGACGTCGGCTGCGGGCCTCGACACGAATAAATCGGCTTGCATCAAACCGTCGGATTCGAAGCCGTCGGTTTGAAGACCGCGGCGCTCGAGCTGGCCCAAGCAGTGCTCGAGCTCGTCCACGTCGCTGAAGCGGCGCTGCACGAACAGCGCGCTGTCGAGATGCTCGGTGACGAGCCCGCGTTTGGCGAACAGCGCGCGCAGCGCGTCGTAGGGGAACATTCGCATTACGAACGACACGATCCACACGGGACGCGACGTGGCCGCCAGGATCGAGTCGAACGTCTTGTCCGACACGTAACCCACGGCGCCCGTCGAGAGCACGATGTCGACGTTGCTCATCACCTCTTGAGCTTCGCGCGTGAGCGGCGCGGTTTCGAGGTCGGCGACGACACCGTTCTCGATCAAGCCCACGTCTTTGGCGTAGCGGATGGCAGGCTCCGACGTGTCGAGCCCCACGAATGAGGCCACGCCCGTGTCGGGCCAGCTCGCATAGTAGTTGCGATCGAGACGCTTCACTTCGGCCGAGTCGAGGCTCGCCATTTCGTGGCGCGCGTAGCGTCGTCGCAAGCTCGTAAACGTCACCGGAAAGCGATGCACCGCTGCATTGATGCCGTACGACGAGCCAACGTCGAGCACGACGGGCTTGCGACGATAGCGCTGCGCATACGTTGCGAGAAGTTGCCGGATGACGGGCGCTGCGACGTCGGGGATCATGTAGTCGAGCGCACCCAGCACGGAAAAGTATCCGCGTGGATCGTCCTTCACGTAAATGTCGTCGAAGTTGGCCTTGGTCGAATTGATCGACACGAAGTTGGCGCTCATAGCGATACCTCCCGGGTCATACGGAAAAGATTAGCCCCTACGCAGGCTTTCAAGCCGCGTGCGCCTAGCGACGCGCGCTAAATATCGTTCTTGGTCGGACGAGGGTCCGCAGCGGTGGCGAGCACGGCATTGCCGAGAATCTCGCGGGACGGCCCGCCTTCGGGTTTGCCCGCTACTATACCACCGCCAGCCGGCGATGGCGACCGCGCATCAGCGCGGGAGCAGCGGCTCGAGCTCGGGCTCCACGCCTTCGGGCAACGGATGGTCGTCGACGTTGAGCAACATCGACACCGTGCTGTAGTAGCCGAGCGTAAAGATGATCTCGGCGACGCCCTGCTCGCCGAATGCGGCCTTCGCGGCGGCAAACGTGTCGTCGCTCACGCGCTTCGTCTGCAGCAGCTCGTCGCAGAAGCGATGCAGCGCAGCTTCACTCGGCTGCATCGCACGCGGCCGCTCGCCGGCGGCAATGGCCGCGACAATCGCCGGATCGAGCCCTGCCGACAGCGCGCCCGCCTTGTGTGCATTCCATTCGAAATGCGACGTCCAATGCCGCATCACCATCAGAATCGCCATCTCGCGCAACGGCGCCGCGAGCACGGAGTTGAAGCGCACTTGCGCGCCGAGCTCCTGCGCGAGATCGCCCATGAGCGGCGAGCGCAGCATGACGTTGAAGGGCCCCGCCATCGACGTGCGCGGACCGTCGAGCACGTGGCGCGTCATGGTCCTTTGCTCCTCCGACATCTGCGCCCACTCGAGCGCCGGAAAGCGGTTACCGACGAGGTTGGGATCGAGCGCCTCGGCTTCGGCGGCGGGCGGTGCCCGGGCGCCGGGCGCTCCCGTATCCGAGGCGCGCGGGACCAACCTCGTCGGGAAACGCATTACGGGCGAC
>CAMPKU010000150.1 GCA_946887385.1 uncultured Gammaproteobacteria bacterium
GCACATACGCCGGCGGCAGCGCCGGTTGAACATTCGTCGCCACCCCCGGCGGCGCCGCGAGCGCCGCCGCACGCATCTCGGCCGACAGCGCGGTCGCCGCCTGCGTGCGCGGCGGTGCGTCGTTGAAGAACGCGGCGTCGAGCTTGGCGTGCGTCGCCGCGGCGTTCGTCGCGCCGTCGGCTGCGCGCGTTGTGGCGCCCTCGAGCGGCGATGCTTCCGCGTCGGCCGGCACGAGCGGGGCAAGAGCCTCGAGCTCGAACGGCAACGCGGCCGCAGCCGCGGCAGTCGAGGGAAGCACCGGCGGCTCGGCCGACAGCGGTAACGGCAAGGGCGCCGCTGTCGGCCGCGGTGCAACTGTTGGCCATGCAGCGGGCGCGAAGGGCTCGGTGGGCTGCGACGCGGCGGCCGCGAGCGTTTGAAACTCCTGAGGCGCCGTGTGCGCAGGTACTACAGACGGCATCAGAAAGAGGGCCGGCGACAGTGCGGCGGGCTCTGCCGGTTCGAGCGGCGGAAGCGGCAATTCCTTGCCGTTTGCCGGCCAGCCTTCGCCGCCCGGCGGCGCTTCGGCTAGCAGATCGAGCACGAGCTCAAACGGCAGCAGCGGCGGCGGCGCGGGACCGCCCGCGCCCGGCGGACGCAGCAACGGCGCGGCTCCGCGGGCCGAAGGGTCGGCCACCGCGGCAAGCTCCACGGGCAGCGAAGCCAAGAGCTCCATAGGTCTACGTCAGCGTCAAATCCGTCACGCCGCAACCATTGCACGAGCCATGCCAGAAAAAGGGGACGGATTGGGACGGATTTATTTTTCCGGGCCGGATTTATTTTCCCGGATTTATTTTCCCGGAGCGGAGCAACGGCTGGACGGCCTAGCTCCGCTCGAGCACGCTCCACAGCGCACGCTCGTCGAGCTCGCGCTGCTCGCGCTTGGCAACCTTGGCCTGCACTTCGCGCTCCCCGATCGCGATGAGCTTGTCGAGCGACTTGGTGCGCCGATGCGAGTCGCGCCAGCGCTCGGCCTCGAGGCGATAGCGCTCCACAGCGCCTTTGAGCTCCGCCTCGCGCGCCGCCACGACTTCGGACAGCTTGGCGAGAAACGCGCGCGCGTTCTGCCAGCGCAGCGGATCCGTTGCCGCATCGGCGAGCGCCGCGCGCTGCCGGTATTCGGCAAGATAGCCGCGCAACTGCTCGACCTCTTTCTCTTTGACCTTGAGCGCCTCGGCACTCGCCGCGAGCCGCCGCGCGGCCTCCGTCTCGACCTTGCCGGCGTAGTCAGCCAGCGGTTCCAATCGTGCGGCTCTGTTCATTCCTTGCCCTCACGCGCTCGTTCGGTCGTGAACAGCGCTTTCAATGCCGTGAAACTTTGGGCGAACGAGATGGACTCGTTGCCGTCCTGTTGGAGAAATTTCTGAATCATCGGCCAGTACTGGATCGCCTCGTCGACGCGCGGATCGCTGCCCTTCGCGTACGCGCCGATCGTGATCAAATCGCGGTTCTGCGCGTACGCCGCGTTCAGCTGGCGAAAGCGCCGAATCAGCTGCTGCTGCTCCGGCGACGTGATCAGCGGCATGAGCCGGCTGATCGACGCCTCGATGTCGATGGCGGGATACAGGCCGGTCTCGGCGATGTGCCGCGACAGCACGATGTGGCCGTCGAGCACCGCGCGCGCAGCATCAGCCACGGGATCGTTCGGGTCGTCACCCTCCGTGAGCACGGTGTAGAAGGCCGTGATCGAGCCGCCGTTCGGCCCGCCGTTGCCGGCACGCTCCACGAGCTGCGGTAGCTTCGCGAATACACTCACGGGGTAACCCTTTGTGACGGGTGGCTCGCCGACCGCGAGCGCAATCTCGCGCTGAGCTTGCGACACGCGCGTCAGCGAATCCATGAGCAGCAGCACGTTCTTGCCCTGATCGCGGAAATATTCTGCAATGCTCGTCGCGAGAAGGGCGCTGTGAATGCGCACGAGCGGCGGCCTGTCCGCCGGCGTGGCGATGATCACGGCGCGTTTGCGCGTCTCGCGCGTGAGGTACTGCGACACGAAATCCTGCACCTCGCGGCCGCGCTCCCCGATGAGCCCGACGACGATCACGTCGGCCGTCGTGAACCGCGTCATCATGCCGAGCAGCACGCTCTTGCCCACGCCGCTGCCGGCGAAGAGGCCCAATCGTTGGCCGCGGCCCACCGTCAATAGTGCATTGATCGAGCGCACGCCCACGTCGAGCGGGTCGCGAATGGGCTTTCGATCGAGCGGATTCAACGGCCGCGGCGTGAGACGAATACGGTCCTCGCAGCGCAGCGGCCCGAAGCCGTCGAGCGGCTGACCGGCGCCGTCCAGCACCCGCCCGAGCAGCCCGGGACCGGCGTAGGCTTCGAACACCTTTCCGCCCGGGATCACGCGCGCGCCAGGCGTGAGATCGCCGATCTCCCCCGTCGCCACGAGCAACAGCGATCCGCCCGAGAAGCCGACGACCTCGGTCTCGGCCGTGTTGCCGCCCGCGTCGACGACGAGGCAACGGCTGCCGACGGGGGCCTCGCAGCCCTCGGCTTCGAGCGTCATGCCCGTGAGCCGCCGCAGCACGCCGTGCGCGGCAAAGCCGCGCGTGACATGGCGGTGCGTGCGCAGCCCGGCCAAGCGCGAAGCCAAGCGCGCGGAGCGGGAAGCGGGGTCGGGCAAGCCGGGCATCGCCGCGCCGCTAGATGCGCGCGGCGGCTACGATCTCGGCGCAGCGCGCCGCAATCGTGCCGTCGACGAGCGAGCTGCCGCTCGACAAGCGCAGATCGCCGCGCGCAAGCGCAGGATCCGCGGCGATTTTGTAGCGCTGCTCCGCCCCGGCTGCGAGCGCTCCGCGCACCAGCGCCGCGTCGTCGGGATGAAAGTACAGCGTAACGTCGCGCACGCTCGTCGCGAGCGCCGCCAGGCAATCCGCGATCGCGGCGTGCAGCACGGCCGGGTCGTGCTCGATCTCGCGGCGCACGAGATGGCGCGCGAGCGAAACGGCGAGGCCCACGATCTCGTCCTCGACGGCCTGCTCGAGCGCTTGGAACGGGTGCGTGAACGCGCTGATCAGCCCATCGAGACGCGTTGCACGCGCGGCGGCTTCCGCTTTCCCTGCGGCGAGACCTTCCTCGTAACCGCGCTGCCGCGCTTCGTCCTTCACCTGCCGCTCGAGCGTTTCGAGCTGATTCGCCGTGAGAAGGTGCGCGCCGGTTTTCGAAGCGCCGCGCAGCGCGTCCGCCGCCGTGGCGTCGACGGCCGGAAAATCCCAGCGGCCTGCGTCGAGCGCCGCGCTCTTATCGATGACGCGCGAGCGCATCAGACGAACTCATCGCCGGCCGCGCTGAGCATGACGGTGCCCTCCTCCGAGAGCCGCAGCACCGTGGCCAGAATCTCCTTCTGCGCCTGCTCCACCTCGCTCAAGCGCACGGGGCCCTTCGAGGCGATGTCGTCGCGCAAGATCTCCGCAGCGCGCTTCGACATGTTCTTGAAGACTTTCTCGCGGATCTCCTCGTCGGCGCCCTTCAGCGCGGTGGCGAGCGTGTCTGCTTGAACCTCGCGCAGAATGGCCTGCATCCCGCGATCGTCGATGTCGAGCAGGTTGTCGAACACGAACATCGCGTCTTTGATGAGCTCGCTCAACTCGGCGTCCTCGGCCTGAATCTTCTCGATCATCGCGCCCTGCGCCGGACCCAGCAGATTGATCATGTCCGCCGCGGCTTTCACGCCGCCCAGCTTGGCAGTCTTGATGGTGGCCGCTTCCTTCGCTTGCCGCTCCACGATGCCGTCGAGCTCCTGCAGCGCGGTTTCCGGTACCTCGTTGAGCCGTGCCATGCGCATGGCGATGTCGGCCTGCACACCCGAGTCGAGCTCCTTCAGCACGTCGGCGGCTTGTTGGCTCGGCAAGTGCGCGAGGATCGTGGCGATGATCTGCGGATGCTCGTCCTTCACGATTTCGGCAACGGCGCGCGGCTCCATCCATTTCAGCGCGTCGATACCCGTGGATTCGCGCCCTTTCAGAATGCGGCCGAGCAGCGCCCCGGCACGCCGTTCGCCGATCGAATCCGTCATCACCTTGCGCAGATAGTCGTTCGTGCCGATGCCGATCGGCGTCTTCGCCTGCACAGCCACGAGCAGTTGCCCGAGCACTTCAGTCACGTGCGCGCGCGGCACGTCGGCGAGGCCGGCCATCGCGAGGCCGAGCTTCTGCACCTCCTCGATATCCATGTGCTTGAGCACGGACGCCGCGGTCTGCTCGCCCAGCGTCATCAACAGGATTGCGGCACGTTGCGTGCCTTTGACTAACGTTGCTTCAGCCATTGTCTTCAGCCACCCAATTGCGAACTACTTGCGCCACTTGCCGCGGGTCTTGACCCGCAACGCTGCGAGCGGCGGCCATGCGATCGTCGTAGCCCATCGGCAGCGCCATCACGCGGCCGCCGGGCGTGAGCATCGGTTGCATCTGCGCGGCGTACTCCATGGAGGCAGCCGCGGCGACCGGTTGCGGCCGCGTGAGCACCTGCATCATCGGCCGCAGCACGAAGTACGCGAGCGCGAGCACCAGCGCGGCCCCGAACACTTGCCGCGCAATGCTCCAGAGCGCCGGGTTTTCCCAAAAGGCCGGCGGATCGGGCTGGACGAGCTGGGCCACGGGTTGGAACGCGGAATTCACCACCGAGATCGTGTCGCCGCGCGCTTCGTCGAAGCCCACGGCTTGGCGCACGATGTCGGTCAACGACGCAATCTCTTGCTCGGTGAGCGGCACCGGCTCGCCGTTGCGCGTGGCGGGCGGTTTGTTGTCGACGAGCACGCCGATGGACAACCGCCTGATGGAGCCCACGGCGCCGCGCGTGTGGCTCACGGTCTTGTCGAGCTCGAAGTTGCGCGTTTGCGAACGGGACGTGCTCACAGCCTCGGCCGTCGTGGCCGTCGTGCCGGCCGGCGGCGCCGCCACCTCGGGCGGCTGGTTGCTGAGCGCGCCGGGCACGCCGGAAAGCCCATCGCCGCGGCGCGTGTCCTCGCTCGTTTGCTCGCTGCGCACGAGCTGCACGCTCGGGTCGAAGCTTTCGCGCGTCTGCTCAACCTGCGTGAAATCGATTTCGGCGGACACGCTCGCGCGCACGCGGTCGGCGCCCACGATCGAGCCGAGCAGGCTTTGGATGCGCTGCGAGTAGTCGCTTTCCACCTGCTTGCGGTAGTCGAACTGCGAGCTCGTGAGGCTCGCCGTCGAGTCGCTGCTCTCGCTCGACAGCAGCGAGCCGGATTGGTCCACCACGGTGACGCGCGACGGCACGAGGTCCGGCACGCTCGAAGCCACGAGGTGCACCACGGATTGCACTTGCTCGTCGTCCAGGCGCCGCCCCGCGTACAGCTTCAGCATCACCGACGCGCTCGGCTCGCGCTTTTGCCGCAAGAATACCGACTGCGGCGGCAACGCGAGGTGCACGCGCGCCGTTTCCACGGGCTGCATGCTGCCGATCGTGCGCGCGAGCTCCGTCTCCACGGCGCGCACGTAGAGCGCGTTCTCCATGAACGGCGTTTGGCCGAACGAGCTGCGGTCCGGCATCTCTTCGATGCCAAAGCCGGCGCCGCGCGGCAGTCCGGCGGATGCGAGCTGCATGCGCACCTCGTACTTGCGATCCGCCGGCACGAGCAAGCTGCCCGTGGCCGCATCGAGCTTGTAAGGAATGTTCGCACTGTCGAGCTGGGTGGTGATCTCACCCACGTCGCGATCGGCAAGGCTCGAGTAGAGCGGCGTGTAGTTGTCGCCCTGCGACCACAAGACGAGCGCCACTCCGGCCGCGACGGCAGCCGCCAGGCCGACAAGCAGCGCGATCTGCTTCACGGCCGGGGGCAGCAGAGCGTAGAGCGGCATCATGCCGCCGGCTCCGGCGGCGCTTGCGTTGATGTCTGTATCGGCCATCGCTGTCCTTCAACCTGTGCCTAGATCGGCATGTTCATGATTTCTTGATAGGCGTTGACGAGGCGATTGCGCACCTCGGTCATCGCTTGGAACGACAAGCTCGCCTTCTGCAGCGCGATCATCACTTCCGGCAGCGACACGGACTTGTCGCCGAGCTCGAGCGCGGCAGCCATGTCGGCAGCCGACGTTTGCGCCTCATTCACCGCATTGATCGACGACTTCAGCACCTCGGCGAAGCCGCTCGACTCGGGCACGGCCTCGCTCGGCCGGGCGTCGGCAGTGGCGGCGAGCCGCTGCATCTCGTGCAGCAGCCGCGTCATCTCGACGCCGCTCATCGCATCACCGCCATGGCGCGATCGCCGGGCACGGGAATGCCGGCCGCGCGCATCTTCGACAACTTGTAGCGCAGCGTGCGGTCGCTGATGCCGAGCTGCTCGGCCGCTTGCCGCCGCATGCCGCGATGCGTTTCGAGAGCGGCGACGATGCGGCGCGTTTCTTCTTCCCACAGCTCGCTCGCAAGCCCCACGGGAGCGGCCGGGCCCAGCGCCGCTTGCGGCGCCGCACCGCCGGCGTCAGCCAGCACGAGGTGCTCGGGCTCGATGTACGCATGGCCGTCGGAAAGCAGCAGCGCGCGCTGCACTACGTTCTCGAGCTCGCGCACGTTGCCGGGCCAAGGGTAAGCCTTGAGACGTGCCACGGCGGCGGCGGACACCTCGCGCGGCTCGGTGGAACGCGCCGCGATGAAACGCGCCGTGAGCGCAGCGATGTCGCCCGGGCGCTCGCGCAGCGGCGCGATGCGCAGCGGAAACACGCTCAGTCGATAGTAGAGATCTTCGCGGAACGCGCCGTCGCGCACGGCCTGCTCGAGATCGCGGTTGCTGGTGGCGAGCACCCGCACGTCGAGCGCTATGGGCTTGCTGGCTCCGAGCGGCTCTACTTCGCGCTCCTGCAGCACACGCAGCAGCTTGGCTTGCAGGCCGAGCGCCATTTCGGTGACTTCGTCGAGCAGCAACGTGCCGCCGTTCGCCTGCACGAATTTGCCGACGCTGCGAGCTTGCGCGCCCGTGAACGCGCCCTTCTCATGCCCGAACAACAGCGCCTCGAGCATCTGCTCGGGAATCGCGGCGCAATTTACTGCGATGAACGGCCCAGTGCCGCGCTTCGAATGGGTATGAATGAAGCGGGCGAGCACCTCTTTGCCTGTGCCGCTCTCGCCGTTCAGCAGCACCGTCACGTCGCTCTGCGCAACGCGCGCGGCGAGCTCCAGCAACTTGCGGCTCGCGGGATCTTCGGCGATGGGCGCCGCCGCGGAAGCAAGGTCGGGCGCAGCGTGGGCCACGCGCACATAGCGCCCCACGCGTTGCTCGAGCTCCTCGGCCTCGAACGGCTTCACGAGATAGTCCACGGCGCCATCGCGCATCGCGGCAACCGCCTGATCGATGGTGCCGTACGCGGTCATCAGCAGCACGGGCGGCGGTGCGCCGCGCTGCTGCAAGCGCCGCAGCAGCTCGCGGCCATCCATCGGTTTCATCTCGACGTCGCTGACGACCAAGTCCACGCTGGTCGCGGCCAGAATTTTGAGCGCTTCGCTGCCGTCGCCTGCGGCGAGCACGTTGAACCCAGCGCCCTCGAGCGTGGTAACCAGAGCGTCCTGCAGCGGCCTGTCGTCTTCGACCACCAGAATCGTGCCGCTCGCGTTCATGCAACCTCCCGGGCGGAGGCCGCCGAAGGCGGGGCATCGACGGTGGCCGCGCGAGGCAGATCGATGTCGATGCGCGTGCCGCCGCCTCGCTCGGAGCGCAGCGCCAGGTTGCCGCCGTGCGCCTCAGCCACGGTTTTCACCACGGCCAATCCCAGGCCCGTACCGGCCGGCCGCGTGGAGAAGAACGGCTCGAACACGCGCGAGCGAATGCTCGGCGCGATGCCAGGCCCGTTGTCGCGCACCGTGAACTCGACGCGGTCGCCGCGCACCTTCGCGCTCAAAGTGACCACGACGTCGGGCGAGGACTCGAACGCGTTGTTGACGAGATTGGTGAGCGCGGCCGTCAGGGCCGTGCGATTGCCGTCGAGCTCCACGAGCGCGTCGCCGCCTTGAATGGCGAGATGCGCGTTCGGCGGCTTCACGGCCATCGCGGCGTCGTGCACGTCGCGGAAGAGATCCGCCACGCGCACGCGCTCGCCGGGGCCATGGCCGCGCGCGAACACCAGCATGTCTTGAACCAGCAAGTCGAGGTGGCGCAACCGCTCGATGCCCTTCTCGAGCAGATTCGCGCGCTCGCGCTCGTCGCGGCGCGCGCGGCATTGCGACAAGTACAACAGCGCGCCAGCAAGCGGCGTGCGGATCTGATGAGCCAAGCTCGCGGCCATCTTGCCGATGGCGCTGAGCCGCTGATTGCGCGCGGCCAGCTCCTGCAGCGCGCGTGTCTCCGTGACGTCGGTGAGCAGAATGATCTTCAGGCTTTCCTCGGGCAGCGAGCTTGCCGCCAGCGCGATCCTGCGGCCGTCGCGCGTCAACCAATCGCCGTCGGCCGATGTGGGGCTCTTCAGCACTTCGCGCACGATGCGCTGCCACGACGCGCCGCCAAGCTCGCACGCCAAAATCTCGGCTGCGACGCGGTTGTGCTCGCGGATGCGGCCGCCGTCGTCCACAACCACCACTCCGCCCGGCAGCGTGGCGAGCAACGAGCGCAGCCGCTCGGCCGTGCGCTGCGCTTCGGAAGTTGCGTCGGCCCGAGCGCGCCGCGCGTCCTCGAGCTCGCCGGTGAGCCGCGCCACGCGCTGCTCGAGAGCCTGATACGAGCTTTGCAGATCGTTCGAGAGCCGATTGAACGCCGTGAACGCCTTTTCGAGCTCACCGAACGGCGTGTCGTGATCGCAAACCAACGGGTGATCGAGCATGTGGGTACCTCGCGGCCACCCAAAGCAAGAAGCGTGCCCAGCACGAGAGCCGTTTAGAAACAATGAGTTAGCGGCGGCACGCCGCACTGAAGCGTCAATTCGTTGACGGTGAGAAGACGTGAGAGCCGGCGAACCGACGGGACGCTCGGCGCGCCGAGAGCGAGCTAAGCCAGCGCTTGCAGCTCGTACTTGCGCAGCTTCTCCACGAGCGTGGTTCGCTGCAGCCTGAGCAGCCGCGCGGCGCGCGCCACGGTGCCGTCCGTCTGATCGAGCGCGCTGCGGATGAGCTGCTTCTCGATGTTGCCCAGGTGCTCGCGCAGATCGAGGCCGGCGGCCGGGATCGTCGTGAGCGCAACCTCTGCGTTGCGCCGCCGCTCGCCGATCGGAGCGGGAAGCTGATCGCGATCGATCGTCTGGTTCGGATGCAGGATCGCGAGGCGCTCGATGAGATTTTGCAGCTCGCGCACGTTGCCGGGCCAGGCATACGCACTCAGGCAGTCGAGCGCGGTTTGCGTGAAGGTGATCGACGGCCGGCCGTCGGCTACGCCGCGCTGCACGAGATCGTCGATGAGCGCGGGGAGATCGTCGACGCGCTCGCGCAAGGCGGGCACGGCGATCGGAAATACGTTGAGCCTGAAAAACAGATCCTCGCGAAACTCGCCTGAGCGGGCGCGCGTCTCGAGATCGCGATGGGTAGCAGCGAGGATGCGAACATTGGCGCGCCGCTGCTCGCCGCTGCCCACGCGCTCGAAGGCGCGTTCCTGGAGCACGCGGAGGAGCTTCACTTGCATGTCCACGCTCATGTCGCCGATCTCGTCGAGAAACAGCGTGCCGCCGTCGGCGAGCTCGAAGCGCCCGATGCGCGTGGTGAGAGCGCCCGTGAACGCCCCTTTCTCGTGGCCGAACAGCTCGCTCTCGAGCAGGTCGCGCGGAATCGCTCCGCAATTGACTGGAACGAACGGCCCCCGCGCCCGCGCGGAGAGCTCGTGAATGCGCCGCGCGACCAGCTCCTTGCCGCAACCGGACTCGCCGCGGATCAACACCGTGCTGTCGTAACCGGCTACTTGCCGCATGAGCTGATTCAGCCCACCGATGGCGGCCGAACGGCCGACCGGAAAGGCGCCACGCGCCTCGCAACTGATCATTCACTGCACCTTCGCGGTGTCATTACCGCTGCCCCATCGAGCTCCGCACGCGGGTACGGTGTCTCGACCGTGCGACTTCGCCATCGCACAACTTACTGTTTATACAGTGCTTTTGTCCGCGCTCGCGGTGCGCGGAACGTGTCGGCTGGGCTTGCCCCATGGGCCTTCACGCTCGGGCGGTTATGTTATGCAGCGAGCGGAAAAAATATGTGCAGTGGCTCGCAAATTCGTTATCGCGCGGTCACTTTCGTGTTTGCGGCGGCTAAGCAGTCTCCGCCGCAGCGCGGCGCACGTCGGCGTAGGCCGCCGCTCCTTCGTGAGCCGTGCGTGCGACGGCGGCCTCGCGCAGTACCCGGCGTTTATGGTGCTCCACGAGCCCGATCAAGCGGTGGTTGCGGGCCTCGAGTGCCGTAAACGTAGCCATTCGATCGCCCGCGTCGCTCTCGGGCGCGTGGGCGAGCTGCTCTAGTAAGCGCCGGCGCTCCGTCTCGAGCTCCTGCGCGAGCGGCCAATCGCCGGCCTCGATCGCGGCTTGCACGCGATCGGTGAGGTCGAGCACGGTAGCGACGAGCGCAGTCATCCTAAGCCTTCGCGGCGGGCGCGATGCCTTCCCAGCCCACTTTGATTTCGCGCAGCAGCGAGGTGACTTCCTTGAGCAGGTCCGCGCGATTCTCGAGGTTGGCCTTCAGCAACGTGCGCGACGCGTAGTCGTACAGACGCTCGAGATTCTGCGCGAGCTCGCCGCCGCGCTCCTTGTCGAGCCCCAGCACGAGCGCCTCGATGATCGCGAGCGCCTTGCCGATCTTCTCGCCCTTCGCGGCCACTTCGCCGCGCTCGAGATGGCCGCTGGCTTCCGCGATGCGCGACAGCACGGCGTCGAGCATGACCTGCACGACTTGGTATGGCGACGCTTCGGCGAGACTGCCGTGGGCGCCGACGTTTTTGTAGCTCTGAAGTCCTGAGAGGCTCATCTGCGATCCCTTGTTACTTGCGGTTGCGCAGCATCACTGCGGAACCCGGTAGTTGACTCAACTGTTGACTCAAAAAGTTGCTGGTGCCCTGCAGCTGCGACAGCAGGCTGTCGAGGGCGTTGAATTGCTTCGTGTAGCG
>CAMPKU010000151.1 GCA_946887385.1 uncultured Gammaproteobacteria bacterium
GGATCGGGCGCATCGGCGCTCCGTCTCGCTCGATCCGGACGATGCGATGAGCCCTGAGCACGGCGATGGCGCGCACGCGTGACAACGCGCGGCGCCGCCGCGCGGCCCGACGGTGGCCGGCTGATTCGCGAGGTCGGCACGCCCGGGGCCGTGCTCATGGGCCTCGGCGCGATGATCGGCACGGGCGTATTCGTGAGCCTCGGGCTTGCCGCCGGGATCGCCGGCCCCGCCGTGCTCGTGGCGCTCGCCCTCGCGGCCGGCGTCGCGCTCTGCAACGGGCTCTCGAGCGCGCAGCTGGCTGCAGTGCATCCTGTGAGCGGCGGCACCTACGAGTACGGCTACCGCTATCTCAACTCGTGGGCCGGCTTCACGGCCGGCTGGGTGTTCCTCGTCGCGAAGTCTGCCTCGGCGGCCACGGCAGCGCTCGGGTTCTCGGGTTACGCACTGCACGCGCTCGAGCAAGAAAGCGACTATCTCGTACCGCTCGCGCTCGGCACCGTAGCCGTGCTCACGGGCGTCGTCGTTACGGGACTGCGGCGCTCGAACACCGCGAACGCCGCGATCGTCGCCGTTACGCTGGTCGCACTCGCGTTCTTCGTTGTTGCCGGTATTCCGTCGGTACAGACGAGTAACCTATCGCCGTCCTTCGCCGTCGCCGGCCGTGCCGTCGGCATCGCTGCTCTGCTCGAGGCCACCGCGCTGATGTTCGTCGCCTACACCGGCTACGCGCGCATCGCGACACTCGGCGAGGAAGTCCGCGATCCGCAGCGTACGATCCCGAGGGCGATCGTGCTGGCGGCCGTGCTCGTGATGCTTCTGTACGGCGCTGTCGCAGCCGTCGCCATCGGCGTTGCGGGAAGCGACGGACTGCTCGCCGCCACCGAAGATCGGGCGGCTCCGCTCGCGGTCGTCGCCGAGAGATTCGCCGCTCCGGGCGCGAGCGCGGTGCTGACGATCGGCGCGCTGACTGCAATGCTAGGCGTGCTGCTGAACCTGATTCTCGGTTTGTCTCGCGTCGTGCTCGCGATGGCCCGCCGCGGTGATTTGTTCCGCGTGCTTTCGACCGTGGACGCGCACGGTAAGAGCCCTTACTGGGCCGTGCTTGCGGTCGGCGTGGTCGTAGCGGGTACCGCAGCAATCGGCGACGTGCGGACAACCTGGTCGTTCAGCGCGTTCAGCGTGTTGATTTACTACGCACTCACGAACCTAGCGGCCTTGCGCATGCCCGCCGTGGAACGGCGCTATCCGCGCTCCGTGGCTATCGCCGGCTTGATCGCCTGCCTCGGGCTCGCGTTTTGGGTGGACGTCCGCGTGTGGCTGGCGGGCTTGGCGCTCATTGCGTTCGGCCTCGGCTGGCATGCCGTAGTGCGTCGGTGGCACCGGACGACTTTACCTCAGGGGTAGCCGCACCTCGAATCGCGAGCCGCGCTCGACCTCGCTGGTAACCGTGATCGCACCGCCATGCGACTCCGCGATCCAACGTGCAATGGCAAGCCCGAGCCCGGCGCCGCCATGCTCACGCGAGCGCGCGCGATCGGTGCGATAAAATCGGTCGAACACGTGCGGGATGTCCTCAGGTGAGATGCCGATGCCGTTGTCGCGGACCTCGCCGACGACGCTGTCGCCTTGCTCCCGCAGGCCGACGTCGATCCGTCCTCCGGCCGGTGTGTACTTGACCGCGTTGTCGAGCAGTATCAAGAACAGCCGCCGCAGGGCGTGCAGGTCTCCGCCGACATGCATGCGCGATTCCGAGGACAGCTCCACCGCCAACTCGAGGCCCTTCACTCGTGCGAGCACTTCGGCTTGCGCGCACGCTTCGCCGACCGCCGCAGCCAAGTCGACGTTGTGGCGTTGCAGCGCCGCAGCGCCCGAGTCGGCCTTCGCGAGCAGCAATAGGTTCTCCGTGAGGTGCGAGGTGCGCTCCACTTCCGCGATGATCTGCTCGAGCGCCGCGCGCGCCTCGCCGCCGTCACGATCGGGAGCGCGCAGCGCAACCTCGGCGGTCGTGCGCATGACGGCGAGCGGCGTGCGCAGCTCGTGTGAGGCGTCGGCGGTGAACCGCGATATCCGACTGAACGCCGTCTCGAGCCGTGACAGCATCTCATTCAGCGTTGTCGACAAGCGCTCGAGCTCGTCGTTCGTGCGCGGCACGCGTAGACGTGCCGATAAATTGTCGGCCGAAAGCGAGCGCGCGGTCCGTGCGATTTCATCGACGGGGGCCAGCGCGCGTCGCGCAAGCCAGTATCCGCCCGTAGCGGCCAGCACGAGCATGAGCGGGAACATCCAAACGAGCATCCAGGCCGCTTCGCGAAGCCCTTCCTGTAAGTCGTGCAGCGGTGCGGCTACCTGGATCGTGAACGGGCGGCCGTCGATCTCGATCAGGTGTGAAGCGAATCTCATAGGCTCGCCGCCGGCGAGCGCGTTCTCGAAGCGGTCCGCGCCGTCCGCGGCGAGAGGAATCATTGCGCCGGCCAGGGCCGTCCCGCGGTGTACGAGCGCGCCGTCGGCGTCGAACACCTGGAACAGCTCGCCATGCGCGCGAAACTCCTCCTTCACCTCATCCACGTCGAGCCGCGTCTTGTGGTCCTCGATAAACCGCTCGATGCCGGCAGCGCGCTCGAGCAATGTGTCGTCGATCGCGTGGTAGAGGCTACGCTGCACTCCGAACCACATCGCCGTGGCCAGCACGGCAAAGCCAATCGCGAATGCGCCGGTGTACCACAGCGTGAGCCGGGCACCGATGGAGCGCAGGCTCACGGCTGCTCGGCGCGCACGCAGTAGCCGACGCCGCGCACGGTGTGGATGAGCTTGACGGGTTGCTCGGCGTCGATTTTGGAACGCAAGAGATGGATGAACGCGTCGAGAGTGTTGCTTTCGATGCTGCTGTCGTAGCCCCATACGGCTTCGATCAACGTCTGGCGCGGTACTGTTTGTCCGGCGCGGTGCATGAGGAAGTGCAGCAGGCTGAACTCCTTGGTGCTGAGCTTGATCGGGGCTCCGGCGCGCATGACTTGTCGCGTCGCGGGATCGAGAGCCAGATCGGACAGCGCGAGCACTGGCAGCTGTGTCGCTGGAATCCGCCGCGCCAGAGCGCGCAGCCGGGCAAGCAGCACTTCGAACGCAAACGGCTTGCTCAAGTAATCGTCGACGCCGCAATCGAGACCGGTGACGATGTCGGGGGTGGCATCGCGGGCCGTCAGCATCAGAATGCGCGTGGCCACGTTGGCTTGCCGAAGCCGCCGCGCCACTTCAATTCCCTCGAGCTTGGGCAGCATCCAATCGAGGATCATGAGGTCGTGTTCGCTGTTGCGCGCCAGGTCGAGCGCTTGTTGGCCGTCGGCGGCCACCAGCACGGAGTAGCCCTCGCGCTCGAGGCCGCGGCGCAACTGCTCCGCCATTCGGCGCTCGTCTTCGGCGATCAGTACTCGCATATGGGCGGAGATGCTCCTTGATCTCGAGCGCTACTATACGAGATCGCCGTGAAACGGAGGCTCGGCAGGGCGTTAAAGGCACCGCTCGGCGGCAGGTCCGGCGCCCACGCTAGCTGGCGAAGGTTACTGGCTCCTACGTGCAGTTTCACGGCTGCCCTGGGCTGTTGCGCTGTGCGATCATCACGGCCCGATTCCCTACGGATCCGCCATCCCGATGCCGCCAGCGCCTCTGGAAAACGCTCGTCGAGTGCTGCACGACGTTTTCGGCTACGCGAGCTTTCGCGGGCACCAAGAGGCGGTGATCGCTGCCGCGCTTGCCGGCGACGATGCGCTCGTGCTCATGCCCACGGGCGGCGGCAAGTCGCTGTGCTACCAGATCCCCGCCATCGTGCGCGACGGTGTGGGCATCATCGTGTCGCCGCTGATCGCGCTCATGGAGGATCAGGTGCGGGCGCTGCGCGAGGCGGGCGTGGCCGCCGCATTCCTGAACTCAACGCTGCGCCGCAGAGAGCAAGACGACGTCATCGCGGCGCTGCGCCGCGGCAAGCTCGATCTTCTGTACCTGGCGCCCGAGCGGTTGCTGCAAGACGAAACGTTGGCGCTGTTGCGCGAAGTGCAGGTGTCGATCATCGCCATCGACGAAGCGCACTGCGTTTCGCAGTGGGGCCATGATTTCCGGGCGGAGTATCTCGGCTTGGGTGCGCTGAAACAGTGGCTGCCCGGCGTGCCGCGCATGGCGCTCACGGCAACGGCCACGCTGCCCACGCGCAACGAGATCGTCACGCGCCTCGAGCTCGATGCGCCGCGTGTGTTCGTGGAGCGCTTCGACCGCCCGAACATCCGTTACGCCGTGCAGCCGAAGACGGACGCGCGGCGGCAGTTGCGTGCGTTACTCGAGGGTCACCGCGGCGAGCCGGGCATCGTCTATTGCTTGTCGCGCGACAAGACCGAGAGCACGGCGGCGTGGCTCGCGGAGCAGGGTTTCGCGGCCGTGCCGTATCACGCCGGCCTTCCGGCCGAAACGCGCGCCGAGCACCAGCGGCGGTTCCTTGTGGAGGATGCGCTGATCGTGGTGGCGACGATCGCGTTCGGCATGGGTATAGACAAGCCCGACGTTCGTTTCGTGGCCCACCTCGATCTGCCGAAGAGCATCGAGGCGTACTACCAAGAAACGGGCCGTGCGGGCCGCGACGGCCAGCCGGCCGACGCCTGGATGGTGTACGGGCTCCAGGACGTGGTGCAGCTCAAGCAATTCGTTGCCGGATCGCAGGCCGACGAGCAGCACAAGCGCCGCGAATGGGCGAAGCTCGATGCATTGCTCGGCTGGTGCGAGGCCACCGAGTGCCGGCGCCGGCCGCTCCTCGAGTACTTCGGCGAGCCGCGCACCGAGCCGTGCGGCAACTGCGACAACTGCACGAGCCCGCCCGTCACCTGGGACGGAACGGAAGCCGCCCGCAAGCTGCTGTCGGCGATCTACCGCACGGGGCAGATGTTCGGCGCGGCGCATGTGATCGACGTGCTGCTCGGCCAAGCCACGGAGAAGATCGCGCGGCATCGGCACGAGCGGTTGTCCGTGTTCGGCGTGGGCAGCGAGCTTCCCGTCGCTTCGTGGCGCTCGTTGCTGCGCCAGCTCTTGGTGCAGGGGTACGTGCGCGTCGACCATGAAGGCTTCGGAGCTTTGGCGCTCACCGAGGCGAGCCGCACGCTGTTGCGCGGCGAAACCACGCTGCGCGTGCGCGAGGATGCCAAGACGCCGGCGGCGCGCAAGTCGCGCGCGCCGCGCACGGCAACGAGCGAGATCGCGTCCGCCGACGAGCCGCTTTGGCAGGCGCTGCGCGAATGCCGGCGACAGCTCGCTGCCGAGCTCAATGTGCCCCCGTACGTCATCTTCCATGACGCCACACTCCGTGAAATGGCCGCCGCGCGGCCCGCGGACGAATCGGGGTTGCTTGCGATCGGCGGCGTGGGGCAGACGAAGCTCTCGCGCTACGGCGGGCGGTTCCTGGACGTCTTGCGGGCGCACGCGCCTTCGAGCTGACGTAGGCCGGAGGCGTCAAGAATTGTCGTAGCCGTTGACGCTCCGCGCGAGGCGCCCCTATGCTCGGCCGAAACCCCGCGAGGACCTTCCATGTCGTCAGTCAGCCTCAAGCTCAAGCTCGGCGCCGCCTTGCTCGGTGCGTGTGTCACCGGCGCCGTGTTCGCAGCAGAACGGCCCGATTTCACGGGCGTGTGGGGCACGTACCGCGGCCCGGGCGCGGCTCCGCCGGGGCGGGGTGGCGCGGCGCAGGCGCTGCCGCTGCGGCCCGAGGCGAAGGCCAAAGTGGACGCCTACCACGCGCTCGTCGATCCGCGCGGCGACACGCCGGGCGGGCACTGCCTCGGCACCGGCATGCCGGGCTCGATGCTGGGCTCAGGCGGCTACCCGATGGAGATCGTGCAGCACGACAACCTCATCCTCGTCGTGTTCGAAGCGCACGCCGAGATTCGCCGCATCTATTTGGGCGAGCCAGCCGATGAATCCGATCTGTTCCCGGACCGCAACGGTTACTCCGTCGGCCGCTGGGAAGGCGACACGCTGATCGTCGAGACCACGCATCTGAAAGAAGCCGTCGATCAAGGCCGCTATCCGCACAGTGAGAACGCGAAGATCGTCGAGGAGTACTCGCTGGCCGTGAACGACGACGGCACGAAGGTGCTCACGTCGAAGATGACGATGACGGATCCCGACTTCTACACTCAGCCGATCACGGCCGAGAAGAAGTGGCAATTCCTGCCCGGCGTGCGCTTGTTGCCGTACGAGTGCAACGAGCCCGCGTGGGAAGAGCATCTCGATCGGTTGCGTCAGGGGCAAGGCGACGCGGGCTGAGCGGCCCGAGGGGGGTTGCGATGAATAAGTCGATCGGACTGGCGTTCGCGCTTGTGTTGGCGCCGTGCGCCGCGCTGGCGCACCATTCGGCCATTCGCTTCGATCTGTCGATTCGCGACAATCTGGTCACCGGCATCGTCAAGGAATGGGAGCCGGCCAATCCGCACACGAAGATCGTGCTCGAAATCACCGACGAGAAAGGCACGCGCGACGTCGAGTTCGAAGGGCACAGCCGCAACAACTATTACCGCGGCGGTTGGCGCGACGGGATGGTGAACGTGGGCGACAAGATCACGTTGGTGGCCGCGCCGACGCGCGACGGCAGCGACGGCGGTTACGCGCTGGGCGTCATCACCACCGACGGCACGAGGTTTTAGCCATGACACGCTCGACATTAGTCGGCGCCGCGTTGGCCGCGGCGGCATTGACCACGAGCGTCGTAGCACAGCAGAACGCCGCGCCGCGTGCGTATAACGCCGCCAAAGCGAAGCTCGATCGCGGCGAGCAGATCGTCGGCGGCACCGTCACGTCGGCGGATCCCGATATCTACTGCGCGATGGCGCGCTCGGGCTTCGATTTTTTGTGGATCGAGATGCAGCACAGCCCGCTCACCTATCAAGAGGTGGCGCGGATGATCTGGGCGTGCCGCGACGCACCCGCCGTGCCGTTCATCCGCGTGCCGGACTCCACACCGGGGGACATTCAGAAGGCCACCGACATCGGCGCGCTCGGCATCATCATCCCGCTCGTCGACAGCGTCGAAGAGATTCGCAGCGCCGTCGAGTACACGATGTACCCGCCGCAAGGTAAGCGCAGCCTCGGCAACGGCCAGTACGGTGCGCTGTACGGCAACACCTATCGACAGACGGCCAACGACAACATGGTCATCGTCGCCATGATCGAGTCGCCGGCCGGCGTGGCGCTCGCGGACGAGATCGCGAGCGTGCCGGGCGTCGACGTGGTCTTCGCAGCCAGCACGGACCTCGGCAGCTTCTCAGGTATGCGCCAAGGCCAGCCCGACTACGAAGCGATGGTGACGACGATCCACGATGCGACGCTCGAAGCCGGCCGCAAGCTCGGCGGCCCGCTCGCGTGGCGCGACCGCGCCGATTTCACCTTCTTCCAAGCGCCGCCCGAGAGCACCTTCATCCGCCTCGGCGTCGAAGCCGCCCTGCGCGCCGCCCCCACCGGCCAAGCCCCCATCGAAGGCGCCGAACGCTAAAAGTGACCGCTAAAAGGGGACGACCGCTAAAAGGGGACGGATTTATTTTCTGCGCCCGTGTTATCCGGGACGGAATTATCTTAGCGAGCAGTCATCGACGCGAATGACGCGCGGCATCCGGGCGGCGTGCGCGTCTGTGGGTGGGGGAACTGTCACCATTGTTTGCGGCGCGTCCGACTCCGCTCCTCTGAACCGACAATCAGGACGTTGTGCCTAGATTTGTGCGTAGCGCTCAAGTTTGGGCTGCGCCTATGATCCGTTTCCAGTGACAGTCAGGGCCGCAGTGAGAGGGCTGCATGGACTTCGAATGGGACCCCGAGAAGGCCGCCGCCAACGAACACAAGCATGGTGTCGCGTTCGAGGAGGCCACGGAGGTCTTTGCTGATGATTATTCCTCTACGGTAGCCGATCCTGATCATTCCGCGGAAGAAGAACGGTCGCTAATCTTCGGTGTCACCAAGGCCGGTAGGCCTTTGATCGTATCGTTCACAGATCGCGGTGATAGAATTCGGATCATCAACGCAAGGCCCATGACGCCAAGTGAGCGTCGCGCTTATGAGCAGTAAGAAAGACGAGCTGCGTGCTGAGTACTCCGCCGATCTGATCAAGTCCGGCGAGCGGGGAAAGTATGCGAAGCGCTATCGGGAGGAAGGTACCAATTTGGTTCTTATCGACCGCGACTTGCGCGAGCTCTTTCCTGACTCGGCCGCTGTCAATAAAGCGCTCAGAGACTACGCGGCACAGCGGAAGCGGTCGGCAACCTAATCAGCAGTTGCGCTAAAAGCTAAAAGGGGACGGATTTATTTTCTGCGCTTCCGCAGAAAATTAATCCGTCCCCTCTTTGATCCGGCTACGTGGCCGCCGGAGGTTCCGCAGAAGACATTCTGCGCGAGTTTCCCGACCTCACCGCCGAAGACGTCCTTGCTTGTTCGAAGTATTGCGCGGTGCTTGGCTAACTTCGAGGCCGCTGCCGGCGCGCATGCCTACGCTTCTTCTTTTGCGACCAGCTATTCGTCGCCGAACCGCATCGGATCCGTGTCCATTCCTAGCGTGCCCGCATGATGGGAGCCGCGACACGGCATCGCGAGCGCGCAGTCGCGTGGGGCAAATCGAGATGCCTTTCTCCCCAAGGCAGTAAGTCGCGTCAGTGGGGCCGCCCGCTCGTTCGCAGGCACTTTGAGAAGCGGCGCGTTATGAGTAGATTCGCGCGTAGCGCTTGCTTATTAGCTGGGCTACATTTGCGCACGATGCTTCGCCGGGCTTGAAGTCGGTCAACATGGAATTCGAGGTCATCGGTTCGATCGACGATGTCGATGTCATCGCGCGCGGGGTGGGTGTTAAAATCCGAACGTATCTTCGCAAAGCTTATGGTCGCGGCCGTTGGCGGAAGCTGAAAGGAATCGCGACAGTCCGGCTACCAAACGGTGCGCAACATAAGGTGGAGCTGCATTGGTACGAAGCGCACGGCATCGGTAGAAGGGATCTGAAAATCAAACAGTACCTCGACGACCTATGAAACAACCGACTAAGCCATTTGCATTGTGTATAGATAACGGCGAGTACAAAGCGTCACTCATTCCCGGAAAGGTGTACCGCCTGATTCCCGATCGCCGAGCGGCAAAGGACGATTTCGTCCGCATCATCGACGAGAGTGGTGAAGACTATCTGTATCACAAGAGCCACTTCGTATTCGTCGATTTTCCAGCTTCGGTCAAGAAGCAAATCCTTGCCCTCGAGCGTGCCGGCTAAGTATTTGCCGTCGTGGTCAGTTTCCTTCCTTGGCTTGCGTTGTCAGGGATCGGCGTGGGTGTGATGGCGACGCGGGCCATCTGGCGCCAGGAGCGGGCGGCGAGACATTAGTGATCGCAAGCTGAAGGTCACTCGTATCGCAACACGCTCATCGGATCGACGCGCGACGCGCGCCGGGCCGGAAGGTAGGCAGCGCCGAGCATGACGACGCCGAGCACGACCGCAGCCGCAGCCAGTGCCAACGGATCTGCCGCCGCGACGCCGAACAACAGGCTCTGCGCTGCACGGCCGAGCAGCACGGCGACGACCGTCCCGAGCACGATGCCAACCGCGGCCATCGCCGCGATCTGGCGCAGCACCATGCGGCGGATGCGCGGCGCCGGCGCTCCGAGCGCGAAGCGCAACGCGATCTCCCGCGACCGCTGCGCGACGGCGTACGCCAGCACGCCGTAGAGGCCGAGCGCGGCCAGAACGGTCGCGAGCACTGCGAACCCCGTCGACGCGCCGGCGACGAATCGTTCCGTGCCGATGTTCGCGAGGAACTGCTCCTCCATCGTGACTAGACGTGTGATCGCGACGCTCGAATCGAGTCGGGCGACCTTCTCGCGAATCGTGCTCAGCAGCTCTTCCGGCGGTTGGGAGCCTCGAACATAAAACGTGGAGCCGAAGCGAACGGGGCTCGGCCGAAACACTTGCGCTCCGATCTCGCCGGTGACTATCTCGGATTGCGCGTCCGCGACCATCCCGACGATCTCGAGGTCCAAGTCCGCGATGCGGCGCCCGACGATATTTCGGCCGAGGCCGACGCGCTCGGCGAATCGTTGATTGACGACGGCCACCTGCCGCTCGGCATCCGCTTCGCGGAACCCACGGCCCGCGAGCACCGCGATGCCGAACATCTCGAAGTAGCCGGGGCTGACGAAGTTCGTCGAGATGAGCTGCGGGTCCGTCTCCAGCCCCTCGACGGCGGCCCGGCCTTCGAACCCGCCGCCCGCGAGCAGGGGAACCTCCGATGAAGCTACGGACGATACTCCCGGAATCGCCCTCAGCTCCTCGTCCAGGCGATCGAGGAAACTCGCCGAAGCTGTTCTGGGCGAGAGCGAGACCATGACGACCGAGTCGAGGTCGAGGCCGAGATCGAGGCGCGCGATGTTCGCCAAGCTTTGTGCGAAGACGCCGGTGATGGCGAGCAGCGCCATCGACAGCGCGATTTGCGACGTTGCGAGTACCGAGCGAAAGCGCGTGACGCTGCGCGCCGGTGTTTGCCTCACGCCGTACGCCTGCAGCGTCCTCCCCGGATCGGTGCGGAGCGCGTCCCGAAGCGGGAAGACCCCGCACACTAGGGCGGACATCACTGCAGTGCCGATCGCGACGAGCGCCGGCGCGAGGCTCAGCTCCACGTCGAAGGCGGCCGCCGGTATACCAGGAACTCCGCTGGCGACGGCGCGCAGCGTCAGCCACGCGATAGGCAGGCTCAGAACGGCGGCCGGCAACGCGAGCACGAGCGACTCGGCGAGCAGCAGCGACGCAAGGCGGCCACGTGTCGCGCCCATGGACGCTCGCACGGCGATCTCACCCGTTCGCGCCGTGCTGCGCACGAGCATCAGCCCCGCCACGTTGGCACAGCAAAGGAGCAGCACCGCACCTGCTACGGCCACGAGC
>CAMPKU010000152.1 GCA_946887385.1 uncultured Gammaproteobacteria bacterium
GCGCGCCGATCGCGACGATGGCCCACACCATCATGCGGTAGCCGAAGATGTTCTTACGCGCATGCGTGCTTAGGAGATCCGACACGATGCCGAAGGCCGGCAGCGCGACGATGTACACCTCGGGATGGCCGAAGAACCAGAAGAGGTGTTGGAACAAGATCGGGCTGCCGCCGTCGCTGTCGTTGATCTCGCCGAGCGACATCAGCGCCGGCATGAAAAAGCTCGTGCCGATCGCGCGGTCGAGCAGCATCATGATGGCGGCCACGAGCAGCGCCGGGAACGCGAGCAAGCCCAAGATCGTGGCGACGAAAATACCCCACACCGACAGGGGCATCCGCATCAACGTCATGCCGCGGCAGCGGGCTTGTAACACGGTGGTGATGTAGTTCAGGCCGCCCATCGTGAACGCGACGATGAAGGTTGCGAGCGACAGCAGCATCAGCAAGATGCCCCAGTCGTAACCCGGCGTGCCTTCGAGCACGGTTTGCGGCGGATACAAAGTCCAGCCGCCGCCCGTCGGGCCGCCCGTCACGAAGAAGCTGCTGAGCAGAATGATCACGGACAACAAGTAGACCCAGAAGCTCAGCATGTTGAGGTACGGAAACACCATGTCCCGCGCGCCCACCATGAGCGGAATCAAGTAATTTCCGAACCCTCCGAGGAACAACGCCGTGAGCAGGTAGATGACCATGATCATCCCGTGCATCGTCACGAACTGGTAATAGTTGTACGGCGTGATGAAGCTGAAGGTGTCGGGAAAGCCGATCTGAAGCCGCATCAGCAGCGACAGCGCGAGCGCCACGAGCCCCACGCCGATGGCGACGCTGCCGTACTGGATGGCGATGACCTTATGGTCTTGGCTCCAGACGTATTTCTCGATGAACGTTTGCGGATCGTGCAGGTGATGATCACGATCGGCGATTGCGACGTATGCCATGACGACTTTTCCTTTCGACTACGGGGCGGCGGCTGCGGGGCCGCCAGCCAGTGTTTGCTCGATCTCTCGTCCCGTTACCGCAGCGTGTTGAGGTAGGCGACGACGTCCTTGATCGCATTTTCCCCAACGAGGACGTTGGCGACCAAGTTCATCTGGTCGCCGTAGATATCGTCCGGATGGCTGCCGCGCACGCCCTCCTTGAAATACTGTAGCTGCCGCTCGAGGTACCAGTCATTCATGCCGGCCAGCCGCGGCGCATTGGTTCCCCAGCGGCCCTGCCCTTGTACCCCATGGCACGTGGAGCAGGTGAAGTACAGCCTGCGCCCGCGGTCCACGTCGCCGCCGCTGACCGTGATCGGCGACGGGTTGACCGGCAACGTTGCGATGTACGCGAGCACATTCTCGCGCGTTGCCGGGTCGGCGACGACCTGCGACATCGGCACCATCTGCGGCCCAAACTGGTCGCCCGGCGTGGTCCCGCGCACACCCGTCTGGTAGTGCAGGAGCTGCCGGCGCGCATACCAAACGTCGAGACCCGCGAGCCTGGGCGCGTTCAGCTGCTGGTTGCCCTCGCCCTGCGCGCCGTGACACGCCGAGCAGACTGCGTAGTTGGCAGCGCCCGCGGCCGCGTTACCGACGGGCCGATTTTGCGTTTCGGCGAACGTCGGCTGATTCGCGAGCCATGCTTGATACGCGGCCGGCTCATCGACTACGACCTTGCCGCGCATCGCAAAGTGCCCCGTGCCGCAGAGCTCCTCGCAGAGCACCTCGTAGGTACCCGGCACCGTGGGCGTAAACCATTGATACGTGATGAGCCCGGGCACCAGGTCCATCTTCACGCGGAACTGGGGCACCGTGAAGTTGTGCAGCACGTCGGTGGAGCGCAACAACACGCGCACGGGCTGATCGACGGGCAGGTGCAGGATCGGGCTCGCGATGACGATGTCGTCCTGGCCGTCGGGATCGGCCGGATCGACGCCGAGCGGATTCTCCACGCTCATGTGCCGCACGTCGCTGTTGCCGAGCAGGTTATCCGCGCCGGGTAGGCGAAAGCTCCAGTGCCATTGCTTGCCGACCGCTTCGGCCGTGGTGGCCTCCTCGGGCACGCGAACGAAATCGGCCCACACGAACAGGCCGGGCGTGAGCATGGCGGCAACGCCGACGGTGGTGACGGCCGTCAGTATGATCTCGAGCTTGGCGCTCTCGGGCTCGTAGTGCGCCTTGTTGCCGGGGCGTGCCCGGAACCGCCAGACGCAATAGGCCGTGAAGAGATTGACGGCGACGAAGACGATGCCGCAGACCCAGAACGTGATATCGACCGTGAAGTCGATCTCGGACCAGTTCGAAGCGAGCGGAGTGAAATACCACCCGAGCGACGAGCTGGCGAAGTGGAAAATCAGCGAACCGATTACGAGCAGGACTAAGACGACTGCGAGAGCCACCATGACCCAAAAACCCCCCAAAACATATGGCGCACGATCTGTCGTCGCGGCCTTAGTATCGAAGAACGGCTCGGCCCGCTGTTGCGGACGCTTATTCGACGATCAGCTTGCCGTTCATCAACACAAAGTGACCAGGAAACGAGCAGAAATAGGTGTAATCGCCGCCGGGCGTCAGCTTCGAGAGATCGAACTTCACTGACGTTTCTTGTCCGCCACCGATGACGTTCGTGGCGGCGAGTACGCGGGCGTCGCCGGCTGGAACGTAGTTCGGAGGTCCGGCGGCTTGTCCGGCCGTAGCGACTGCTTGGTAATCGGCCGTGGCTGTGAGCACCCAGTTGTGCCCCATGACGTTCGCTGCGAGTTGGCCGGTGTGCTTCAGCGTGACCGTAACTTCACTGCAGCTCTTGCTGACGCGCAGCTCTTTCGTGTTGAACTGAATCTGATCGTTCCCTTCGATGACAAGGGAACACTCCTGGCTCCATGCAGGGCTGCTAAGCAATAGTCCGCCCAGCGCGAGCACCCAAAAGGTCCGTCTCATTGCGGTTTCGGCTCCTGAACGCAGAATGCAAAGGAACAGGGCGATGGTAGCAGAGGTTATGGCGATGCGGCACGGGCGGCGCGCGCAATTCGGTCTCAGTAGCGCGGAATTTGCGCGTGGAGCGGTGTATGGCGAAGCGGTGTGGCCAACCGTCATTTACCACTTGATAGCCAATACGGCGCTGAAAGTGCAGTGAAAATGGGAACCAGCGGCAGATTCGCGCTTAAAAATGGATATAGCCCGTGATTGGCCTAATACAACGAGTAAGTGGGGCAGAGGTGGCTATAAACGGCGCTATAGTCGCGAAAATTGGGACAGGACTCCTGGTATTGGCGGGAATCGAGCGTCACGACGGGCCGGAGCAGGCCGTGAAATTGGCCGCGCGGCTCGTGGCCTATCGAGTCTTCGCCGACGCCGCCGGCAAAATGAATCGCTCCGTCCGCGACGTGGGCGGCGCGCTGCTGCTCGTGCCGCAGTTCACCTTGGCCGCCGACACGGCCGCCGGCTTGCGCCCGAGCTTTTCGCGCGCCGCGCCGCCGGCTGAAGGCGCCCAGCTGTTCGACGCCTTGGTGGCCGCGGTGGCGGCGACGGGCGTTCCGCACGCCTGCGGCCGCTTCGGCGCCGATATGCAGGTCACGCTCACGAACGACGGCCCCGTCACGTTTTGGCTGCAAGTGCCACCCGGTCGGCCCGTGGCCTGAAATCGATTGGCGTATCATTGAGGGCGTAGCGCAAAGACGGATCAAACGGAGCATCGACCATGGGACTCGGCGGAATCAGCATCTGGCAGTTGGCGATCGTGCTGTTGATCGTCGTGCTGATCTTCGGCACGAAGCGCTTGAAGTCGATCGGCGGCGACCTCGGCAGTGCCATCAAGGGGTTCAAGAAGGCCATGGACACCGACGAGGACAAAGCGAAAGTGGCGGAGCAAGAGCGCCTCGAGAGCGACGAGCAAGACGCGGAGTTCCCGGAGCGAAAGAAGGACAAGAGCCGCAGCGCATAGCCCGCGGACGCCTCGATGTTCGAGCTCAGCCTTCCCGAATTTGTTCTTTGCGCAATCATCGGTCTGCTCGTCCTCGGTCCGCAGCGATTACCGAAGGTGGCCGCGGAGATCGGCAAGTGGGTAGGCCGAGCGCGCCGCACGGCCACGCAACTGCGTCGTCAGCTCGAGCGCGAGATCGAGCTCGCCGATTTGGAGCCGCCGCCCCCGCCCCGCACGCCTGCGCAGCCGAACACGCCGTCGGCGTCGCCGCCGGCGGCCGACACCACGGCTACGCCCGCGGAGCCGGAGCCTACGATTGCGCCGCCCGCCAAGCCCGCCGAACCGGCCGAACCCGCCGAAACGGCCGCATCAAGCGAACCCTCGGATAGCGGCGAGCCCCCGGCTCGCCATACTGCCGCCGGGTCGAGCGCGCGCGAGCGGCTCGAAACGACGGACACGCAAACGTGAGATGAGCGCCAAGGCCGACGAGCCCGAGGAGCAGCTCGCGGAAGGGACACTCATGTCCCATTTGCTCGAGCTGCGCTCGCGCATCATGAAAGCGGCACTCGCCGTCATCGTCGTGCTGCTGTGCCTCATGCCGTTCATGAACCCCGTGTTCGAGTTCGTCTCGAAGCCGCTGCGCGACGCGCTGCCGGAAGGCTCCGAGATGATCGTCACGGACGTGGCGGCGCCGTTTCTCACGCCGTTCAAGACGGTGTTTTTCGTTGCGCTGTTCATCGCGATGCCGGTGGTGCTCTATCAAGTCTGGCAATTCGTGGCTCCCGGCCTCTACAAGCGTGAGAAGCGGTTCGCGATCCCGCTGATGGCCTCGAGCATCGCGCTGTTCTACGCGGGCATTGCGTTCGCGTACTTCATCGTCTTTCGCGTGATGTTCGCGTTCTTCGCCAGCGTCACGCCGGGCGGGGTGGAGATGACGCCCGACATCAGCGCGTATCTGAGCTTCGTGCTCGGTATCTTCTTGGCGTTCGGCCTGGCCTTCGAGACGCCGATTGCCACCGTGATGCTGATCTGGAGCGGCCTCGTGTCGCTCAAAGCCTTGAAGCAGGCGCGGCCGTACGTGTTCCTCGGCGCCTTCGTCGTCGGCATGGTGCTCACGCCGCCCGACGTCTTTTCGCAGACGTTGCTGGCGATCCCGATGTATTTGCTCTACGAAAGCGGCTTGTTCATGGCCCGCGTGCTGCTGCCCGAGAAAACCCGTTCATGAGCGTTGCGCTGGCCGCCGAGCGTGCCGAGCTGTTCGGCCATCCGCGCGGGCTTGCCACATTGTTCTTCACGGAGATGTGGGAGCGGTTCAGCTTCTACGGCATGCAAGCGCTGCTCGTGCTGTTCATGACCGATCAGGTGCGCGGCGGTTACGGCCTCAGCGATCAGGCGGCAACGGCGATCTTCGGCCTCTACACGGCCTTCGTGTACCTGCTATCGCTGCCTGGCGGCTGGATCGCGGACCGGCTCTGGGGTGCGCGCCGCGCGATCTTCGTCGGCGGCGTGATCATCATGTGCGGGCACTTCGTTCTCGCCATCGACAGCACGGCGGCGTTCTTCGGCGGCCTCATGCTGGTCGTGCTCGGCACGGGCTTGCTGAAGCCGAATGTCAGCGCCATCGTCGGCGAGCTCTACGCGCCGAACGACCCGCGCCGCGACGCGGGCTTCACGATCTTCTACATGGGCATCAACATCGGCGCCGTGCTCGGCCCCATCGTCTGCGGGCTGCTGGCGGCTTACGACTGGCGCTACGGGTTCGCGGCCGCCGGCGTCGGCATGGCGGCCGGGCTCGTGCAGTACCGTCTCATGCAGCGGCATTTGGGCTCGGCGGGCCTGACGCCGGCAACCGCGCCCAGCGAGCCGTTCCGCGTCCGCTCGTGGTCCGTCATCGCGGTGCTCGTGGCGGCCGCCTTCGGCCTGCTCTGGGCCGGCGTCTCCGGTCTCGTGTCGCTCGACGCCGTCGAGCTCGCGCGCGGCACCACGGTTGCGCTCGCCGTCGGCACGCTGGCTTATTTCGGCTATCTGTTCACCGCGGGCGGTTTGACGGCGCTCGAGCGGCGGCGAGTGGTGGTGATTCTCGTGCTCGTGCTCGCCTCGGCCGTGTTCTGGTCGGGGTTCGAGCAGTTCGGCTCGTCGCTGAATCTGTTTGCGGAGCGCTTCACGATCCGCCAGTTCGGCAGCTTCGAGATCCCGACCACGTGGTTCCAATCGTTGAACCCGCTGTTCCTCATCGCGCTGGCGCCCGTCTATTCGATGTTCTGGATCTGGCTTGCGCGCCGCCACCTCGAGCCGTCGGCGCCGGCCAAGTTCGGCTTCGGCTTGCTGCTGCTCGGGCTCGGGTTCGTCGTGATGATCGGAGCAGCGAAGCTCGTGGCCGCGGGCAACTCGGTGCTGCCGACGTGGCTCGTGTTCACGTACTTGTTCCACACGATGGGCGAGCTCGCGCTCTCGCCCGTGGGCTTGAGCGCCATGACGACGCTCGCGCCGCGGCGCTTCGTCGGCCAAATGATGGGCATGTGGTTTCTGTGCACGGCGCTGGGGAGCGCCGTCGCTGGTCTCGTGGCCGGCTCGTTCGACACGGAGGCTCTCGACGCCTGGCCTTCGCGCTATACGCAGATCGCGCTGATCGCCGTCGGCGTCGGGCTCGTGTTGCTGGTACTTGCAAAGCCGCTGCGCCGCTTCGCCGGCCAGCGAGAGTGAGGGAACGTGAACGCCACGCCGCCGTTACCGCAGCTCACCGTCAAAGGCATCGTGCTCGGTCTGGTGTTGTCGGCGCTGTTGGCCGGCGCCAACGCGTATCTCGGCCTGTTTGCGGGGCTCACGGTGGCGGCGGCCATTCCTGCCGCCGTGATCTCGATGGCGGTGCTGCGGCTCTTTCGGAAGTCGAACATCCTCGAGAACAACATGGTGCAGACCATTGCGTCGGCCGGCGAGGCGCTCGCGGCCGGCGTCATCTTCACGATCCCGGCGCTCGTGCTGCTCGGCTATTGGAGCGTCTTCGATTACTGGTGGGTCACTGCGATCGCGGGCCTCGGCGGCTTGCTCGGCGTGCTATTCACGATTCCGCTGCGCCGTCCGTTGATCGTCGAGCAGCAGCTTGCGTATCCGGAGGGCACCGCGACGGCGGAAGTGCTCAAAGTCGGCGAGAACCCGGGGCGGGGGGCGCTGCAGCTTGCGCTCGCGGCGCTGCTCGGCGCGGGCATCAAGATCGCCGAGACGGGCTTGAAGCTGTGGCCCGGCACCGCGCAGTCGGCAACCTACGTCGGCAGCAGCACGATCGCCTACGCCGGCACGAATTTGTCGCCGGCGTTGCTCGGCGTGGGCTACATCGTGGGTTTGAACGTGGCAGCGCTCGTTTTTATCGGCGGTGCGTTCTCGTGGTACGTGGCGATCCCGATCTACTCGACGTGGTACGTGGCCGGCGACCCGGCGCTCGCGGCGCAGCTCGCGGCCGGTGCGTCGGCAACGGACCTGGCCGGCGCCATCTGGTCGACGCGCATTCGCTTCCTTGGCGTGGGCGCCATGCTCGTCGGCGGCATTTGGGCGCTGCTGAATCTGCGCGGGTCGATGGGGTCGGGCGTGCGCGCGAGCCTGCGCGCCGCGCCGGGCGGATCCGCGGCCCTGGATCATCGCGACCGCGACGTGCCGCTGCGCATCGTGCTCGGCGGCATCGTGCTGTTCGTGATTCCGATCGCCGCGCTGTATTACGCGATCGTCGGCACGCTGGGCGTCGCGCTTGCGATGACGCTCGTGATGGTCGTGGCGGGTTTCTTGTTTTCGGCCGTCAGCAGCTACATGGCGGGGCTCGTCGGCTCGTCGAACAACCCCGTTTCCGGCATCACGATCGCGACGATCCTGCTGACGTCGCTCTTGTTGCTGCTGCTGATGGGGCGGGGCGCAACGGGCGGTGCCGCCGCGGCCATCATGGTGGGCGCCGTCGTCTGCTGCGCAGCCGCGATCGGCGGCGACACGATGCAGGATCTGCGCGCCGGCTATCTGCTCGGCGCGACGCCGTGGCGGCAGCAGCTCGGCCAAGCGCTCGGCGTCGTGGCCGCCGTGCTCGTAATGGCGCCCATTTTGAATTTGCTGCAAAGCGCGTACGGCATCGGGGTGCGTTCGCCCGAGCAGCCCACCGCGCTGCTCGCGCCGCAGGCCACGCTGATGGCTTCCGTCGCGCGCGGTGTGCTCGAGGGCGGCTTGCCGTGGGCGATGATCGGCTGGGGCGTACTCGTCGGCGTGGCGATCGTCGCGCTCGACCTGTATCTGAAGCGGCGCCGTGCCGCGTTCCGCGCGCCGGTGTTGGCCGTTGCGATCGGCATCTACCTGCCGCTCGAGCTCGCTGTGCCGATTTTCGCGGGCGGCCTCGTCGCGCATTTTGCGTCGCGCCATAGTCCGGCCGCAGCCGACAGCGGCGCGCCGAAGGGCTTGCTGTTCGCGGCCGGCCTGATCACGGGCGAGGCGCTGATCGGCATATTGATGGCCATTCCGATCGTGCTCGCCAACGACCCGGAAGTGTTCGCGCTGCCCTGGCGGTTGCCGACGGTGGCGGGACTAATCGCCGTCGCGATCGCGGGCACGCTGCTGTTTCGGGCCGCCACGGGCGCGCGCAGCCGATGAAGCCGCTTGAGAGCAAGCTGCCGACGGTCGGCACCACGATCTTCACCGTGATGTCGCAGCTCGCCGAGCAGCATCGCGCCGTGAACCTGTCGCAGGGCTTCCCGGATTTCTCGCCGCCTGCGGGCCTGCTGGAGCGCCTCGAAGTCTGCTTGCGGGGCCGTTATCACCAGTACGCGCCGATGCCGGGATCGGTGGCGCTGCGCACGGCCATCGCGGCCAAGCTCGCGGCGCTCTATGGCGTGAGCGTGGATCCCGCCGCTGCGATCACCGTCACGAGCGGCGCCACCGAGGCGATTTTTTGCGCCATTCAGGCCGTCGTTCGCCGCGGCGACGAGGTCGTCGTTTTCGATCCGTGCTACGACTCCTATGAGCCGTCGATCACGCTGGCTGGCGGGCGCACGATCCACGTGCCGCTCGAGCGGCCCGGCTTCCGTATGGACTGGGAGCGGTTCGAGGCGGCGCTGTCGGCGCGCACGCGGCTCGTCATCGTGAACTCGCCGCACAACCCGAGCGGCGCGCTGCTCACGGCTGCCGACTATGCCCGGTTCGCCGCGGTGCTTAGGCCGTACGACTGCTACTTCTTGAGCGACGAGGTGTATGAGCACGTCGTGTTCGACGGCGCCCGGCATGCCACGGTGCTCGCGAGCTTGGAGCTTGCCGAGCGAAGCTTCGCGGTGTTCTCGTTCGGCAAGACGTACCACGCGACCGGCTGGAAGCTCGGCTATTGCATCGCGCCGCCCGCCTTGTCGGCGGAGCTTCGCCGCGTGCACCAGTACGTGACCTTCGCGTCGACCTCACCGCTGCAGCAGGCGATCGCCGAGTACCTCACGGAGCATCCCGAGCACCACGAGAATCTGCCGGCGTTTTATCAGGAGCGCCGCGACTATTTCGCCGCGCTGCTCGGCAGCACGAAGTTCAAGCCGCAGCGCGCCGCCGGCACGTATTTTCAGCTTGCCGACTATGGCGAGATCTCGTCGCTGCGCGACGTCGATTTCGCACGCTGGCTTACCATCGAGCACGGCGTGGCCGTGATCCCGATCTCCGTGTTTTACGAGCAGCCGCCCGCCGATCTCAAACTGGTGCGGTTCTGTTTCGCGAAGGAGAACGCGACCCTCGACGCGGCCGCGGAGCGGCTCGCGCGGCTCTGATGCGCTACCGGCCGGCGCGTTCGGCGGCGGCGAGCTCGTCGACGAGCTCAAGCAGCTCGTCGTAGCTGGCCACCCCGTCGCCGGTGGTGGTGTACTTGCCGTTCACGATCATCGTCGGCACGCTTTGGATGCGATACCGGCGGCTCAGCTCGTCGGCGCGCTGCAATTTCGCCTGCACGGCGAACGAGTCGAACGTGGTCTTGAAGCTCTGGGGCTCGACGCCGAATCGGGCGAAGAACTGCTCGAGCTTCGCTTCCGTGTCGAGCGCATTGCCGCGGTCGTGGATCTCGCGGAAAAACTCCGCATGCATCTCGTCGCCCTTGCCGAGCGCCTCGGCCGTATAGAACGCGCGGGCGTGCAGCTGCAGCAGGGAATTCCAAACGGCCGGCACGCGCACGAAGCTGACGTAGTCCTGCTTGCTCTCCCGCCAGCGCTCGAGCAGCGGATCGAAGGCGAAGCAGTGTGGGCAGCCGTACCAGAAGACCTCGCAGACCTCGACCTGGTCGGGATTCGAGCTCGTGGGTTGCGTGGGCGAGAGGCGCAAGTAATGCACGCCCATCTCGAACTTGCCCGTGGTGGGCGCGCCGGACGGATCCGTGGCGACGAGCTCGGTCTCGGCAAGGCCAGCCGTGGGGTCGGCGGCTAGCGGGTCGACGGCCGCCCCGTCGGGGCTCGAAGGCCCGCCGCACGCGCCGAGCGCGAAAGCAGCGAGCAGCCAGAGCCTTTTCAGCACTAGTTCAGTCCTTGTGCGTAGCTTGCGAGCGCGCGAATCTCGTCCTCGAACAGCAGCTCCGCGACGTTGCGCATCATTTGATTCAATTCTACGTCGGAACGGCGGTCGCCGGCCGCATAGGCGTTGAGCTGTTTCGAGGTGTAGGCCGCGTGCTGGCTGCTGATGCGCGGATAGGCCGCGAGCGGATTGCCGGCGCCGTCCGGCCCGTGGCAGGCAATGCAAGCCGGCACGCCGCGGCCGGGAACGCCGCCGCGATAGATTTGCTGGCCGAGCGTGACGAGCGCCGGATCCGCGCCCTTCGGCACCGGCGTCTGGGCCTCGAAGTAGGCCGCCACGTCGAGCATGTCCTGCTCCGAAAGCATGTCGGCGAACGGCTTCATCGTCACATCGGTGCGCTCGCCGTTCTTGAAGGCCTCGAGCTGGCGGACGATGTAGGCGGCATGCTGGCCGGCCAGCATCGGCCAGTCGGGCGTCACGCTGTTGCCGTCGACGCCG